>DASXTB010000178.1:0-10569 GCA_036505615.1 Acidobacteriota bacterium
AAACGGAAAGTTGTCGGTGGGGAAAACTCTATCCAATCGGCGAAAAGGAGTGCAATCATGAGGAACGTGGCCGACATGCAATGTTGGAGCAGGCAGCGTTTAAGAGGTTTGCCGTGTGAACTCGGCCTGTTGTTCCTCTAAATCCCGCTGGGCGCTCTTTTTCGCTTCGTAACGTTCAATTACAAGTTGATCCCCTACCTCCGTCCGGCTCCTGAAAATCGTATGAGCAGGCAGTTCAAGCACACTCTCAGCACGAAAGTTAGGCCGCGTAATCTTCAAGGGTCTGACTAATTCCCTTGTACCGACCACTCTGAAGTCTTTGTCGATCAGCACCAAATCAAAGGCAAAGAGCATGCCGATTGTATGCACCGCATTTGCAGGCACAATCCAAAGACCACTATCCGGATTAAGCGATTTCTTTCCCAACAAACCTGTCATCCGACCCAAAACAGTGTCAGCGACCTTAACCCGAAAGGCGAGAAAAGTCTCTTTGGTCTGGTTGTACACAAATACGTGACCACGATCTTTGCCCGTCACGATTTCCTCACTATGCAACTTAGTTTGACTTCGTCCAGCTCTATGCAAATGATTTCCGCTCATCGAAGAACCGGCACCTGACGTTGTTCTCAAACCAGGTGCCTCATGTTTTTCATGACTGTTACCACCGCGGGTCCCACGGTAACCACCCCCATTGCCGGAAAAATGAAGAACACAAGTGGAGGCACGAGCTTGATGGTAGTCTTCGCTGCCATTTCTTCCGCGTGCTGTCTTCTTTGAGTTCGCAACGCCTCGGAAAAAGCTCCCAAAGACTTAGAGAGGGGAGTGCCGAAGCGATCCGTTTGAATGAGCATGGCTACAAAAGAACGTGCGCTCTCGATGTTGACGCGATCCGCAAAAGATTTCCAGGCCGCAAGCCGCGGCACACCCGCCCTTTGTTCAAAGTTGACCTGCAGAAACTCTTCGCTAAGTTGAGGGTGGCTTATGCCAAATTCATGACCTATCCGCACAATCGACTGATCCAAACCCAAGCCGGCCTCCATACAGACTGCCAACATGTCTAATGCATCAGGAAGACTCAACTTGATTTGGTCCCTTCTTTTCTGGATGGCATGGGAGAGCCAAAAGTCGGGGAGATAGAAACCGATTACGAGCGCCAGCATCAGAAATAAAAGTGTATTCTGCTCGATGAAAACAGCTACCGCCAATGCGGCCAATGCGGGCACAGCAATTCTCGCCCCCAAAAAAATATCAGCGTGCGCGGGCTTACGATAGCCGGCGAGCATCAGCCTTCGGGTAAGATCGGGGCTGGGCTCGGCGGATACCAGTCTGCGAAGCAACACAAACGGTTTCGCTAGGAAGTCGACGTCCAAGACTCCGTGACCCTTCTTTTCATCCGCGCGACGTGATTCCCTGGCCACCTCTTCGAGCAGGGTGCCTTCAACCGACGAAACCGGCAACAACATCAGAAACAGCAGAACGAGCCCTAAGAATAAAACCAACCCGAGAATCAAAGGGAGTGTCATAAATTTCAAACCTTCACGTTAATGATTTTGCGAATGATCAGAATGCCAATGATCATCATGATGAGGCCGAAATAAAGCATGTGCAGCCCGGTCGGATCTGTAAACAATATCTTCTCGTAGCTCCGATTAACCGCGCTTAGCACGCCGAACATAACAAAGGGCATGATGCACAGGATCCAGCCAGTTATGCGGCCTTGAGCGGTATAAATTCTGAGCTGTCCGCGCAAACGGGACCGCTCTCTCATCACAGCCGCGGTCTTGTCCAAAATCTGAGCTAGATTCCCACCCGTCTCTCTTTGCAGGAGTATCGCCGTGGTCAAGAACCGGACATCGTCAAGCGGCACGCGCTCCACAAGATTTAACATCGCATCCCGCATGGTGAGTCCTAAGACCTGTTCTTCATGCACAGCCCGGAACTCTGAAGCAACCGGCTCGGCAACCTCCTGGCCCACCATTTCCAGCACCGCAGTAACGGCATGGCCGGCCCGCAGCCCTCGGGCCATCAGATCAACCGCCTCGGGAAGCAGGTTCGCGAAACGCCGGAACCTGATTGACCTTACGATGTAGAGGTAGATATACGGCGAAAGTGCCAGCGTGATTGCTGCTATCACATCGAGGACGAGATTGGAGACAATGAGCGACGCGAGCCAGAATCCAAGCAAGACGGCCAAAATTGAAAAAAGAAATACGGAACCTACCTGCCAGTTTTGTCCCGCTTGCCTTATCAAGCGTAAGAGGGAGCGAGATCCAGGCAAATCCTTTATCAGATCATTGAAAACTGGGTTGGCGCTAAAGCCTTGCTCCCTTACGATCGTAGTCGCATCGTTGCCAGTCGCACGACCTGCATCGATTCCAGCCAATTGCTGCTGAACGGCGGCCTCTGTCGGAGTCGGCCTAAGGAAATAGACCAATACTCCGAAACTCAGCGCCAAAACGAATACGAACAAAATCATGGCAGCCATGGGAACCTTCTCAAATGCTCAGTGAATGTTCAAAATACGATCCAGGAACCGAGATGCCTGATGCGGTCAACTTATCGGCGAATTTAGGCCGAATGCCGGTCGCAGTGAATGTCCCCAGAACGCGGCCGTCGGATGAGATTCCGTGCTTCTCGAAGACGAAGATGTCTTGCATACTGACTACGTCTTCTTCCATTCCCGTGATTTCGGTAAGATGAGTCACCCGTCGCGTTCCGTCGCTAAAACGCGAAACCTGTATCACGATGGTGACGGCGGAGGCGATTTGTCGCCGAACTGCTTTTTCGGGGAGATTCAAATTGGCCATCATTGCCATGGTTTCCATTCGTGCGACGGCATCCCGTGGGCTGTTCGCGTGAATTGTGGTTAAGGAACCATCGTGGCCCGTGTTCATGGCCTGGAGCATATCTAAAGCTTCTTCGCCGCGTACTTCGCCGACTACAATCCGATCGGGGCGCATGCGCAAGCTGTTAATGACCAATTGACGCTGCTTCACTGCGCCGCCGCCTTCAATGTTGGCGGGGCGGCACTCCAGCCTGACCACGTGCCGCTGCTTTAGCTGTAATTCCGCCGAGTCCTCAATTGTGACAATTCTTTCTTTATCGGAAATATATCCAGATAGCACGTTTAGCAAAGTAGTCTTACCGGCGCCGGTTCCCCCGGAAATGACGATATTGAGCCGAGCCTTCACTGCGCCTTTCAACAAATCAAGAATCGGCGGCGTTATGGTCTGACTCGCTAGCAAATCATTTTCACCAATAGGAATATGACCAAAACGACGAATCGAGAGATGGGGTCCATCTACCGCGAGCGGTGGAATGATTGCATTGATTCGAGAGCCGTCCGCCAACCGGGCATCCACCATGGGAGAGGACTCGTCCACGCGGCGTCCGACCGCGGAGACAATCTTTTCGATGATATGCATTAAATGCGCATTATCTTTAAATCGTATGTTGGTTTCCTCTAGAACGCCTGCTCGCTCGACGTAGACGAGTTGATGCCCGTTTACCAGGATGTCATTTATCCCGGGATCTTGCAGCAGCGGTTCGAGTGGTCCCAACCCGAAGACTTCGTCCAACACCTCTAGCGAAAGGCGCTCTCTCTCGCGACTGCTTAAGGGCGTTTGGAGGCTTGCCACCAATCCTTGTATCACCGCATGCGCCTGGGCGCGGGTTCGCTCGTCCCGTACGGTGGCGACCCTCTCCAGGTCCACTTTGTTCAAAAGGTCGCGGTGCACACTCGATTTAAGTTCTTGGTACACCTTAAAACTTATGCCCCCGCGTTTCTTCTCTTCCCCGATCACAGGATTAATCGCAGGTAGCGGCGATACGATTTGATTGAATTCAGACATAGATCCTCCCCACTGATTGCTCAGACCTCAGCGGTTCCAAAATCCTAAGATTCCGATGCCTTGTTTCTTTTTTTCGTCACTGCCCGGCTTTCTGCCAATTGCACCAGCCCACTCGTTGAGATTGAGAGTGACACCGGAATTGGAGAGCTGCCCAACCGGGTCTCCACCATGAATTGTCTTCACCACGTGAGCGTACTGGTTTGGTACTTTCCAGTAGATCTTTCGCCGGATAACCTTTTCGATCTGTTCGTCGGTTATGAGAGCCCGTTTCTGATGACGGTTCAGTACTACCCGGATTCGATCCTCAGATATTTCCTTGCGATGAAAGTAATCCAGTTGCCGGACCACATTGCGAACAGCGGCAACTTCAGCAATGGTGATCACATACAACTGATCGCAATAGCGGATTACTTCCAGGCTCTCAGCGGTTAATACCGGGGGAAGATCAACCAAAACGAATTCGTAGCGTGAGCTAAGAAAATCAAATGTGTGACCGATCGCACTTGATGGGATGGTATGCGCCGGTTCAACCGCCTCGGGAGCTGGAATCACATCCAGCCCGCTCGAATGCTGGAGTATAAAACTCTGCAAGAATTCAGCATCCAACCGGTCGGTATTCTCGAGCAGCTCAAAAGAATGGTAATTGTACTTTGTCAATCGCAGATAAAGAGCTGCATCTCCCATATCGGGGTGCAGATCAATGATCAGCGTCTTCCTTGAGTAGGACTTAGCGAGGAGGGCACCGAGTTGCGTTACAAGTGTGGTCACGCCACAACCACCCTTGGCGCCGACGAACGCAATCACCTGGGCCTTGAAGGTTTCTTTCTTCTCTTTCCGCCGGCCTGCCACACGTGCGACGGCGTTCAAGATTTGCTCGCGATCGATGGGCTTCACCAGATATTCACTGCAACCGCTGCGCATGCTCTGAATGATCAGTTCAGGCTGCGAGTGGGTTGACACTGCAAAGATGGCAGTTTCAGGAGCGCTGGCGTGAATCTTCTCGGCCACGATCGTCGCACTCCGGCGGTCCTTATCGAAATCTATAAGGCAGATATTCGGTGTCGGTTTGCCGATCCATTCCGCGACCGGATCATTTTCTGCCACCTGGTACTTGTCGAAATTTGCCCGCAACGCAAGCGGTGCACGCTCGGCAAACGCTTTCAGCAGCCCCCACGTGTCTTCATCCAGGCAGACCCCGACTAAAGTCAAAGGTTCGCCGGGCGAAAAACGTTCCCGTGAAATGCTGCTGAGTGAATCTTTTGCTGTCATCGCGTTCATCTCTAACCTATGACTCATCGCGGCGTTCCCGGGCTTGTACTCTTATTGAGGTTCTTGTCGAATTTTTTATTGTCTACTACTGGAATGGGGCCCGTGGGGCCTGTCGGCTTCGCTGTCTCTTTGTGAAGTGGGTCGACAATGTGGGGCGTGACCAGGACTAACAATTCACTATTGCTACGATTGACGCTTTTCGATCGGAACAACTGGCCAAGAACCGGAATGTCTCCAATCCCTGGAATCTTACTAAATTGTGCTTGCTCCCGACGATCCACTAGTCCGGCAATTCCGAACGATTGTCCATCCTTGAGCTCGATTTCTGTTTCCGCACGCCGAGTTGAAAGGGCGGGGACTACAAAACCGGAAATGGATACCGCGTTGGTGAAGTCCAAGGTGCTGACTTCGGGAGCAACATGAAGGCGCACTACGTTCTGCTCAAGATCGATGGTTCCCAGGAAGTCCAGTCTCACTCCAAAGGGGCGGAATTGGATGGTAACCGCTCCGGCGGCGGCGCCTCCCTGTACCACTGGGAATGGAAACTCACCGCCAGAAAGAAAGCTAGCCTTCTGGCCATTCATGGCGAGAAGATTCGGTTGGGCCAAAATCTGCAGCACGCTCCTCTGTTGCAGATCCGCAATCGTTGCTGCCAAATCGAGGTCAGGACGAAACAGAAAAATATTCAGAACGTTAGAAATTCCTAGCGAGCCTTTCGAACCCGCAATGGTCCCGCCCGAAGAGACAAGGCTAGGACCTCCGAACTGCTGCGTCGAAATCGTGCCTACGGTATTCGTAGCACCAGTGCTTAAGATATTGAAGCCCAATTGATCGATACGAGTACGATCAACTTCGGCGAACCTTACTTCAAGCAATATCTGGGGATCGTGAGACGCCGCTACCGAAAGGGAATTAACCACCGAGGGAGAATAAAAACCCGCCATCTTTGTCAGATCATCCACAGCGCGAGGGTCTGAGACGACGCCCGACAAAATGAGCTTGCCGCCATCCGCCTGCACGTTTATGTGCTGGTTGGGATATCCGCGATCGATGGCGCCCCGCAGTCCAGTGACGTCCACGTCCACAACTACATCCAGCATTTGAGAATTGCCACTCTGGTCCCACAAGATGAGGCTACTGCTTCCCGCCGACTTGCCTTCCACCACAACTTGAGTTGGAGACGTCGCTATAGTCTCAACTGCTGCGGGGTTACTCGAGAGCACCCGCACCAGCGGCGCCTGCACATTGACCACGACTGACTTGCCCACCAGCACGTGGAGAGTTTGCCCCTCCGAGGGTGCGGTCCCCTGTTGAGTTTGAGCTTGAGAGGGCTGCTGCTGTTGCGATGGGGTTGGAGCTGGAGCTGGCTGCTCTGGTTGCGATGGCGGCGGCGCGGGCTGCTCTTGCTGGGTTTGCGCTTGCGGCTCCGCACTCTGCTGCGGTTGGCCTTGCGACGCCCAGCTAAGTGTCGCGGCCGCGAGAATCAAGACTAAAATTGTTGGCAACTTTGAGATGTTCATTTTCTCCTCACCGTCTCCGTCCAGCGTTCTCAGAATCTTGCCTCAGATCGCTTAGTCCCCTGAATTACCTCAAGAACGTAGACTGTCGGCGGCTTTGGAGCAGCTGTTCGCCTGGCTATTTTTTGGGTCGGGCGCACCACGACAGGTGCGGTGCCACCCAAACCATCGAGCCGAGTCGGCCGAAGATCAACACTCTTTCGATCGACGCCGCTGCGCAATACAAATTGGATTGCCCCTTGTGAGCTGACGAGTTGCAGTTTTTGCGAGTCTTCCGGGTTTAACAAAAGCGTTACGACGTTCACAGTTTGCGGCTTTCCGCTTGGGTCCGGTTCGACGGTTTGACCGGCGGTCAAAACTTCGACGTCTTGGAGGACAGTTTGCGTCACAGGTCCAGTACTTGTCCCTGGCACAGTGTATGTGCAAAGCACATCTACTTTGGATCCGGGATATAAAAATCCCGCCACGCCCACGATCTCATTGGAACGGACAGCGGTCGCGCGCATTCCTTCCGGAATTCGTCCTGACAACCCAATGCCTGATCCCTCAACTCCCACATCGCGCTTCAAGATCGGCTCTTTGGCGCCCATGGAGTGAATCAAGGGCCGACCGAGGACTTCTTCCACTTTCGTGAAGGAGCCAGGAAGTGGTAGGTTACTCGGCCAATCCACTAGGGCGACATCCTTAGTCGTCAACGGCATTCCTGCCGGGAGCTCGTTAGCAGCGGCGACGATTTGCGTCATCCCGTGCTGGGCGTTGCTCGCGCGCAATCGCTTATTAAAGTAATAAGTAACCAGGCCGGCCAAAATAGCGGCCATCATTAACGCAATGACTACCCGACGCAGAGCCGTAAATCACCTCCACCAAAATGCATTGCCAACGCAAAACAAAGTACCAAGGGCGATTGCCAGCCCGTAGGGAATTCGCATGGAAGCTGAATCTTGAATATTCAAAATCGGGTGAGGACGAACCCCGGAACTGAGGTAATGCCGCGTCAGTTCCACTATGTTCAAGACCGTACGATGGATTCGCTTTCCCAGCACTACGTACCCCAACGCAAGAATTCCGCCGGCCAGAGCGGAGGCAATCAGGAGGGCTGCTACTTGCGCCGTCCCCGCCCAGCCGGCCACCGCTGCCATCAACTTGACATCGCCTCCTCCCATGCCGCCCAACAGGAAGAGTAAGAGAAAAAGACCACCGGCAAGTGCTACGCCTTGAAGGCCACTCCTAAGTCCTGGCCATCCCGCAATTGCGCCTCGGACGACCAGTGCGGCCGCGAGACTGGTGTAGGTCAGCCAGTTGGGAATTCGGGCCGAACGGATATCGTTCAACGCTCCCACGCTGGCAAAGCCCAAAGCGCAAATCAAAAAATATCTTTCCATAGCTGTTCTTGGACCATCACGGGAGTGACAAGCTGGCGCACCGGTCACTGCTGTGACTCATTTAACAAAAACTGGTTTCTGCTGCCCTGCCGTGCGCGCGCAGGGCAAGCAGAACCCGGGTTATGGGCGTCAAACTACGTGATGTAGTTGCCGAGGATGGTGCTAATCGCTGTGAAAGCGCTATTCATGCCGCTCGCCAAGCTCGACATTCCAGCCGTAGCGGCGAAGGCCACCAGCGCGATGATCAGTACGTACTCGATCAAGCCCTGGCCAGCCTCGTCTTTGTGCAGGCGGACTAATGAACCAAGAATTAGATTTGTCATGCTCGCATCTCCTGTTTATTTTTATGGGTTATTTCCTAGCGCAGGGGGACGCGATAGGCTACCAGACGCCATATCTATGGCATGTGGGGGGCCAAACCAGAGACCTTAACTCAGAGGACTGCGAAAGTCCATGATCTAATTGAAAACAAGAAGCTTAAGTGTCATGCCAAGTAGTATCCAAGGCCCAACTTTAGTCATAACCCCGATTGGCTGGCGCAAATACTTTTCGCATGATACCTGCCGTTGAGGAATCTTGCGGCAAATGTGAATACGTTTGTTTACACTCACTCGACACGTAGCGATAACGGGACGGATGTGCTCCGGATTCTGAGTGCGAAATGCCGGCTTTTAAGGGGAATGTTTTCTGTCGAGTACTTTAGATGACGAAAGAGAACCGTAACTTCTGCGAAATCACAAATCCGTCGCCGATAAAACTATCAGATAGCGCGAATGTTTTAACGGAAGAGAGGCACTCCTCCGTCATCACTTCTTACTGTTGCGATGGCTAGCAAAAAGCCCGCGAGGGGAAGCGACACGACATAAAAATAACCGGGGATATAGGAAATACAGATCGGCGCTATAAACATGAGCGCGGACATGCGCGCGATCAGACGGCCCGCGCTGTCCTCGGTTGATTCCGCGTCTATGAATCGGTTCAGCGTTAGAGCTGTCGGAATCAGCATTACACTGAGGTCGTGAATTAGAAGGTGATAGCTCACCATAGTGCTAGCCGTAATGGCGACGAGAAACGCATCCACTTTCCGCTTTTTTTTCCGCGCTAGTATGGCTACCCCGACCAACGTCGCGCCCGAAAGAATGACAGTCACTGCTTGTATCCAGAATGCGGAGAGCCGCGTGTGCGCCAGCCCAAAGATCAGCCCCCTCAAATTAGGCATGGCGGCCGGGGATATGCCGTATCGGAATTGTTCTGCGCGAGAGGTCAAGCCAACACTCATGTGGATCAGCGAGCGGACATAAGTTTCGGCTCCGGCCAAGCCAACAAGCCAAAGTGAAATCAGTCCGACGGATGCTGCTGACAAAGCGAATCCTGCAGAAAAGCGCCAGCGGCGCCAGAGGAGCAACAGCAGGGCAATCGGAATCACAATTTGAAACTTGAACAAGCCGAACCCGACCAGGGCACCTGAGGTCAAATCCCGACCATGCTGGAGCGCAACCGTCGCCGCAACGAGGAGGGTCAGCAGCAAGATTGAATCCTGTCCCTGCATAAGTGCGGCTGCTACGGGAAGGAAACCCAGAAACATGGCAGCCGGCAGCCATCGGAATATTTCCGCAAGCTTGTCCATGCCCGGCCTCAGCAATCGATAGCAGAGGGCGAGAAGTCCCAGGTTCGTGCCCAAGAATGTGAAATATGCACTGCGAAAGGGCAGCAGAGAAAACGGAGCGAAGAGCACCGCCTCATACGAGAGATGATTGAATGGCAAAGCAATGTCGGCAGGGCTCACCAGCGCATTCTGAAAGCGATGCTGGGAATCGTAATCATATAACTGCGACGCATACCCCGACCGAACCATAAAACCAGCCGTGTAGAGCTGGCGAAAGTCGGCACGACCTCCAAGGAAAGTGGGCAGCATGAAAACCCACGTCCACAGGTGAACGCCGATCAGATATGCAGGAACGCCAAGCGAAAGACCTCTGACGTAGTAAGGGACAACGACCTTACCGGGATTACTTTCAGTACCGAGTTCTCCCATTAAACCCCCGCAAAATCCGGTACCGGATCACCAAACTGAGCCTTTATCTGATTATTGCGGCTCGCTACGATGATTGCGGATAAAAACGCCAACAGCGGAAGCGATGCCAGGTAGAAGTGATGTGGCATGAAGGAAATGCAGGCAGGCGCTACAAACATCAGCACAGATGCCAACAAGGTTAACCGGCCGTCTCGTCTTCCACTCGCGCTCGCGTTTATAAATCGGTTGAGGGTCACGGCAAGAGGAAGCAACAAAATGCTCAAATCATGGATGAGCAGGTGGTAGCTCACCACCGTGCTTGTCGTGACGGCTACCAGAAGCGAGTCCAATGCCGGCCGCCTTCCTGGAGTTAGTATCGCGACCAGAAGCAATACGAGTCCTGATGAAACGATGGTGATCGCCTGTAGCCAGGAAGGAGAGAGGTGGCTGTGCCCAAGTCCAAAAATCAGGCCACGCAGGTTTGGCATGGAACTGGGTACTATCGCATACCTGTATTGATCGACGGCAGAGTTCAG
>DASXTB010000179.1:0-9869 GCA_036505615.1 Acidobacteriota bacterium
GGAAACTGAGGTTTGAGAACTAGGAACTGGAAACTGGGAACTGAAGACGAAGTTTCAACACCACATCCAACCGTTCAGCGGCCACCCAATAAGCGCGTTCACCTGCTGCCAGCTTCAAAGCGCGGCCATCTTGCAGCAGCGAGTCAAACCATTCACTCGCCTCCTGCGGCCAGCGGGCCCTTTCGCTCTCAGGAAAGAGAACCAGGCCGAGAAGGGCATCGTGCAGCTCTTCGCGGTCTCTGGCTGCCGGCCAGGCATCTTCGGCGGCGCTCCGAATCGCTTCCGGATCGAGCCTGCCGAGCTCTCGTGCGTTATCGGGCAAAGCCCGCCTCAAAATTACGGCCCGAGCCCGCCGCTCCTCCAGTGGAGCATCATCCAAGAATGCATATGGCATGGCATTCAAAATTTGGTGCGAAAAAGCCGAGGGCATCGGGGTCTCTTTCGCCAGAAACTGGATCTCACCGCGCTCGAGCGCTTGCAGTACGCTGCGCAGGCCATCGACATCCAGAGCCTCCGTCAGACAGTCGCGCAGCGTTTCAAACACCAGAGGATGATCCGGAACAGGAATGTCTCCGCCGCCGCGGTTATCCTGGCACATCACCTGTGCCGGAAATATCGCCGCCAGCATATCGTCGCTCTGCATGCGCTGGAGTGGAGCGGGCACTCGCCTTCCTCCGGCGAATCTCAACAGGGCCAGCGAGCGTGTAAGGTTCCAGCGCCATCGGGTGGCGAAGATGGGAGAAGGGAGCACAGCCTGCGTCAGGACCTCTTCTACGCCATGCGAGTTTAGAAACTGCAGGATCTCTTCCAAAGGGAAGGAATGTTGCGGTCCCAGCGAGAGATTAATCCCATCATCGTTTGCAGATGCCTGAAGCTCAAAGTCGAAGCTGCGGCAAAATCGCTTGCGCAGCGCCAAACCCCAGGCTCTGTTGATCCGCCCGCCGAACGGAGCGTGCAACACCAGTTGCATCCCGCCGCTCTCGTCGAAAAACCGCTCTGCAATAACCCGCTTCACGGTGGGAACGGTTCCCAGGATTCGCTTGCCTTCCTCGATGTAAGCGCATGCCTGCTGCGCTGCTGCAGCCGATAGACCGACCTCATCGATCAGCCAGCGGGCACACTGGCCGCGATCGGAAAGCCGTTGCTGGATCTCTTCTCGCATCTCCGACACATCGAGTGAAAGCTCGGGAGTCCGGGCGGGCGCCTCACCGAGCCAGAAGGGAATGGTAGGCGCTTGGCCCTTGGCATCTTCCACCCGGACACGTCCCCGTTCGACGCGCCGGATACGCCAGGGGGTGTTGCCGAGGAGGAAAATGTCTCCCGCCAGGCTTTCGATGGCAAAATCCTCGTTGACGCTTCCGACATATGTTTCGTCCGGGTCGGCAACGACTGAGTAGTCGGCATTGTCGGGGATGGCGCCGCCGCTGGTCAATGCGGCAAGACGAGCGCCGCGCCGCCCGCGGAGTTTGGCGTGGATGCGGTCCCGGTGCAAGTAAGCAGATCTGCGTCCCAAGTTGGTCGCGACGCCTTCAGATAACATCTCGAGGATCTGATCGAAATGCCTTCGAGGCAGGTCGCGATAGGGATAAGCCCGGCGAACCAGGCTAAACAGGTCTTCTTCGCCCCATTCGCCGGCGCCGCACATGGCGACAATCTGCTGGGACAAAACATCCAGAGGCCAGGGGGGGATACTCAATTGGTCCAGATCCCCGCGCCGCACGGCATGCAGAAGCGCTGCGCACTCGAGCAGCTCGTCCCGTGTGAGAGGAAACAGCCGCCCCTTCGGCGTCGCGGCCAGCCAGTGGCCGGACCTTCCCACGCGCTGCAATAACACGTTGATCGACCTGGTCGAGCCGATCTGACAAACTAGTTCGACCGCCCCCACGTCAATGCCGAGCTCCAGGGAGGCAGTCGCTACACAGACCTTCACCTGGGCCCTTTTCAACCGCTCCTCAGCATCCATCCGCGTCTTGCGCGAAAGGCTCCCGTGATGGGCGACGACCTGCTCCTCTCCGATCTTGTTGGAGAGCTGGTGAGCAACGCGCTCAACCAGGCGTCGCGTGTTGACAAAAACCAGAGTAGTGCGATGTTCCTGAATAAGCGATGCAATACGCGAGAGGGTTTGGTCCCAGATTTCGTGAGTGGCGATTGGACCCAGCTCGTCCGAGGGGATCTCCACCTGCAGGTCGATGCTGCGCCGGTGACCGGTATCGACAATGGTGCAGCGCGGAGTCCCAGAGGGTCCCTGGGAGCGCACCCATCTTGCGTGCCCACTAACATCGGAACTAGTCAAGTCGGTCTCGACGTTAGCCGCGCCCACCAGGAATCGTGCCACCTCTTCGATCGGCCGCTGCGTAGCGCTCAGGCCGATGCGTGTGATTGGTTCCCCGACAAGCGCGCACAATCGTTCGACTGAAAGCGAGAGATGTGAGCCACGCTTGTCGTCGGCCACGGCATGAATTTCGTCCAGGATCAGCGTCCTCACACCGGCCAGCCCGCGCCGCCCGCTGACCGAGGTGAGCAGTATGTAGAGCGACTCGGGCGTGGTAATCCATATATGAGGAGGCTTGCGGGCAGTTGCCTGACGCTCGGAAGCCGGCGTGTCACCGGTGCGAACAGCGACGCGTATCTCCGGGATCATGACGCCCTGTTCCCAAGCCAGCGCTGTTATTTCCTGCAAGGGCACAGAGAGGTTCCGGTGAACATCGTTGGACAGCGCCTTCAAGGGCGATACGTAGACTACCTGAGAAACATCGGGAAGGTTGGCCGAGAGCGCCGCGCGCAGCAGGCGATCGATGCAAACAAGGAAGGCCGCCAATGTTTTACCGGAGCCGGTGGGCGCGGAAATCAGAGTGTGCTGCCCCTGGGCAATGGCAGGCCATCCTAAAGCTTGCGCCTCTGTCGGCGCCGCAAACTTCCGCTGGAACCATTCTCGGACGAAAGGATGAAAGTACGATAACGACATCTTGCTTAGGTTAGCACATTGAAAAAGCTTTTCACCACCAAGGCCGCCAAGGACACATTAATGCAACAGTTGGAGCGCATATTAAACCGTCGTGCCTTTTGCTTCCTCCCATGAAAATAGGCCGGCGTCAGTCACTGATTACGGCCCGAAGGGTCGCTATTAGGTAGACGCGCCCGTCGCCCGGATTATTCGTGAATTAAAAGAACTAGCCACGGATTTACGCTGATTACGCGGATAAGTTCGGGGCCGGGGGATGGGTGCGATGAACTGCTTCGCCCCTCACAAAGAAAACACATCCAGTGTACGCAACTACCCGTGGAAAGGACGAAATTAAGGTATTATGTTCTATGAGAGGTACAACTGTGCCCAGCCGATAACCTTTTTTGACACAGGATAATTATGGTCGAGAATCGCTTGTTGAGATATCTAATCTTCGCTTCGCTCTTCCTAATCACCGTAATCACCGGCATCGGCATCATCCACCTCCGGTCGAACAGGCGGAAACTAACTTTGTTCCCTGTGCGTCGGGCAACAGACCCTTCTGGTCATTCGACGATCAGGACGCCCAAGCTCGATGGTTTTGCCGCTCGAGCCGATCGGCAAGCTTCGCGGAAACTTGACAAGCAAGTCCTGCTCAATCAAGTGGGCCGTCTGTCACGCGTCGTGCGGCCTTACGCGAAGAGCAGGGCGAAGCCGAGTTTTGGTATCAGGCCCGCCAATCACGAGCCATCTCTCACCAGCAAATCCGGTCCGTCAGAAATTAGTCGCAAGACACGTCTAGTGCACGCGTACACAAACCTTCCGTTACATTTTGAACGTCAAGATACCGAGGTGAATAGCAACAGACAATTCATAGCACGGGGGGCTGGCTACGGGTTATCTCTGAGTTCCAGTGACACGCTGCTGGTTCTCCAAAATGCAGCGGCGCTCCGCATCCAATTCGTCGGTGCTAACGCAGATGCGGTGCTGGCAGGCCAAGAGGTGCTTCCGACCAGGAGCAATTATTTTATAGGACAGGATCCGTCGCGCTGGAAAACTGGAATCGCACAGTATGGCAAAATTCAATTCAAGGACGTGTATCCAGGAATCGACCTGGCGTACTACGGCAATCAACATCAACTTGAATCTGATCTGGTCATTGCTCCTCACGCGGATCCAACAGCGATCGAGTTGCAGTTCGAGACGGTCCGCGGTAACAGCACGACCGGCTCGCTGAACTCACCGATAGCTTCACCGCCGCAGATCAATACCGCCGGCGATCTTGTGCTCGACACAGGGGCTGGAGAAGTCCGGCTTCTGAAGCCACGGATTTACCAGCGGCGCGGCAATATCAACAAACCGGTCGGCGGCCGCTACATACTCAAGGCGGGCAATCGAGTTGGTTTTGAGCTGGACGCTTATGACGCAGGACAACCGCTCGTCATCGATCCGACACTGACTTTCGCTGCCAGACTCGGCGGCACCGGTACGGACGTGGCAAGAGGCATCGCCGTTGATCCAAATGGCAACTCCTACGTCACGGGATCGACGACGGCGCGAGACTTCCCCACGGCCGGGCCTTTGCAGCCAGCTCTTGCAGGCGGAAGCGATGTTTTTGTCGCGAAACTGAATCCGGCCGGCACACTCATATACTCGACATTTCTTCGGTGGAAGAAACAACGATCAAGCAAACGCGATTGCGGTTGACAGTTCCGGGAATGCGTACATTAGCGGGTTTACACAATCTTCCGATTTTCCTGTGGCGACTGCGTTTCAGCCTGCGAACCGCGGCGGGTTCACAGACGCATTCGTAGCGAAGCTGAGCGCATCCGGATCGGCTCTGGTTTATTCCAGTTATCTGGGCGGAACGGATCAGGAGACAGCCAACGGCATCGCCGTCGATGCGACGGGAAACGCCTACGTCACCGCGTACACCCAGTCCGCGGATTTTCCCACGACGGCCGGCGCCTTTCAAACTGCTTTCGGAGGCGGGACGTGCTTCACCAACAGGCCGTGTGCCGATGCTTTTGTTACCAAAGTCGCTTCGAACGGCTCGCTCGCCTACTCTACGTTTCTCGGTGGAAGTGGCAACGACAACTTGATCGCTTCGGGTTCAAGTACTGGAGGCATTGCGGTTGATTCGGCCGGCAACGCGTATGTGACAGGCGCGACTAACTCCACGAATTTTCCGGTCCGAAATCCGGTGCAAGCGAGTTGCTCGATGTGTGACAGGTTCGCGCTGGATGTTTTCGTTTCCAAGTTAAATCCTACAGGTTCGGCGCTGGTGTATTCCACCTACCTGGGGGGCTCGTCACTCGACGTGGGCTACGGCATTGCAGTCGACGGCGCCGGCAGCGCTTACGTAACCGGCTTCACCACCTCGACCGACTTTCCTGTAGTGAAGCCCTTGCAGCGCACTTACGGTTCCGGTGATTCCGATGTTTTTGTCAGCAAGCTGGATCCGTCAGGCAGCTCAATCGTTTATTCGACCTTCCTTGGAGGCGTGGGCGCCGAGACCGGCAGGGGTATAGGGGTCGATTCAAGGGGCGCTGCATATATTACCGGTTCCACAGATTCGCCCAACTTTCCAACGGCCAACGTCTTCCAGGCAACGAAGGTCGGCGAGATAGATTCTGCTCCGCGCGCCGAAGGTCCAGCGCCGATAGTGGACGTATCCCCAGTAGGGGGAGGAGGTGTCTTTGGCAGCAAAGATCGTGGTGTCACATGGCGTTCCAGCAACACTGGGCTGATCAGCAGCATTGTCAACCAGGTGCAGTTTGATCCTTCAGCTAGTTCCGTTGTCTATGCGGCCACCAACGTTGGTGTTGCTAAGAGCACAGACGGAGGCCAGACGTGGAAGGGCACAGAACTAACCGGAAATATTCACGCACTGAGCATCGATCCCACAGATCCGTCCACTGTGTATGCGGCGACTTCACTTGGGCTATTCAGAAGTTCCAATCGCGGGGATTCATGGAACGCTTTGGGGCTGAACAAGAACGTGACCGCCTTGGCGATCGATCCGGCAAATCCATTAACTATTCTGGCCGGAACTTTCAGTGAGGGTCTTTTTAAAACCACCAATGGTGGCGCCGACTTCACGGCTATAAACACGGGAATTCCCAGCGGCAGCGTTAATTCAATTGCGATCGACCCGAAAAACCAACCCTGGTTGTACGCGGCATACGGGTTTCCCGCTAAAACAGTCATAAAGAGTACCGATCGCGGTAACAGCTGGACACAGGTAAAAACGGGCCTTCCGGACCAGGCCGTCAATTTCCTCAAGTTCGACCCAAAAACCGGCGTTCTTTATGCCGGCACCGAGAGTAGTCCCAGCTCTATCAATGGAGGGTTATTCATGACCAGCAATGGCGGTCAGAGTTGGACGTCACTAATCCGGACGTCGTTTGATGTGCATTCGCTGGCTATAGATCCCAACAATTCCGCGATTCTGTACATGGGAACGGGAAGCGAGTTCAGCGGTGGGAACGGGATCTACCAAAGCGCGGACGGGGGATCGAGCTGAAAAAATGTCGGACTCGCCGGCACGTCGGTGCTCGACGTGGTGATCGATCGCGCAGTCTCATTCCACATCCTGGCGGGCACGGGAGGAGGAACTGACGGCATCCTATCCGTTTTGAATCCCTCCGGTGGCGTTCTGGAGTCTTCGGCTTACATCGGCAGCTCTAACTCTGATTCTCATGCCGGAATTGCCGTGCCAAAACCCGACACGGCTTTGATAGCGGGTTTGCTCTCTCTTCTGACATCTCAGACCGAAAAGGAAACAATTCCGGTTCGAAATGAAACTGACGCGTATGTCGCGAGCGTGAATACGAGTCTCGCTTCCGAATACGCCGAATTCACAAAGACGGTATCTTCAACCAACGTCCGCGTCGGCGAAAGATTCACGTACCGTCTAACGGTAAAGAATACTACCGGGGGAATTTAGTCGTGACCTATCTGAGACGAGCGAGGTCAGCGTAGATGTAAAGCCGCCACGGCCGCGGCTCCGTCCATAGGACACGTGCTGAAACGCTCCAGGAGAAAGCGCGCGACGGCTGGATTGCAACGTTGATAAGAGGACTATTAAAGTGCTGGCGTCCAGCGGGCACAGCGCGCGGGCGTGTGGGAAGAGAATTTTGCCCGGCTTGCATTTCCCGATAGCGGACGATCCCACAGCAACTGGTCGTAGCCGCGCAGCAGCGGGGTGGGACGCTCGTGGTGCGCAAGCCAGCCAACATCGATGGCTTCGAGGATTTTCTGAGGAAAAGAGTTCCGTCGGGAATTTGGTGCAGCAGTCATGGGTCATTGGTCATCGGTCATCAGTGATCGGTGATCGGATTTTACGTGGTAGCCGTTGTGCCAAATTGTTGCAGTTGAGAAGGCCAGTTTTGTGAATCATCGCCTCATTAACGCCGACCATTTTCTATAGGAGACGGTCGCTGTCGCACTTCCATGGTCGCGTTAGCGACCGAAGCGCGGCGAAGCCGCGCCCTGTCCGCGAAGCGGCGTTATTGGAGAGACGCCCCGTGGGGCGTCTCGTGCACGATGAAAGATTGTGCGGGAGACGGCCCTCAGGCCGTCTCTCCAAAATGTCCAAACTCTAGTGTCCGCGCAGCGGACCAATAACAGTAGCCGGGGGTGCCAGGCACCCCCGGTCAGCGATTCCCTGCACGGAATCGGACCGCGCAAGCGGTCCCATTTTTCCTTCGTAAATTCCCCGGCCGCCTGGTTGTATAGTTGACAAGGAGCGTTATCTTTGGCATCCATGACTGCCGAACCTGATGGGACCGCTTGCGCGGTCCGGGCGATGTTCGGGATTGCTTACCGGGGGTGTCTCGCGCTTCGCGCTTCGGCACCCCCGGCTACTGTTATTGGTCCGCTTGCGCGGTCCAAGCGCGGCGAAGCCGCGCCTAGCCCAGCCGCTTTTTGGCTGGGCGGAAAAATAGAGCCCAGGGCGGAGCTTGCGAAGCCCTGGGATAGCAGATCATCTCCACTCAACCCGGCCCGTTTTTTGGGGCGGGCGACAGATATTTTTTCGCAAATTTGCCACCAGCCCGGTTGTGTGCTTTGTATGTCGCACAGTTACATCCATCAGTATTTAGGCGGACTGGCACGGGGTGTTGGCGGCATCGCTCTGCAGGTGGAAGGGGTGGATGATCATATCCACACCTTAAACAAAATTCCTCCAACCGCCGGTGTCTCAGATTTCATCGGGAAATTAAAATCGAACTCCTCAAGCGGATAGAACGGTTTTGTCCACGTTTTCAGTGGCAGATACGGGACAGTTAGCTGATGCTGGGAGCGTTAGTTAGTTAGGTTAGTTAAACGATGGCGCGGCTGTCCGATCTCAAGCTGAAGGATCGCCTCTACATGCGGGTGTATCCGTACCGTCATATCGATTGGCGCCCGGGCACGCAACTCCAGAAACCGCTCTCTGAATCGAAAATAGCCGTTGTGACAAGCGCTGCGTTTTACTGCGCCGGCCAAGAACCTTTCGATCTTACGGTCCGGGGCGGGGATTATTCCTATCGAGAAATCCCCGAAGACACCGCACTGGAGACGCTTCGGATCGGCCACAAAAGCGACGCCTTTGATCATACCGGAATCGAAATCGACAAGAATCTTGCACTGCCATTGGACCGGCTGCGTGAACTGAAGCAGGAAGGTTTGATTGGCGCAGTGGCGAAGCGCCATTACAGCTTGATGGGCTCCATCACGGCCCCGGCGCGGCTTGTGAATATCACCGCGCCCGAGATTGTGCGGGGGCTCGCAGAAGATGGAGTTGATGCGGTGCTGCTGACTCCCATTTGACCCATGTGCCACCAGTCCGTGGGACTGGTCCAGAGCATCATCGAGAAATCCGGCATCCCCACGGTTTCAATAACACTCCTTCGCGAAGTCACGGAACGTGTTCGGCCCCCGCGCACGCTTGCTGTCGATCGGCCGCTGGGTTATCCCCTGGGAGAGCCGGGCAATGCCGCAGTGCAGAAACGAATCATCAAGGCAGCTCTGCAGCTTCTTCCTCAATCTGTCCGCGAACCGCTTATTGTTATGGCGGCGATGGGACGCCTTTAAACCTGGGAATTCTCAGAGGACTGGAATTCTTTTTCTTCCTCGATCCTTCTAGGAGAGTGTCACTTTTGTTGGGGATTTGTACCCCTCTTCCAAGGGTGTTATACTGCCGTTTCAGAGCGGGAATCCAGCGCCCATCAAGATTACTCGTTCTTCCGAGTGTTCATTCAAAGTGCGAAAAATCGTACCCCTCTTCGTCGTCACGCTCCTGGGAAATCTCTTCCTGTTTCGCTCCGCTGAGTTGCCTGGAACGCAAATTTCCGGCAAGTTGACTTCCCCCAGCCGAATAATTCTATTCACCATCGATACTCTGCGCTCGGACCATCTTGAGTGCTACGGCTACTCCAAATCAAAGTCTCCGAACATCACTCGCCTGGCGCGGGACAGCGTCTTGTTTCAAAATGCCGTGTCGGCAGTTCCGCTGACACTTCCTTCCCACTGTTCCATATTCACCGGAACGTATCCGGTTTTTCACGGAGTGCGTGACCAGTCGGGCTTTTTTCTTCCGCAAGGGACGCCAACTCTTGCCGGACAGCTCCGGGCTCTGGGGTTCGCTACTGGAGGCTTTGTCGGATCGTTTGTGCTGGACTCGCGACTCGGTCTGAACCAGGGATTTGATTATTACTACGACCGGTTTGATGCCTCGCGAGCCAAGGCGGGCCTGCCCGAAATGCTCGAGCGGAGGGCTGAGGTGGTTGCCCGCGAGGCCATGCGCTGGATGGAGGCCCAGTCGAAGGGTCGTTTCTTCTCTTGGCTTCACTTTTATGATCCTCATGCTCCTTACGCGCCGCCAGAACCGTTCAAATCTCGCTACGCGGAAAATCCTTACGACGGAGAAATCGCCTATACG
>DASXTB010000180.1:0-3539 GCA_036505615.1 Acidobacteriota bacterium
CTCGCCAAGGTTGCCTTGGTCTTCTTTTTGGGCCTAGCCGCACACGCGCAAACAGCGCAGACCGGTGCGCTCGGCGGAATGGTTACCGACCCGAGCGGTAGTGTGCTGCCGGGTGTTGGTATCACGGTCACAAATACGAGCACCGGACAGGCTCGTACCGCGGCCACCCAGGGAAATGGGCGATACCTGGTGCCTCTACTTCCGCCGGGTATCTACAAGGTGGAGGCTTCACTCCAGGGTTTTAAGGCTGCGACTGTTGAGCAGGTGAGAATCACTATTACGGAAACGGCAGCTCTGAACGTGAAGCTGGAAATTGGTTCTGTTAAAGAGGTCGTTTTCGTCGAGGCGCAGCCCATGCAGCTGGATACTACATCGAGTGCATTGGGTCACATCACCGATCAGCGCATGGTAGAAAACCTGCCTTTGGTAACGCGGAACTATACGCAGATTTTGGGACTGTCGCCTGGAGTATCCGGCGAGGTGAATAACAGTGCCGCCATCGGGCGCGGTGACTCCAGCTTATCGTCAGCGACTGGCGGTTATTCGATCGGCGGCAATTCAACCAATGACAACAACTTTCAGATGAATGGGACGGAAGTTAACGATCTCGCGGGAGAGAACAACATCAGCGGTGGCGTGCCCGTGCCGAATCCCGATTCGATTCAGGAATTCAAGGTGCAAGTCGGTCAGTATGACGCATCCTACGGCCGCAATGCAGGTGCAAATGTCGATGTCGTAACGAAGTCGGGAACCAATCAGTTTCATGGCGATGTTTGGGAATATTTCCGAAACACCGCGCTGAATGCCAATGATTATTTCCTCAATCGGGCGAAGCAGCCGAAAGGAGTGCTGGACCAGAATCAATTTGGTTTCACGCTGGGGGGACCGGTTGTAAGAAATAACGCTATGTTTTTTGTGTCCTATCAAGGAACAAGAGAAAGAGATGGATTAGACAGCACAGGTGGCTGCTTAACCACTGGTTTTCTTCCCCCGCTGAGTAATAGCGCCGACACTCGAACTGCCGCTGCCCTGGCGCAACAGTTTAGCGGCGAGCCGGGACTCCTGGGCGGGGTAATCACGTCGGCGTCCGACATTTCACCTACCGCGTTGGCGATCTTAAACGCGCAACTGGGGGACGGCAGCTTCGTGGTACCGGCACCTCAGAGCGCCTCCGGCACGAGCACTTTTACTTCGCCCTGTCACTATCGAGACGACCAATTCATCTCCAATCTGGACTTATATAAGGGAGAAAAGAGTCAGGTCTCGGGTAAGTTTTTCTTCATGAACAGCGATCAGGTTGGCGCCTTTCCAAACAGCCAATTGCTGCCCGATGTCGTCACTGTACCCGGTTTTCCGCAAGATTTCACGAACCACTTCCGCAATTTCTCACTGACTCATACCTACTCTTTCAGTGGTCATCTGGTGAACCAGGCGACCCTGGGTTTTCACCGCCTTTTCGGCACTCTGGGGCAAGAGTATCCGAAGGTCAGCTTTGCAAACACAGCGGCGTGTGCGGGCAGTACCTCCGGCACCTTCACTCTAAGTAGCGTGTGCGTGCCTGCGCCTGCTTTTGATGATCCGTACCCCAATATTCAAGTGTTCGGAGCGGTTTCAAATCGGGGAACCAACGACCTGGGAGTGGGATTCAACGTTGGTGGTAACGGCCAGGGTGTCGCAATTGCGCAGAATTATTATGACTTCAGCGACTCTGTTGCCTACGTACGCGGCAAGCATTCGCTGCATTTCGGTGGCGGCATCAACCGCAGCCAAATCAACCTCGAAGACTTTCATTTTTTTGGCGGCCTGATTTTTCCCAGCTTCCCGGATTTCTTATTGGGCAATCCTTTTCTTAGCATCGACGTTCCGGGCGTCTTTGACCGTGCCTGGCGCGTATGGGATGGTAACTTGTTTGTTCAGGATAATTATCAGGTTCATCCGCGACTCACTCTGCATCTCGGCTTCCGTTACGAGCGCCAGGGACAATTAGGAGAGTACCTTGGGCGCGCATCGACGTTTGACCCTTCGCGGGCCAACCCCAATCCTCCGGACACAGGAAGCCTGGAAGGATTTATCGTTGCGTCTAATTTTTCCGGCGGAAGCATACCACCCGGGGTCACCAGGGCGAAAACCAACACCGCGATAAACAATGACGGGCAAAACGGCTGGGAGCCAAGGATCGGATTTGCCTGGCAGCTTCCCGGGACGAACCGCCTGGTTCTGCGAGGCGGCTACGGAATTTTTTTTACACGAACAACAGGAGAGCCGTTTATACAGTTGCTCGCCGCGCCACCATGGGGCGTGATCCGGCAATTTCTCTTTCCCGGACCCATCGATGGCGCGCTGCCCCCTTCTCCTCCGTTCCCAGTCTTCCAAGCCTACACGCCTCCGGTCCCAGTTGTTGCGCCCCTGGGATCAGACCTGACGCCGACAACGTTCGCGCAAACTTTTCGAGCGCCCATCGTGCAGCGCTACAGCATGAATCTGCAAACCGCCATTTCCAATAACTGGATGCTGGAGGTGGGCTATCAGGGAAGCAGGGGCACAAAGCTCTTGCAGTCAAGATCGTTCAATCAAGCGCTCTCAGCATCGCCGTCGAATCCAATTCGCGGGGAGACGTCGAATGATCTTGCAAATATTGGCCAGCGAGTGCCATTTGAAGGTTTCGACCCCGTTTTTTCAACCTTCATTGAATCAGCGGGGGCGTCCTGGTACAACGCGCTTGGCGCCAGTTTGAGCAAGCGCTTCAGCCATGGATTGCAGTTCCTTGCGTCATACACTCTGGCCTCCGCCTTGGAGACAAACCCTGGATACACAACCGGGGGCTTCGCCGGCGGAGCACTCACCGGCGACCAGAACAATCCCCGCGCGAGCTACGGCTTTGATAACTTCGTTCGTCCACAGAGATTGGTAATCAGCTATGTCTATGAAATTCCCGGTCCCAAACAGCCGTCATCCTGGAGAACACGGGTACTCGGCGGCTGGTCAGTTGCCGGTGTAACTACTTTTCAGAACGGCCAACGTCTGACCATCGTCGATACCAACGCGCTGAACGCTTTCGGTATCGCCTCGAGTGGTGGAGACAGGGTTCAGCTGGCTTCCAGTTGCAGCAACGGCAATGTGGCGACATCTGGCGGCGTCAGTCGGAGGGTAGACAACTACTTCAATGCCTCCTGTTTTACGCTACCGCCGATCATTGGATCTGATGGTTTGGCGACAGCATTCGGCAATAGCGGGAACGGCATCGTCAGCGGCCCCGATCAGAGAAATTTCGATATCTCTCTCATCAAGAACGTTTTGCTCAGAGGTGAAAATAAATCGCTGGAGTTCAGGGCAGAGTTCTTCAATGCATTCAATACGCCGTCTTTCGCAAACCCTGCATTGAATGCTGGAACGGTGGCCCCGGACCCAGTTACCGGTCTGCCTTCGTTGCAGGCGGATCCCACATTTGGCACTATCAGAAATACTTCGGTGGCGCCGCGTGTTATCCAATTTGCCTTGAAGCTGTATTTTTGATTAACGAGAGGCAGGCCCGAAGCTTC
>DASXTB010000181.1:0-10640 GCA_036505615.1 Acidobacteriota bacterium
CCGCGGGGGAAGAATGTAGAAGCGAAGGAAATTATCAGGAAAAAGACTCGCCGGTGATTGGTGTAAGTCTCGCTTTTGTGATTTTTTCACCGCGTGATGTCGAAATAATTTTGCCGGGCAGAGTTAACGCGAAACAGACGACGAGATTGCGATGACCCGCGAAGAAATTCTGCAATTCTTTACTCAACGCGAGGAAGCGTGGCGAAGACGCGATTGGGATGCTTTGGCAACGGGACACACCCACGACGGTGTCGTCGAGAGTCCGGCATTCGGTACTACCATCGGCCGCGCAGCGATCCTGGAGAACTACGAGGCGTTGTTTGCGGCCTTTCCCGATCAAGAGCTCCAGGTTCAAGAGACCCTCGTTGATGGCGACCGCGCCGCTGTGTTTTGGACAGCGATGGGCACGCATTCCGGCCCCTTCTTCGGCCTGGCTGCCACAGGGAAGCGGTACCAGATCCACGGGGTATTTCTCGACACGCTTAAAGACGGCCTGATTGCGCGCGAACGCCGCATGTACGATTTTACGGCGCTGCTGTTGCAGATCGGAGTGCTCCGAGCAAAGCCGAGGTGAGTCGTCGAGTAGTGGAGTGGGGCAGTGGGGAAGTGGGGGAGTGGGAGAGAGGGAGAGTGGGAGAGTGGGAGAGAGGGAGAGAGGGAGAGTGGGAGCGTAGGAGAGTGGGAGTTGGGGAGGACTAAATAGAGCATGCGAGGTGAGATGGATGGACCCTCCCGCTCTCCCGGTCCCCCGCTCCCCCTACTCTCCCACTCTCCTACTCTCCCACTCCCCCTACTCTCCCGCTCTCCCACTCCCCGCTCGCATTCCCCTCACGGAATCAGGCGTTTGATCTTCTTCAGGTCTTCCATGAAGCGCTTCAATTCTAAGCGACGTGTCTCTTCATCGGGGGCGCGTAGCAGCGATGAAGGATGCACCGTCGCCATTACGAAAGGAGCCAGGGGTGACGGAATGAATTCTCCGCGCTGCCGGCTGACGCGGAATTGCTTTCCCAGCAGAGCCTGGGCTGCTGTCGCACCCAGGCAGACAATCACCTTCGGATTGACGACGGCAATCTCAGCCTCCAGCCAGGGCCGGCAAGCCGCGATCTCGGCTGCGTTGGGCTTTTTGTGGATGCGGCGCTTTCCGCGCGGCTCCCACTTGAAATGCTTTACCACGTTGGTTACGTAGACCTGAGCGCGATCAATTCCTATCTGCTCGAGCACCTTGTCCAGTAGCTTTCCTGCCGGACCGACGAATGGTCTTCCCTGGAGATCTTCCTGATCACCGGGCTGTTCTCCCACAACCATGACGAAGGCGCGGCTAATACCTTCACCGAATACAGTTTGTGTACCGCGTTTCCACAAATCGCATGCTCTGCAGTCTGCCGCTGCCTGGCGCAGTTTGGGTATGGAGGGCTTTGGAGGAATTTTCGGAGGCTCTGAGCGGCCGTCTTTCGCCATCGCATCTTGATTTTAGCAGCGGCGTGAAGCAAGAGGCATCCTCGAAGGCATCGAAGCTAGCTCATAACTCAAAAACGTACTTCTGAAAATCCTTTACCTTGGGCGGCTTTCTGCCCTCACCGGCCTGTATTCGGTGACCTTCCTTCTTCAGATGTGCCGCCTGGGCCTTCACGCCGCCTGGAAACTTTTCGTTCAAGCTGCCGTCGTCGCGGATCACCCGCCAGTAAGGCGTTACTTGTTTTTCGCCCCTCTGCCGATCTTCTTCAGCGGCTTCCGAGGCTATCCGAACAAAGATTCCAGTTGTAATGGGACATGTCACGTCGGCTTGAAAATTTCTGGCCAGTCTCTCTCTGATCTGGGATTGAGTGACCAACTTTCCCGGTTTGACCTTTCGGATCAATGCATCGACATCGAGGGGCTTGGGAATGAGCATCTTGCCCGTTCCGAATCTCTTTCTCATCTTCGGCGGGATCTCGACCACCTTGGCAGGCTGTTCTTTTTCCAGTTTGGCCCGCCAGGGGGTGCGCGATGTGAATTTATCTGTCACGGCTCGACTCCTTAGGCCGCGACATGTCGCGGCCTGCTCTGACGCGGCCTGCCGCATCTCTACAAAATGTCCAATCTCCAGGGCGCGCCTAACGGAGTTTACAAACGTTCAAACTCCATCGTCCGCCTGAAGGGCTTTGCCCCGGCTGCTCTATCTGACGCATTCGATGTCTCGAATAGTTCTCAATGTTCCTCGGTGACCCTATTCATTGCCGCCTGTCCCTGTCACTGCTTTCTGTCGTCTGCCTTCTACCTCCTGCCGCCTGCCTTCTGCCGCCTGCCTTCCTGCCGCCTGTGCCTTGCCAAACTCCAGGGCAAATGAGCGTCGGCGTGAAAATGCGAGTTGAGAGACGCGACGATTTCCTCAAACTCCTGTTTCGCCTCAGCAGCGCTGATTTTTAGCTTGCCCAGCTTCACCTCTTGCGACCAGTGGTTCCAGCTCTCGAGGATTCTTGCATGAGCGCCGCTTTCTGTGTGAAATTCTTCGGCGTGGACAAGCAGCCTCCTTTCCAGCTGTCGCGCCGCGTCTGGCAAGGCCTTCGACGACACAGCAGGCCGCCTGGAGAAATGGTCGGTTCTGACGTGACCTTCCTTGTTGATCTCAGCCAGCAGCGATCGCGCAGACGAAGAGAGATGGCGCATCTGCCATGGCTCGCGTGACGTTGCAACCGCAAGCAGAGCAGGCCAGAGCTGTTTATGCACGAAGGTAACCTTGCCCGAAATAAGCTTGGTGGTCACGACTTCCTTAAGGTCGGCTAACTGCGAAGTAACGCGGAAGATTTCGTGGCTGCGCGGATGTCCCCACCAGGATCCTCGTACGGGCGATCCCGCGACCAGCGACGACACACTGGGTAACTTCGTGTCCGACAACAGCAGCGCGCCATAGCGCTCCAGTTGCTCCCTGACACGGCCCAGACTAGACATTCGAAATTACTTCGCATCCAGCTTGCGTCCGGCGTTGAGATTGTCGAAATTCAAAATCGCGTTGAATACCAGGAAGTAACTTCCCTGCGTTTCGCCACGCCAAATCGGATTGTTCGAGAAGATTACCACATGTCCCTTTTCGACCGGGACGTCGATTACTGATGCGTGCTGCGCAATTTCATTGCCTCCATCGACCAACCCCGAGACCAGAAGTTCTTTGGCGTCCGCGTAACGGAACACCACCCGGGGACGGAATTGTGGAGGAATAACGTAAACGCCGTTGCGCCTTTGTTCATCTGTCAGCGGCAACGCTTCCCACGGTTCTGCGTGCGGCTCTTCGGGCGCTTCGACGACGGCTCGGCCTTGCGGCACATCAGGATCCTCCGGAGTGCCGCGTCCGGTCGCCCTCTCGCGCTCCTCTGGCGCTCGCCGTCGTCCTCCTCGACCGCCTGCCAGGTTGCTCACATTGAAGATGGGACCATCGTAGCAATACACCGATAGGGTGTCTCCGTAACCATAAGCGATGGGACTGGTGGCGTCGACCAGCTTGGAGCGCAGAACACTTCCCGTCACTTTCAGACGCTGCGGCCGCGCAACAGATACTCCCGGGGTGAAGCCAAACGTCGTAGCCAGATCTGCCGTGTCCATCACGCCAAGCAACAAACCGCCGCGGCGCACAAAATTCTGCAGATGTGACAGGCCGGACCATCCAAGGCCGGGACGCATGTCGCCGGTCGAGTCGATCTTGCCGATGTTGGGTGTCTGGGGAGTTGTCGTCCACGGCAGTGGATTTCCCCATAACGGCATTCCGTCCACGATCGCCTGCGAGCTGCCACGCCCCACCGGAGGGAAGAGAATGACGTCGTACTTGGAGTTCAGATTGTCATCCTTCGTTACGTCCTGCGTGCTGATATAGCTGAAGGGGATCTTCAGTTTGTCGAAAGCCAGACGCCACCAACCCTCTTCCTGAGTGCTCAGCCATGTGTGAAGAATGGCGATGCGCGGCGCCTTTATAAGATGCGTCTTGACGGAAGGTGCGGAAGAAAACGCATGCGCCTTCAATCCCAGTTCGGTTAGAGCGCGCTCCAATTCGGCGGCCGGTATGCCGCTCAGGATGAAAGATCCGCGGCTAAATTTCTGGCCGCCCGCCTCGAAGGGCTCCTCTGCCACTTCTACCTTCGCGTCCTTAAACTGATAACGCAAAGTCATCAGGGCGGCGTCGGCATTGTGGTTTACTACGAGGATGGAGCCCGATCCGCTCTTCCCGCCCGGCGCGCGCACTTGGCCCGAGACCCGTTGCGCTGGAGCCTGCAACACCTTCGCATCTGTAACCCGCACCACGCGAACGTTGCCCAGCTCGCCGAAGGTCCAGCCGGTATCGTCGTACACACTCTTCTGCGGATCGTTGGGACTCCAGTATTGATAATCCAGCAGCATGTCGGCGATACGGCTATATGGTTGATCCATACGCACGATGAAGCTTCCAGCTGGAAACTGGCGGGTTTCCGGAGTCTGTTCCTCCTTTTTTTTCTGATCCCCTGCCGGCTGTGAACTCTTGCTATCTGAACCCGCCGGTTGTCGGGGCTTTTTTTTCTTTTCTAGAGTTACGGTGAATGGAGCCGTAGCGCGCGAGATTTCGCATCCCTGCATTTGAAGCAGCCGCAGCAGCTCGGCCTGCGCGCCCGGGCGCGGATCATCGGCGGGAAAGACATAGGCTGCCGGCCCTTCATTTTTTGGCTTGAGGATGGAACGCTTGCTCTTGAGATAGAAGTTCCGCAGGAATAATTTGTTATTGGAGCTGAAGTAGGCAAGGCCCGTCAGCAATCCGGTTTGCTCGTAGTTGTTGTTGTTCCTCTGCGACCACTTCGCTCTCGGTAGCGGCGGGTTCTGGCGATACCAAGTGCGCCCGTACTCCTGAGGCGACAGCGTCCGTTCCACCGTGTCGGCGCCTCCATTGCCGAAAGTTTCATACAGGCGGCTGATCCCGTTGTGAGTGGCGGCAGCAAACATCAAATAGCCCGGCGACCAGGTGTCAAACGTGCCGTGCGTGAAGACACCGGGCATGCCAAAACGCGTCATCTCAGAAACATTATTCCAGCCGAGCATCTGCCACTCGTCGGTCAGGATCGGATCGAGCCACGCGTTGTAGGGCTCATCTCCCACAGTATTGTCATAAAGATAAGGCACCGACTCATGCAGGTCGTGAAGCACCTGGGCTTTCCATTCAATGAAAGTCTTTAGCACGTTCTGGGTCAACTTCAGACTCAGCCCCATCGCATCTCGATTGTTGTCATGCGCGACATAATGACCCCAGTAAATTAAGGGCGGCCAGTTTTCGTTGGGATGCGCCAGATGCCAGTTGTATACATCCACCTGCCGATCGCGGCCATCTACTTCGACAACGGGGGTGATCAGCGTGATGACCCCTTCGCGGATGGCTTTGATATAAGGGCCTTCGTCGACTGCCAGGCGGTAAGCGAGTTCCATCAGCGCCGTAGGCGCGCCGGTCTCGGGAGAGTGAATGGTGCCGCTGATGTAATAAATCGGTATCGACGCTGCCACCAGCTTTTCCGCTTCCGCGTCATCCATATTGATAGTGCGCGGATCGGCAAGCTTGGCCAGGCGGGCGCGGTTCTCTTCCAGCCGGCTCAGGTTCGACTCAGCCGAAACCGCCACGGCGATCATCTCGCGCCCTTCCTCCGTCGTGCCTATTGAGAAGACTTTGACGCGCGGGCTGGCCTTTTCCAGCATGCGCATATAGCGGTAAACGTCGCTGGAATAGGGGAGCTTGCCGGGAGCGCCGGCAATGTCCCCCAAAACGGCCATGGGCGTGGGAACGGTCTTGGAGGCGGGAAGGTAATCGACAAGGGGCGAACTGAAAAATGGCTCGGTCGTGTACTCACGAATCTTCTTTGTATACTCCTCGTCCACCGGCTGTTTTGGGTCGCGTCCTGCCTGAGGAAGTTCTGAAGCGAGCAGCGCGCTTGTGGCTAGAAGCAAGGTGGCGAGTGCGGCAATGGGGACATGGCGGTGAAGCATCATAAATAAACAATCCTCTTTTAGCGCGGGCGGCGCGGGCCCGCATGGCTGAATCGGTCGGATAGCATCTTAGAGAATTGGGATTGTAAACGAAACATCGGTCATCCGTCATCAGTCATCGGTCATCGGTGATCAGTCTTCGCTCATCGGTTATCGGTCATCGGTCATCGGTCATCGGTCAATGGTCCTTGGATCTAGAGTCTTACTGATTTCATTCGTCCCTGCCGGACTCATCAAGACAGAATCTGGTTTCGTTCCAGCCCCAGCAGTAAACTGCTGGGCTATGAAATCGGCTTTTGACATGGGGACCTGCTGACCTGCTGACCTGAGACCGGAGACCAGAGACCAGAGGCCGATGACGAATGACTAATGACGAATGACGCTTTTGGGTCACCCTCCCTACTTCCCTGTTGCGGGAGACGTTGGCTCGTAGTAAGTTCGCACATCATGCCTGCGACAGACGATACAATCTCGCGCCGGCGGGCGCTCAAGCAGCTGGCTCTCACCATGGGTCTTTTCGGCGCCTCCTCAGCTGTGCCTCCCTTTTCATCGTTGTATGGAGAGCATGTTCATCGGTGGCTGCGGCAGGAGCCGGGCCAGTGGAAGGCCCAGGTGCTCAATCCGCAACAGAACGAGCTGGTTCTGATGATTGCCGAGATGATCATTCCGGAAACAACCACGCCAGGGGCCCGGAACGCCCGAGTCAATGAGTATATCGACACGGTGCTGACCGAGGCGGATTTCAAAGAGAGGTTTCTGAAGGGGCTGGACTGGATAGATGAGTTTTCGCGCCGCCACACTGGAAAGGATTTTCTCCAGGCCGGCGCGGCGCAGCGAACCGAGTTAATGCAGCAGATCAGCGATTTGAACGATAACATCGCGCCGGAACTGGCGCCGGGAAGGCAGTTTTTTGATTTGATCAAGGGGCTGACAATTGTCGGGTATTACACGTCAGAACCCGGCCTGCTGCAGGAGCTCAGTTACACAGGCAACTCGTTCAATGAGACTTTTCCGGCGGCGTGTAAGCACGAGGAGCACTGAAAAGCAGTTGCCAGTTCCCAGTTCCCAGTTGCCAGTCCAGAAGCCAGAAATGGCGAACACGCGGGAGCTGAACCAATGATCACACCGGGGCTGAGAGTTGACAGCTAGCTAGGAACTGGGAACTGGCAACTAGGAACTGGCAACTAGCAACTGGGAACTCTACATGAAACAACTCGATTTCAAAAAAACCTACGACGCCATAGTAGTGGGCTCGGGCGCGGCCGGAGGAATGGCGGCTAAGGAACTCGCCGAGCGGGGTCTGGAAGTTCTGATGCTGGAAGCAGGACCCTACTACAAAGTTGACGATTTTAATCATCATCGCCCCGTCTGGGATTTTCCCTTTCGCGGTTCGATCTCCCCGCGCGAACGCGCCAAGTACTGCTACGCCGCCAATCCGTGGAATAAGCAGACCTTCATTGACGAGAGCAAGAATCCTTATACGAAAGCCGAAGGAACCGATTTTGTTTGGGTGCGGGCGCGGTCCGTAGGAGGTAAGACTCTGCACTGGGGGCTGGTGTCGCTTCGCTTCAGCCCAGACGATTTCCGGCGCGCCAGCCTGGACGGTTATGGGATCGAGTGGCCGCTGACATACGAAGAGCTGGAACCCTACTACCGGCATGTGGAGTCGGTGGTTGGCATTTGCGGCAGTTACGAGAACCTTCCCAACAATCCGGATAGCCTTTTTCTTCCGCCGGTACCGATGACCTGCGGCGAAAAGATTTTGATTAAGGGAGTAGAAAGTTTTCCCGGCCGCCGGCTGATCCACGGCCGCTCTGCGACCGTTACCGTTGCGCATGGAGGCCGGCCCGCATGCCACTTTTGCGGAAACTGCGATCGCATCTGCGACACGCGCTCTTCCTTTTCTTCGCTGGGCGTGCTGATTCCGCTGGCCGAGAAGACCGGGAGATTCACGCTCCGTCCCAATGCCGTGGTGCGCGAGGTTCTTCTCGCGCCCAAATCCAATCGCGTGTCCGGCGTCAGTTTTATCGACGGCGAAAATCGCCGTGAATATCAGGTGAAGGGACGCGTGGTGATGCTGGGGGCTTCGTCTCTGGAGAGCACGCGGCTGCTGCTGAATTCCACCTCCAAGCGCTACTCCAACGGCCTGGGGAACGCCAGTGGAGTTCTGGGAAAATATTTCTGCGAGCACATCATGGGCGGGAGCATCAGCGGAATCATCCCGTCGTTGAAGGGAACGCCTCCGGTCAGCGCCGACGCCCGTCCCCATGGTTCGCCTCCTTACATCCCCAAGTTTCGCAATGTGACCGAGCAGCGGAAGGATTTCATTCGCGGATATGGATACGAGACGGGCGCCGGCAGCGGAGAATTCCCCGGCTACGCTCGGGCGATCAAGGGTTTCGGCGCGGACTTCAAGAAGCAGGTTCGCGAGATGTACAACACTACCGTCGGAATGACTGCGTTCGGGGAAGTAATTCCGCGCGCCGACAATTATGTCGAGATCGATAAAGCACGCCTGGACCAGTGGGGCATTCCCGTCCTCAAGTTTCACATTACCTGGGGCGATAACGAAAAAGCGATGGTCAAAGACATGATCGCCAGCTCCGAAGAAATGTTTCGCGCTGCCGGCATTGAAATCGTGCGGCAGGGCCGCAATCCGCGGCCTCCCGGCTACAGCATCCATGAAGCGGGGACCTGCCGCATGGGCGCCGATCCAAAGATTTCCATGCTCAACAAATTCAACCAGAGCCACGAAGTCCCCAATCTCTTTGTTGTCGACGGCAGCAGCTTTACTTCATCCACGGAGAAAAATCCAACGCTCACGATCATGGCGCTGGCCGCGCGCGCGGCAGAGTACATTGCGGAGGAAATGAGATTGGGGAAATTCCGGGGGGATTAGCCGGATAACTCAACAGGTTAGGTTAGCAACCGGGTGACGACGACGTGATTGCAGGCGCGCGCGACGTGGGTTACAGCAGCAGGGGCGCACTTCCTAAACCCAGCGATGAATCGCTGGGCTATTATCGTCTGTCCCTCCGGGACAACCCTGCGGCGCACGGCTGTGCGCCTCTGCGATCTTGAGACGCTGAAGCGCGCGGTGACCCGGAACCTCAAACTTAGTATTTATAAGGAATCAATGACGGCCTCGGCTTCGATCTCAACCAGCATCTCCGGTGTGATCAACCGGCTGACCTCCACCATTGTCGTGGCCGGCCTGACGGTGCCAAAGAATTCCCCGTGAGCTTTGGCAACTTCCTCCCAAGCATCGATATGGGTGACGTACATCCGTGTCCGAACTACATCCGTAAGGCTAGCGCCTGCTTGTAGGAGCGCCCATTCGATGTTTTTGAGGGCCTGGACCGCCTGTGCGTACGGGTCGCCTTGACCAACGACCTTTCCTGTTTTATCGGTCGCCGTTGTTCCGGAAACGTGGATGATCGACCCCACCCGCACGGCGCGTGAATAGCCGACAATCGATTCCCATGGCGCCCCGCTGGATATGTTCTTTCTGCTCATTGAGCATTCTCCTCATGACAACCACGGGGAACACCGGGAACACCCGGGCCCGCCCAGGCAGCGTGATAAGAAATAGCAAAATCTTTCTCGCGTTCAGGGCCTGTTTGGAGGGCTTAAAGCTGCGACCAAACTTCGCTGATCGGCGAAAATTATTAAATCCCGGTCCGTGGGAACACGCGACAAAAATCTCATCTTCCTTCCGGTCTCGGCTCGGTGGCTGCTCCACTGACCACCAGCGATGAGACTTCGTTCTGGCGGAGACTCTCCTTCTGGTCGGTAATAATCAGTGCCACGGCCGAAACGATGACTGCTGCGGCCAACAGCGTGCGAGGGGTTACCGGCTCGCCGGCGATGAGCCAACCAAGAAAAACGGCAATCACGGGATTGACATACGCATAAGTGGAGACGCGCGCCGGAGTGGTGGCGCCCAGCAGCCAAATGTAAGCCGTGTAGCCAAGCAGTGACCCAAAGACGATCAAGTACAGAACCGCGAGAATGGATTTCAACGTCACCGCCTTCAGGACCACCCTGCCCCACTCCCCGGTCAGCAGCCCCGCCACCAGAAGCAGCGCGCTGCCCATGAACATCTGCATCGCGGTGGAAAGCGGTTGAGAAGGGAGCTTGGCTCTCCGCGAATAGAGAGACCCCATTGTCCAGCACAAAGAACCCGCCAAGAGAACAGCAACGGCCGCCGGATCGACTCGCTTGCTTCCCATCAACTCGCTTGGGCCCACCAGCAGGACCAAGCCGGAGATACCCATGGCGAGTCCCAGGAGGATGCGAATTCCCGGCCGAGTTTGATTTTGAAGTGCGTCAAACAGCACCATCCAAAGCGGCGTTGTGGCTACCAGCAGAGCTGCCAGTCCGGACGCGATGCGCTGTTCGGCCCAGACGAGCGACCCGTTCCCGCCCAGCAGTAGAAGGCCTCCAATCACAAAAGCTCCCAGCCAGTGCTCGCGCCTGGGCGGCGGCGCGCCGCGCAGCCGGGCAAACGTGTAAAGCGCCGAGCCGGCGATCAGGAAGCGCACGGCAGCCATGAGGAACGGAGGCACGCTTGCGATTGCGTATTTGATTGCCAGGAAGGTCGAGCCCCAGAAGAGATAGACAGTGGCAAAAGCTGTGACCAGTCTGGCTCGCGAGGGATGTGCGGCCCGGGT
>DASXTB010000182.1:0-5618 GCA_036505615.1 Acidobacteriota bacterium
CTTTCGCGGTAGCTGCGGAGTGACGCTAATTTTGGGCTCTGGGCACCCCAAGCGCGCTCCGGAATATTGCGTAGGCTTAGTTCACCCAGTGAAGTACATTTCGGATCACCGACCAGCGGGGTTGCTTGTTCGCCGCGAATCGACCCAGGACCCAATAGTCATAAAGTTTTTTTAAGGTGCCGTCACTCTTTTTGAGATCTATCAAGACGTTGACGTAATCGACCAGTTCCTGATCAGCAAGTGCCATCGGATAGCTCAGCGGTATCGAGATCGGAGGTGGCGGCACCACAACGGTGTATTCTGGATATAGCAGACTCCAAGCCGATCCCTCTTCGGCGGTATAGATAAACCCATCGAGCGTCTTTCCCTTAGATTCGAAGAACTCGTTCGGGGAATTCAGGGTCACCAGCTGTGCTTTGGGCAGGAGCTCTCGGACAAAGGAGATAAAATAGGGCACATCTAAAATTGCTAACTTCGGAGCCTTTAGTTTTTGCAGCGCTTCACGGCTGCCAAATTCGCTTCGTCGATAGTCTTGGACGACGAAAGCTAGGGTCATTTCCAAGTATGGCGCCGAGAGACGGACGACTTCCGCTCGTTCCGGAGTCACGACGATTCCGGACATTATGATGTCACAGTAACCTCCATTGAGCTGTTCAAACATCTTGGAGTGATCGACGGGTACGAACTCGAGGCTGACGCCGAGGGAGCGAGCAAGAATATGTGCCATTTCAACGTCCAGACCTACCAGCTCCCCCTGTGCATTGAAAAAAGAGAACGGACGAACGTCCCCGATATATCCGACCCGGATGGCTCCCCTGGTGCGGATTCTTTTCATCGCGGACTGTGAAGATTCCACCGGCCCAGGAGGCGGCGCCGATTTGTAGACCTTGGCCGGGCCGGCAGGGAATAAAGGCTGCATAAGGGCCATGATTTTGGCCTTGTCGTAGGCGTTCTCGACCGCGAATGAAAAGTAAGCCCGAGTGCCGACGACGGCAGCCGCGACGACGCCAACCGTAAGCGCTGTTACTGGAACGAAGCGCTTCCACTGAAAGCGCAACGCCCCCGCCATCGCAAAGCCCCCGAGCACCCCCAGGGTAAAAAGATGCATCGCCGACGCCAAAGTTCCCAGTTGCGCGACGAAAATTCCCGAGGCGAGGTAAAGCTGCATCATATCGGCGGGCAGGCGAAGCAAATCAAGCAGAAACGGCATGGCGGCAACAGGTTTGCCAAACAGGCTAAGCAGGCCGGACAGGGTTAAATTGAAATATCCTGCAAGGCTGATGGCCGACGTGGTGAACCAAGCGGCGAAGAGGATGAAAACGAGCTGGAGCAGCCTGCCGACGTTTGGAAAATTGAAGGAAACCGGAACGATGACGTCAACGCTAGACTCCGATTCGGCACTGGTACCCATCCCTTGCCGTAGCAATTCCTTTGCATGGTCACTCAACATCGGTATCACGACCAGCAGATTGTCCGTTGCGAAAGCCATTAACAGGGCCTCTTTTGTCGCCCGGACGATCTCCCGGTAACCGAATGGTGTGAGCAGCATGATCAGAGCAGGGAGCACGCCAAACGTCATCAAGAGGGCGGCAACAGCGTATGTGACGATATAAACCTGCAAGCCGCTCAATTGATCGACATTCATGGTGCCGGCCGTGCTCGCGGCAATCGCGAAAATCCCGATCGGGGTGAGCCGGACAATGAATTTCATGACTCGCTTGAGCGCTTCTTCCAGGATTTCAAAGGCGGCGATGAGTGGGCCCTTTCTCTCGATCCCCATCAAGGCGAGGCCTACAGCGATGCTGAAAAGCACCACGGCTGGCACGATATTGTTGGCCATTGAATGAAACGGGTTTTCAGGTATGAACTCAAGGAAATTGAAGTCCTGCTGCTGCTCGAGCAAGGTCGTACTGAAGAATGACGGGGATTCCCAGTTTGGAAAGCTGAGCGGTAAGAGATACATGACTGCCAAGGTCAATGCCCAGATCAGCAAAAGCAGGCTGCCCACACGCAACGAAAGCGCGACCGCCTCCCGGTATTTCAATTTTCCAAGCCCCGAGATCAGCGCAATGATGATGTAAGGGAGCACGCCCATCTGCAACAACTGAACAAACCCCTCGCCAACGAGTTTGAGCGCAGCCGTTATCTCCCCCAGGAAAATACCTGTCGCAATACCTAGACCTAGTCCGAGAAATATTTGTGCCGCTAAACTCATCAGCCGTAACTTTAAATGGAATTTGGAACTATTCCGATAATTCGATCATTCGAAATTCTTTCGAATTTCGGAATCCTTCGACGTAGCTCCGGACAGGTTTCGCGTTTCGAATTCGCCCATTCACCTTGGCGGCCTTCGCGTCTTCGTCTGCATTTATGTCCGAAGCGATCATGAGGCCAAACCGAGCGTAATGATGACAAGTGGATTAGCGTGCGCTCTAAGTGGAGTCAATAAATAATTGCCGAAATGTTTGTTGCTGTTGTGCCACTCCCAGGCCTACCGACTCTCCATCGGCGAATAGCCTGGGCCACTCGACGTTGCCGCTGGAGATCATGGCGAGAGCATTTTTAATGCGGCCCTGGATTGCTCCACCCGGGTCCCAACCCTCGCCGGGAAAGTTCCCGTTTAGGTAATTGAGCCAGCTATTCATTTGTTTCATGCTGGCTTCAATATTCGTCAGCGCCGCCTGATTGTCCCCTAGACGAGCCTGGGTGAGACCAAGATATAGCCGTGCGAGATTGTCGCTCGTGTTCTGCGCAAGCGCTCCCTCCAGAGTCTGGCGCGCTTGCGCATAGTTTCCGGTGAGGTATTGGGCTCTGCCCAGATAACTCAAAACTCCCAGTCTTAGCTGCACGTCATATATGTAGCTGGGGTCTTGTTGTGCAGCAGCTTGAAGATAGCTGAGGGCGGTTTGATTGTTGCCCGCAAGCAACGCTTGGACTCCTGACTGAACGTAGCCACCGGCTTGATAGTTAGCGCACCCGGACAGCACAACACTCAACAAAAGCATCGCCAACAAATCGGTCGCCTTCATGTTCTTTCCCTCCTGATCCTCCGGTTCAGATCCGAACACGAGCTCACTACGGTGTGTCCATTTCTATCGAAGCGGTAAAAGGCTGTATATTGGACTTTAGTCCAATATTACTGAAGGCGCGGTTGCCAAGGGTTTAAGCCATCCAAGTTTTTCAGGATCTCGTCGTTGGCATACCGGATTATGTGGAAATCCCAGATTCTTACAGGCCCGCCGGCGATCAACCTGACACCTCTCACTGACCCTCGTTCCTCGACACTCTGTCGTCCCTCTTTCACGCCGGCAGCAGCGCGCCATCAGCGATCATTTGTACTCTTCCGTCGCCCTCCGGTTTTAGCTCCCACAGCTTGCCGTGGAAGCCGGTGAGCGCCGAGCGGTGGGCGATGCTGATGATCGTTGCGCCTTTTAACCGTTTGGTGAGCAGCTCGTAAACGTGCTGCTGGCTCGGTTCGTCCAGCGCCGAGGTGGCCTCGTCGAGGAACAACCATGCGGGCTTTTGCAGCAGCGCTCTGGCGATGGCCATCCGCTGCTGTTCGCCACCGGAGAGTTGCTGCGCCCAGTTGTGCTGTTCATCAAGCCGGTCCACAAAACCAGCCAGGCCGGCGGCGGAAAGCGCATCACGCAACTGCGCATCGCTGAAGGTTTCGGCGGCCGCAGGGTAGCTCACTACCTGGCGCAAGGTGCCGATGGGAAAGTAAGGGCGCTGCGGCAAGAAGAGGGCGCGGAAATCGCGGGGCTCCCTGACTTGCCCCCGGCCGAAGGGCCAGATTCCGGCAATGGCGCGGAAGAGCGTGCTCTTACCCGAGCCGGAAGGGCCTTTGATGAGCACACGGTCGCCAGGTTCGACGCGAGCGTTGATTCCGGAGACCAGCGTCCGCCCCGTGGGTAACGCTAGGTCCAGGTTGTGCAACTCCAGGTCGTCGATGGCGGCATCGGCCACCACCGCCGGCCCTGTACCGGCGCGGCTCTCTTCCTGGGTTAAGACGATCGCTTTGTGGAAGCCAGTGAGACGGTCCACGGTGGCCTTCCAAGCGGCGAAGTCGGTGTAGGCACCGATGAACCAGGAAAGTGCCCCCTGCACTTGGCCGAAGGCATTGGAGATCTGCACGAGACCGCCAAGTTGGATCGCTCCCGAGAAATAGCGCGGCGCGCCCACGACGAACGGAAACACGACCGCCGCCTGGCTGTAGCCCACGGTGAAAAAGGTCAAGAGCTTTTGCCGCTTCATGATCGCCCACCAGTTGTCTACCACCGACGCGAAACGGGAACGGAAGCCGCGCAGTTCATCTTCCTCGCCGTGATAGAGCGCCACGCCCTCGCTGTTCTCGCGGAAGCGCACGAGGTTGAAGCGGAAGTCCGCCTCGTATTTTTGCTGGTTGAAATTGAGCGGGATGAGCGGCTTGCCGATCTTATGCGTGAGCCAGGTTCCCACGATGGAGTAGCCGATGGCTACCCAAACCATATAACCGTAGATGACATAGGTCGAGCCGCCGAGTGGAATCTCCAGCGGGCCCGATATCGACCAGAGAATCCCGATGAAAGAGCCCAAGGTGACGGCAGCGTTGAGAAAGCCCAGTCCTAAAGAGAGGCACTCGTCCACGAATAACCGAAAGTCTTCGGCGATCCGCTGGTCAGGGTTGTCGGTGTCATTGCTCTTGAGCTGCATCCGGTAATAGTTGCGTTCGGCCAGCCAGTCCCTGAGATAGTGATCGGTAAGCCAGCGCCGCCAACGGATTTGCAGCATCTGATTCAGGTAGATCCTGTACACCGCAATCACAATGTAGATCGTAGCCAGCACACAAAATCGCCCAATCTGATGGAAGAACTCCGCTTTGGCCTTGTCCTGCAGTGTGTTGTAGAAAAGATTGTACCAGTCGTTGAACAGAACGGTCATATAGACCATAGCGAGGGTAAGAACGATATTGACGATGAGCAGCAGCCAGGCGCTCCGGCGCTCCTCTGATCTCCAGTAAGGGTGCAGCAACGTCCAAAGATCGCGGATAAACTCTTTCAGCTTGACCATGCGGTTACTCCCGTATGAGTTGATATGTGGAATAATGGAATATTGGAACGTTGGAAAATTGGGTTTCTGGAAAGCATCATCCTATTACTCCATCACTCCAGTATTCCACTATTCCAGTCTTTATTTCACCCAGTGCAGCACGTCGCGCATCACCGACCAACGGGGTTGCTTGGGCGGCGCATCCGGCCCTAGGATCCAATGATCATAAAGCGCCTGGATCGTGCCGTTCTCGCGTTGCAGGTCGATCCAGATGCCGAGGAACCGCGCGAACTCCAGGTCTCGCCGCGCGACCGGGTAGGCGAGGGGAAAGCGAAGACTGGAATGTTTGGAATAATGGAACAATGAAAAGTTGCAATGCTGGAAGAGTGAAATACTGAAATGATGATCAACGCACTATTCCATTATTCCAGCATTCCACTACGCTATTCCAGTCTCCTGCCGCGGGAGTCACTTTCTGCCGGGCAATCAGGGAATCATGCCGCACTCGAACATTTTGTTAGCGATGGGACCCGCTACGCGGTTGAGAAACTCAGTACGCATCTGCGGATCCTTCCGGAGCATTTCCAGCG
>DASXTB010000183.1:0-15595 GCA_036505615.1 Acidobacteriota bacterium
GCTCATCGGAATGACATCATTCTTTGAGAGATACGCCAAAAAATCAATAGCCATCCGGGCCTATTTAGCTTGGTGTTCTTCGTGTTCTTGGTGGTTAGAAGGATTTTCACCACCAAGAACTTAGAGTGGCAAAGCCACCAGCAAAAGAAAAGCCGTCTACGTCCACGTCATGTCCACGCTCCTACAGTGGCAAGGCCACAACCGAAACAAAGCCGATCACGGCTACATGAACGGTGAACAAAGTCTGCCGTGTCGCGTATCATCGAGTGAACCTGCAGCCAAGGATGTAACAGGCCGTCGGTGAAACCCGAAGGGTTTACAGAGTATAGCCGGCGGCAAAGCCCGCGCTTTTTGCGGGGCGTCGCCGCCGGTTAACCGTTCCCATAAACCGTCCGACGCTGAAGGCGTCGCAGAGCCTGAGCGCCACAGATATAACGGGTCGAAGAACTAGACGGGCTTGGTTTCAAATGTGCGAAAGATTCTTAGGCCCTTTCAGGGCGGATCATTTGGGATGGATGGCCAACCGGCGGCGTCGCCCGCCAAAGACGCGGGCTTTGCCGCCGGCTATACTCTGTAAACCCTTCGGGTTTTAGGAAGATGTGTCGGGGCGATGTCCCGGAGAAATGTGGTTAAAAAACCTTGAACGCAATTGCGGTTCAATCTCCGAGCTGATTGCACTCACCCTCGAATCTGGCTATGCTTCGAAGACATGCTCGGCACAGTCGTTTCTCATTATCGCATCCTGGACAAGCTCGGCGGAGGCGGAATGGGAGTTGTTTACAAAGCCGAAGACACCCGGCTTGGCCGCACCGTTGCGCTGAAATTCCTGCCCCAAGAATTCTCTAAGGAAACCGTCAGACTGGAGCGCTTCCAGCGTGAAGCTCGTGCCGCTTCCGCGCTAAACCACCCCCACATCTGTACCATTTACGACATTGGCGAATACTGGGTTGACCTTCCGGGACAGGATCCCTACCTCCAGCCCTATATCGTTATGGAGCTGCTTGACGGCGAGACATTCAAGCACCGCATCTCGAGCAAGCCGTTCAAGACGGACGAACTGCTGGAACTGGGAATTCAAATCGCCGATGCACTGGATGCCGCGCATTCCCAAGGCATCATCCATCGGGACATCAAACCTGCAAACATTTTCCTCACCCGTCGAGGTCAATCCAAGATCCTCGATTTCGGCCTGGCGAAGCTGGCGCATGAAGAACAGCACATGGTGGAAGGGTCAGAACTGGCCACAGGAGCAATTTCTGAAGAATTGCTGACCAGTCCTGGCTCAGCAGTAGGAACGGTAGCTTACATGTCGCCCGAGCAAGCGCGAGGCGAAGAAGTGGATGAGCGCAGCGACATTTTCTCCTTTGGCGTGGTGCTTTATGAAATGGCGACCGGCAGGACACCTTTCAAAGGCGCTACTTCGGCCGTCTTGTTTGATTCGATTCTAAACAAAACCCCTGTCTCGCCAGCCCGCTTAAATCCGGAGTTGTCATCCGATTTAGAGAGGATAGTTCTGAAAGCTTTGGAGAAAGACCAGGAATTGCGTTTTCAATCAGCCAAAGAGCTAATGTCGGAACTACGCCGGCTCAAGCGTTCCGCCACCGAATCACGACACCCTGGCGGGAAACGATCAGTCGCCGTATTGCCTTTTAAAGACCTCACAAACGACCCAGCCAACGCCCACCTAGGGCTGGGTCTTGCAGACGCCACGATTACAGAACTGGCGCTCATCAAATCACTTCTGGTGCGCCCCACTGCCGCTATCATGCGATTCCAGAATGGCGCCGTGAGTCCCTCCCAGGCAGGCCGGGAGCTGTCGGTGGACGCAGTGGTGGACGGAAATTTTCAACGATCTGGGCTCCGCCTCCGGATTACTGTCCAACTGATCAGTGTGGCGGAAGACAGACCCCTGTGGGCTACCAAAATCGATACATCGCTGGATGATATCTTTCGGATGCAGGATGAAGTCTCTCGAAAAATCTCCGAGGCTCTCCAGGTAGAGCTCACCGCTGCTGAAGAGCGCAGCCTGGGTCGTTCAGCTTCGGCGCCTGCTGCGGCGTACGAACTGTATCTGAAAGGAAGACTTCATTTGCTCCAAGAATCAGTCAGTAGCGTCAACAAAGCAATTGGGTTTTTCGAAGAAGCTCGGGCTGCCGATCCCAACTTCGCGCTTGCCTGCGCCGGACTTTCCGACGCCTATGCCCGGATTGCTTTTACTTGGGCGCCCGAGGGTGGCTGGTACGAGCGCGCAGAAGAGATGTGCGCCAAGGTGCTGGCTCTGGATCCGCTGCTTCCGGAAGGGCATTACTTACGCGGTAGGCTTCTGTGGAGTCCGCGTCGAAACTTCGACCACAAAGGCGCAATACGCGAATTTGCCGCCGCCATCTCCGGACGGCCCAACCTCAATGAGGCCCACCACTGGATGGGCATCGTGCTTTTCCACTTGGGCATGTTCGAGGAATCGGCGCGTCATTTTGAACAGGCTTTGGCGATCAACCCGGAGGATATGATTGCCTTTCTACATCTCGGTTATTGCCGTTATCTGCAGGGCCGCTACCCGGAAGCGCTGGCTCTCTCGGAAGAAGCAGCTCGAAAAGCTCCGTCCGCCTGGGTGTGGTATCAGCTTGCGCTCTGTCACATCCAGCTTGGCTCTGTGGACAGAGCGGAACAGACTGCACAGACGGCTTCCCGAAATTTTCCAGACGACGTTCATTTTTTCCCCATCTGCGGTTTGATCGCGGCGATGCGCGGCGATGCCTCGGCTGCCCTTTCAGAGGTAAGGCTGACGGAAAAGAATCGGAGAGCTTTCGGTCATTACCATCATGCTCAGTATGACGTGGCTTGCATTTACGCGCAGCTTGGTGAAAAGGACGCTGCATTGGAATGGCTCAGACAGGCCGCGAAGAACGGATTCCCCTGCTATCCCTTTTTTCAACAGGATCCCCTGCTGGAATCCATCCGCTCCGATCAGCGTTTTGGGATTTTGATGAGCGAATTAAAGGCCGAATGTGAAGGCTACAGAAAGCTTTACCGGGAGTTAATGGACTCGCGTCCAGGTAAGTCGGGAGACTGAAGATTCGCGGACCGTCACCGATTTCCCAGTGTCCCTGTGGTTTCATCAGTTTTGAGACAGCGCCTTCTGATGTGAATTAGACCATTGACTTAGTTCACTTATTAGTCTATGAATGGATCATGATTAGGTTGAATATTCACGAGGCAAAGACCCATCTGTCGCGCTATTTGAACCGTCTCCGTCCGGGTGAAAAGATCCTGCTGTGCAAAAGGAATGTTCCGATTGCCGAAATTCGTGCGCTTCCGCCATCCAGGAAAAAGAAGCGGCCCATTGGTCTGGCCAAAGGCAAGATTGAAATACCGAAATCCTTCTTTGCCCCCTTGCCGGAAGAGCTGCTCGCTTACTTCGAAGGCGATACACCTTGAGGTTTCTTCTTGATACGGTTACTTTCCTCTGGATCATTAGCGACCGTCCCGAGCTTTCCGATCAGGCACGAGAGTTGTCTGTCGATCCCGACAATGAAATTTATTTGAGCGCGGTTTCCGTTTGGGAGATCGCCATCAAACACTCATTGGGACGATTGAAGCTAGCCGAGTCGCCGGAACGATTCATTCCGATCCAGCGCGCAAAACACGGAATCGAGTCGCTCCCACTGGATGAGGAATCCGCCCTACATGTGTCCCGTCTTCCCAGGCTCCACCACGATCCATTTGACCGCATGCTGATTTGCCAGGCGCTAATTCACGGTTTGGTAATCCTGAGCCCGGATCAACTGCTGTCGCAATACCCAGTGCGTGTCTCGTGGTAGCAAATCGGACTTTTGCTTTCGGGATTTCATTGCGCAGGCATCATCAGCTGCGCTTGCTGGGACTCGTCTCCAAGCCATGCCGGATTTTGGGCAGTTCCGTCAAAGAGCGATGTGGTCTTGAACAGCTCGTATTGGCCGTGCATTGCCGCTCTGGCGGTTTTCGCCAGTAAGGCCTTCAACTCTGGAGCGCTCATTGGGTGAAACGTGCGAGCCGCTTCGAAAGCCTGGTCGAGGATTTCCATGCTCTCGATTCCCGTGATGACGACCGAGGTGGGCAGATTGAGCGCATAGTGGAGGCACTCAATCGGCGTCACGGTGTTTGATTGCAGAATGATTCCGGCAGCCATGCTCTTCATCCCCAGAACACCGATTTTCTGCCTCAGTAATTCAGGCAAGACCAGTTTTTCAAAGCTGCGGTAGTGCGCGTCCATGACGCTGAGCGGCATCTGAACCGAGTCGAACTTGAACCCGCGCTCCATCGCGACTTCCAGCATGTACAGGTGAATACGAGGGTCTTTATGTCCGGTAAAGCCGATATAGCGGAGCTTGCCTGCTTTCCTTGCTTCCAGGAGCGCTGCATTGGCACCATCTTCATCGAAAATGCGATGCGGATCTTCGTAGCGGAGAATCTCATGATGCTGAACCAGGTCAATGCAATCCACCTTCAGTCGCCGGAGCGATTCGTCCAGTTGTTTGGTCGCTTCGATTTTCGACCGGCCGTCGATTTTTGTCATGAGGAAGGCCTTCTTTCGGTAGCCATCGCGCAGCGCCTTCCCCATGCGAATCTCGCTGGCGCCGTCGTTATAATCCCAACAGTTGTCCATGAAGTTAATGCCGCGATCGATCGCGGTGCGAACAATGCGAATGGCAAGCCGCTCATCGACTGGCTTCAATCCAAGATGCCAGCCACCGACTCCGATGGCAGACACCGTCTCTCCGGTACTCCCGAGAACTCGATAGGGCATTTCAGGATGCGTTTCACTCTCTGACATTTCTCCTCCTTAGTTGCAGGCGATCAGGGGTGCACGCTCGCGAAACAGCCGCGCGCGTAGCGTAATCAATGTGCCGTGATCAGTCCAGTGTAGCGAGCACAGTCGAGTTGCGCGTGTCTCTATTATCGTGCCCCAGGCAACAATTGTAGCCTCGTTTTTTACCGGATCCGCTCTCCGACGGACCCGTCGAAAGTGTCAAGGAGCCAGCACCGCCCGGACAAAACTTTGACAAGCACGGAGGTGAATCGCCGTTTTCATTCTGGATATGAGTTGGTCACCAGATTGCATGTATCTCGTAGAAGGGAGTACGGGACACGTCCCGGCGCAGCCACATTGCGGTTGCAGAAGTTTAAGATGAAACATCCTGAAACGGTAGCATTGGAAAAGTCGCATCCTAGCGTCTCACGTCAAAGGATCTGGCAACTGAAGAAGCGGGCACAAGGACGCTGCATCATTTGCGGTGGGTTGAGATTCACCCAGCTCTATTGCAAATATCATTCGAAATTGAAGTCGAGCCAAACTATGAAAAGGCGGGGGCGCAGAATCCGCACCAATGACTCGATATACGGAAAGGCTGGGGAGCGCTTCTGATAATGGAGCGGGGGTCTTAGCGAATCAAGATTACCAGTTCACCCGCAGGACTCACGGCTCTGATTACCGCAGAACTAATCCTCGGCTTTTTCACCACCCAAGGACACAGCGGACACGACAGGAACGTCGTGCCCGTTGATCGCCATGCCCTTAGTGTTCGTTGCGGTTCGTTTCGCCATACCCACTGGTGCAACTAATCTCGGCAGGCGAACACGCAATCACGGGAGAAATGAACTTCAAAAGATTATCCGCAGACCGAAGCGGAACTGTCTCTCATCAATCCCCTCCCGGGCCAGATTAATCGTGCTGGTGATAGTCATGAAATCCTCTCCATCGCAAACGCAGCCGTCCGGGACGTCCAGGTGCGGTGTGTTGGTGAAGTTGAACGATTCCATCCGGAGTTGCAGCTTCAAGCGCTCCGTGAAGGCGAACTCGCGGAACAGACCGAAGTCCCAGTTGAACAGACCCGGCCCACGCAGAGTATTAAATCCTGAAGTTCCGAAGCGCGCCCCGGTGACCTCGGCAAAGGCACTGGGATCAAAATAGGGAGTCCCGGTACCCACCCCTCCCAGTTTTTTAACGCTGGATTTTACCTGGTCCGCCGTCTGGGCGCTTCCCGGCAGGTTCAGAGAGGTATCGTCGGCGGAAACAGTGAACGGCACGCCACTCATGACACTAACCAGGCTGTTGACTTGCCATCCGCCAACAATCGCCGAAAGCGGTCCTCCGTTGTTCAGCCAGTGCTGACCCTTCCCAAAGGGCAACTGCCAGATGTTCATGATCCCGAGGTTGTGTGTGCGATCGGTACTGGTGAGGGCGCGGTTCCGGGACAGGAATGGGAGAGCCTGGATATTGGGCGTAAACGAGCTGTTTTCGTTGGGACTGATAGCCTTCGACCAGGTGTAATTCACCGCCAACCCGAGGCCCTGCGCGAATCGGTGCTGCAACTGCGCCTGCAAGGAGTCGTAGTGGCCGGTGCCGATGGGCTGAACTAAAGTCGTCCCGGCTACTCTGCCGAATTTTGCCAATAGCGGTCTTCCAGCCTCACCCGCGCCGATCACTTGGCCGGCGTTAATATCAAGGAAGCCCAACTGCCGAACTGAGCGCGTAGCCACATATCCGGCCTGTCCCGTAAAGCCCCAAGGAAGCTGCTTCTGCACCGTAAGATTCCATGACTGAATGTAACCCCGATGCAGATTCTGCGGTAAACCCTGCCAGCCTACATCGCTTGGAAGGTCAATGATGCCGTTCCCAAACCCGGGAACCGTGATGCCCGGGATCCCTTGTGACAATGATCGCACCGGAAAGAGTGAGTTAGGAGTTTCGAGATTCAGCGCGATCAGAAGCGGGTAATTGGCGCGCAACAGTTCCATGGCTTCGTAAGGATCATTGGTGATGCCATAGCCGGCTCGGACTACCCAAGTGTCAGTGACGCGATACGCCAGCCCAACACGAGGGGCAAAGCGTTTCTTGCTCACTTCGATGCCGCAGTCCTTGGGCACGGAGCCAACACCGCAAATCAGGACCTTATTGGTGATCGGGTCATACCGTTCGATGCCACGATCAGGCCGCGTTGGAACCGGAAAGTACTCCCATCGGAGTCCATAATCGAGCGTGAGTCTGGGAGTAACGTTCCAGCGGTCGCGAGCGTACGCGCTTACGAGCAAAGCGCGGATATGGTACTCATCGGGAACCTGCAGCGTCGTTCCCGCAAAACTGGTCTGGCCCAGTAGGAAAGATGCAAAGCTGTTGAATCTGCTGCCGCTGGAAGTTGTGCTGCACAGCCCGGAAGAGGGATCCAGTTTCTCACAGCGTCCGGTGATGCCTCTTCGGAAATCAAAGCCACCTTGTGCGCCGTAGGCGCCACTGATAAATTCCGCCTGGGTCTGATTCAGCGCCATACGATAGAAATCCGTGCCAAAACGTACGTTGTGTGTTCCCTTCAACCAGTTGAAGTTTGCCACATATTGATACTGCGGGTCGCGGCGGTAGTAAGGCATGAAGTTGCTATTGATTCCTAGAGTCGCGAAGTCACCCCCACCCTGGAAGTCGAACTCGGGCCAGCCACTCTCGAATTTGCGCTTACCATTAGTTCCAGGGATTCCCAGCACGTCCGATCCGATGTTCTTGCCCAAGCCCGGCTGCTCCGAAGATGTTCCCTGGCGCGCCCAGCCGAAATGGGCGTCCATAAGGAATTTGGGAGAGAAGGTATAGGTCCCCATGACCGTGAGCCGATAGGTGTTTCCGTGCCCGTTCCCAGGATTGCTGCTGCCGCCGATAGGCCGTCCCACCAGCGCCTCGCCGAAAACCGTCGGAGTGGTGTCGCTGTAATGGAGAACACCGTAGGTGCCAGAAAGGTTGAGTTTGGGAGTTGCATTCCAGTCTACCTTCGAGTCTACCTGGTGGCGGTCGAAAGCGAATGGGCCCGAAACAAAATAGTTCCGCGATAACCTCGATATATTGGGATCCGGAATCAAGGCAGCGATCTTCCGGGCGATAGGGTCCATGCGGCTGGCAGGGAGGATATTCAGGCATTTGGGGTTGGTGGCCGTATTACAGAGGGCATAGTTGGGATCCCCAGGGGATACGGAGAACTGTGTGCGGCCGGTGCCATTCTTGGAATCACCTGTAGTGAAGTCGTAAATGGGTGTCGATGACGCCGAGAAGTCGCCCTTTTTCATGGCGGCCGTCGGCACCGTTACGGTCCTCTGAACGGATCGGTGATCCCCTGTCCCTTCGTAGCTTACGAAATAAAAGACTTTGTCCTTCTTGATCGGCCCGCCGGCAGTTCCGCCGTACTGGTTGTAAATAAGCTTCGGTTGGTTGCCGGTGTTCAAGGCGGCGTCGGCGAACATCATCGGCCACGCCTTCAGGTGCTGATCGGAGTGATACTCAAACAACGATCCATGCGTTTCATTCGTGCCGCTCTTGGTCTGAACATTGACGGCGGCGCCGCCTGCCAGGCCTTGCTCAGCGTCAAAACTGTTGGTGACAACGTTGACCTCCTGGATCGATTCGAGTGTCGGAATATAGGAGACCACGTGCGGAAGTTGAACATGGGTGGAGCTGACACCATCGATGCGCGTATTATTCTGGTCGTCGCTCGTTCCATTGACGGTGAACTCCAGCGACCGCGCCGGGTTCGTGGGGATTGAGTGGGAATTCTGAGGCGGCGCGAAGCCGGGCAGAACCCGATAAATCTGTTGATAGTTCCTCCCTAGAGGCACGGGAAGATTTTCCAGCTCCTTGGCGACGACCGCAACGCGCACCTCAGGGGTGTCTGTTTGCAACGGCGGCGGCGTCGAGGTCACCGTAACCGTATCGGCCGCTTCGCCGACCTGCAAGGTAACATCCACGCGTGTCACGTTATTCAGTGTGACAGGGACTTCGGTCCGTTCGAAGGTCTTAAATCCTGGTTGGCTGACCTTCAAGCTGTAAGTCCCAGTCTGAAGGTCGGTAAACCTGTAAGCACCCGCGTCATCGGTTATCATCTCGCGGGTCAGGTTGGTTCCCTTGTTGGTGACAGTGACAGTGGCGCCCGGCACGATTGCACCCGACACATCCTTCACATCACCAACGATCGAGCCATAGAGAACTTGTGCCTCGGCCTTTCGCGGCGCCACTAGCGCCAGGAGCAGAGTACATACAGAAACACACAGGAACACTGTCCCTTTCTGCAGGTTTGTCATTGTCATGGAATCCTCCTGAAGAGCGAATTCGGCTGGAAGGATACCCTCGGACATTGCAAAGTGCGACGACCGCGGACCAACCGTCTCACCGAATGATTTGAGGCCATCTAAAGCCCTGAAGTTGCTGAACTAGTTGGGAGAGATTCTAGGAGCCGACTGATGACGTGTCAACCAATTTCTCAGACCCAATCGACCGGGCCAGAATGGGCCTGGATCCCATCGCGCGCGGCGTCGACCCCCCGGTTAATGTGACGACATCCTGCGTGAACCGCATCAATGCCGTGACGGACTCGAACCCTTGGATCGTGGCAAAGTCGGCTGGCACACGCCTGGTGGTCTGTGCTTGAGCAGCGGCCGATGCAAAGTGAACATGCATTTCTTGCGCCCCGAACACTTCCCTTCACGAGCTCGGGTTCTTTCTTGGGATCAGGAAGGCAGGATTTAGTTACATTCCAGCAGCCTTTGGCGCTGAGCGCATCTTGAGATGCTCAGGGAGATCTTTCTGGTACCGTCTTAGCAAAGTAGAAATGTCGGATTTGACTATGTAGATCTTGCCTCGGATACGCTTAGTCTCACCGGGTTGAAGCCCTCCAATGCGGAAGTCGGAATGCAGGCAGACAATAATTCCCTGGAACAGTTCCTGGTATGGTTCCCAAGCTGTGGCCAGAATTGTCTTCTCATCGGTCGAAAAGCAGCCGATCAGTCCATTTTGAAGTCCACCTCATCTATCCCAGCACGAACAGTGTGGTTTACCACCACGCCGTCCCTTAGTGTACATAGCAGTTTGAGCAGACGGCCATCTGGAGCTGCCTTAAGCAAATCGGTTTTGTGTCCAATCACTGTCTCGCGCCAGTCACGGTTTGTAGAGCCAGGTCTACAGTAAGCTTCCAGGTAGTGCACTTTTAATTCGCCGCCTGGTACTTGAGGGCCGCGGATACTCAGCATATCCTTGGCCCAAAACAGATGCAGGGGAACGACCTGGTGGGGCTGTGCGGGCGCGCGGTAGCTTACCGGCAGCGCTGCTGTAGTCAACAGGGCAATGGCGATTGCTAAAGCCTTTATCCTTCTCATCGAAATCTTAGAATGATGCTTTTCCGGGAGGCCCTTCGACTCTGTCATCTAAGAGTTCCCTCTCTGCTTCGAGATCATGGGCTGTCGGTAGGTTCCGCGACGGGGGAAGTCAGCGCGGTACCAAGCGCCTCGTCGTCCTTCTTGCGTATGCATGTGCGGACGGCTACCTCGTGCAGCTTGTCGATGGTAGGGAAGATGCACTCGCACTTGATGCAGTTGTGCTCGGCGGCATCCTCAAAACCCTGGTGGATGAGATCGCTCACGCGGGAGGAATCAAAGTTCAGCATGCCGAAGACGCCTCCTTCCAAGAGACTTCCGGGGTGATAACGATGGATGGTGATCGGTCTGAGGCGGTGTTGCTTTCCGTATGTGCACTCGTAGGTTTCCTGTTTGCGCGTGATTTCGTCCAACGCTTCTTCGGTGATTTTGTCGATCTTGTCGGCTGCAGATCCCAGCCCCAGCGATTCGATCCGGTCCCTCCCGAATGTGGTTTTCAAAACACCGGCCATCTGCCGATGCAGGTCCAGCACCTGATTGATGCTTCGTGCCTGCTTGACGTCGCGATTGACTTGGCCTGCGAAGGCAAGGGTCGATAGCCGGTTGAGCATGTCGAGCGAACCGCCCGCGCTGTCAATCGGGACATCCTTGAGATCGGGGTCAAGATAGATCACATGCAGCACGTCCGCGCCAGCATGGATCGCCGGGCTCAGCGGCGTGTTCATGAGAAGGCCGCCGTCGATGTATTTGGTATGGTAGATCTCGACTGTCGGGAAGATGCCCGGGATCGCGGCCGATGCCAAGATCGCCAAATGGCCGATCTTTTCATCGAGCACTTTGTACTTGGTGCGGACGGCCGCCTTGGGGTTAGTAAACACCTCCGTCTCGCCTTTCTCCCAGTTGGTCGCGGCGATGACCAAAGCACATTCCTTGTTAGTGCGAATCTGCTCGATCTTAATCGTTTCGCGAACGAGATCCTGGAGCGGCTCGGTCGAGATGAGCGTACTGAAGTCGACCAGCTCGACCAGCCGCCGCATCACCTCCACTTTTGAGCGGAAGAATAACTCGGCGCGGCTGATCGAGTCTTTGGCGAAGAAAGCGGCGTCCTTTAGAAAGTTGGCCGGCGGGGTGAGAGGGTTCACCAACAGCCGGTTCAAATCCGTCAGTTCAAGGACATTGCCGCGCAGGCGAAATACGCCATTCCAGCGCGTTTTCGTCCCGGCGATCCGGTTCCGCCACAGTTCCTCGAGCTCGTTGAGCGTCGTTGCCGCCGCCTGACCCGGCCGGGAGGCCATAAAAGCGGCATTGAAGGAGCCGACCGATGTTCCGGTGAAAACCATAGGATCGATTTTCACAGGCCCTTCCGTCGGATCCTCACCAAGTTTTACGTGGCCGCCGAAGAGCGCCTTCATGACGCCGATCTCGTAGGCTCCATTCGCTCCTCCACCCGAAAGGATTACTGCGTGCCTTTTGCTGGCTACACCATTATCGCTAGTCAACTTCCCACCTCCTGAATGTCAGGATTCGAAGTTCGCCGCGCGCTTCCCTTTTTACGTAGCGCTGATACCACTTCACAGTGCCGCTTATCTTGCCAACAGTCTAACCCACTTCAGACGAGCCTTGTGGGTCTTTGTGGGCCACGTCACAAGAGACAGTTATTACACTGGCGAGCCGTCTACGATCACGATCACGTCCAGGGCCACGATCCTACAGTGGCCGCAGGGCCACAACCCAAACTTGCCACGAAGACACGATTACACGAAGGTTTTTATTTCTCTGAATTCCTTCGTGTCATCGTGCCTTCGTGGCAGCTTTTAAAACCTGCACAAAAAAGTGGTTAAAAAAACCACATTTCACGGTCTGGTAACACGTGGTCGTTGATCGTTGACGTGGGCGTGATCGTGAACGTAGACGGTTTTTCAAATCCTCGATTCACTCCGTAACGAATCCGTGAGATCACCAACCGAACTTTCGAAAGTAAAAACTGTAAAATACGATCCAACAGAGAGCGTAGAGCGACAGCTCGGTCACTATTCGACGGCTGGTCCATGGCACCAGCAGGCGCGCCAAGGCAGAGGCGGCCAAGGCGGTGGCGAGGAATCGCGCACACCGAGCTGGAATTGATACCAGGAGAAATCCAAGCAAACTGCCGGCGCGTGCGCCCCAGTCGACTGCGTAAATCTTGTAGGGAATCCCTAGAAGCGGCCCTACCATTACGGCCAACAGCCCCCGATTGTCGATCTGTGACTGTGCCGACGCCAGCAACGGCTGGTTGATGCCTGGCACGCAATCGAGCAGGTAACGGCCGGCATCCGGCGCCATGCGCCCCAACGCATACATCAGTGCACCGCCGATGAGCGCGCCGCAAAGAGCGGCTACGGTCCCCCTGAGTGCGGACCGCAGCGAACGACAGGCCAACAGCGTTAGCCACACATCCGGCACCAGAAAGAAGAAGGTCGCTTCGGCAAATCCCCAGGCAAACGCGATCCACAGAGCCGATCGACTACGTAAGAATCGATCCACATTTATCCCCCCGATTCCTTCAATGCCCGCACCGCTGCCTCAAGAGCTTCGGTGATCTCGTGCCGGTTTCCCCGAATTGTCTGTGGAATTCCGAGGCGCACTTCGCAAAAGAACGGCACGGGAAGATATTCGCCTTTGGGCAAGCTCCTTCCCATATTCACCAGATAGGCCGGCACGACCGGCACTTCCGGCGCCTCCTCCAGCACGCGGGCGACCCCGGACCGAAACTGTGCCATCTGCGCGCCCGAGCCGCGAGTGCCTTCCGGGAAAATGATCAGCGACTGACCGGCCCGGACCGCGGCAAGCATGCGTCGCAAGGGGTTGTTCTCGGGCGTGATGTCCTTGCGTGCGATCGGCAAAATGTTGAACAGCGTTGTGCTGAACCACGCAATGAATCGGTTGCGCTCGAAATAATCGGCCGCCGCGACCGGCCGGATTTTGCGCAGCCGGCTGATGGGGAACAGGCTCAGCAACGACATCGCGTCCAGGTGGCTGGAATGATTGGCGATCAGGATAAAAGGATCGGAGGCAGGCAGGCGGTCGTGCCCGGGTGCGCGAAGCCCGATAAAAAGCATCATGAACGGCCGCACCAGAAGCGCAAAAAAGATCATCTGAGCAATGTCCCGGCCTGACCATCGCCGCGACTTGACGGGCGACGTCGCGACGTCGCCGGAGTGGAAGGCGCGTTCCGGCCGCAGATCTTGTTTCCCATTCATGATGAACTTTATTCTAATGACACGATGATCATTGACCACCTTTAATCTGAAATCCACTGCATATCCATTGATAAACGAGATCCCGGCAATTGCCTTCGAGACATCGTGGCTTCGTGGCAGTTCTCAGACCAGTGAAGATCGGGGCTCGGCGGCCGGCCCCGAGTTTCGCAAGCAAGAAGGTAAGAAGCCACACGCGACAATTCAATAGTAGAAGTATCGCACGTAGTGAAAGAAAATCGGCGCCGCGTAGCAGAGCGAGTCCACGCGGTCGAGCATACCGCCATGTCCGGGTAGAATGGCGCCGAAATCCTTCACGCCGAAATCACGCTTGACTGCGCTCATGACCGCCCCGCCGCAAAAACCTGCCACCGTGATCAAAAGCGAGACCCACACCGTTTCGGCGACGGAGAACGGTGTCAGGAACCGGATCGCCAGGCTGAGCAGCGTGGCACTTGCAATGCCGCCGATAAATCCCTCCCAAGTTTTGTTCGGGCTTACGGCGGGAATAATCTTATGCCGACCCAAAGTCTTACCCCAAATGTACTGAAGGACATCGCTCATCTCCACGACAAAGATCAGGAACAACAGCAGCGTGCGCCCGTTGACGCGGCCACCCGGGCCAACCGGATCAATCAGCAGAAGGAATCCGAGATGGCTCAGACCGAAAACAAAAGCCATCAGGCCCCACTGGATCTGTGAAGCAGACGCCACAAAGCCTGCGGTCTCTTTGGAAAGCACCAGCCTCATCGGCAATATCAGGAACATGTAGACAGGGATGAAGATGATGAACATCCCGTACCACCCGATCGCAACCCAATAGTACTGGATCGGTATTGACAAGAAGGTGAGCACCAGACCCCGGTGGTCGGCAGGGCGCGTCTTCAAAAGCGTGATGTATTCCTTCATCGCCCAAAAACTCAGAAACGCAAAGAACAACAACGACAGGCGACTGCTTACCACGATGGCTCCAAAGAAAACCGCCGCCATCAACCACCAGGCTCGCACGCGCGCTGAAAGCTCTGAGTGATCTTTCGTGGGACGCACAAGGCGGAGCGTCCCCACCGCCAGAGAAGCCAGCACCAGGATCCCCAGGACAAGCAGGGCCATTTGCCACATAGGAGCCAATTGGCCGATTCGCGCTAATGTCGTTTCAGTCATCTTTGGAATTCTGGGCGAGTGCCGACGCCAATTCGGCTAGCGCTCTGGAAACTCTGTTCCAGCAGGTTATCAATGCAAGCAGCGCCCCAGCAGAAAACACCCATGGCCAAACAACAAACGCTGCCGGGACTGCGAATGTCACCAAGCACAGGGCACCCACCAGGAACGCTCGATCACTCTTTCCCATGGGCCCCTCATAGTGGCGTGCCGCTCCGAGAGCACGGCCGAGCACCCCACTGAATTCGGCCAGCACCGCGCCGAAAGAAAACGCCACCACTGGCCAGCCTGCACGGGGGTACAGAAAGGCCAGGGGCAGGTAAAGCCCCAGATCTGAAAGTACATCGCCCAGTTCATTCAGCACCGCCCCGAGGTTGCTGGCCATGTGCAGTTCGCGCGCCATCATACCGTCGATGGCATTCAGTGCCATGCGAGCGAACAACCACAGAGGAAGCAAAAGCAGAAGCGGAGACCACCTGCCTGCCTGAAGCACACCCAGCCCGGCCAGGATTGATCCCATTACAGCGATGCCCGTAACTTCATTGGGCGTACAGCCACGCCTTGCGAGATATCGCATCAACGGCCGCAGCAAATTTTGAAATCGAGGTTTAAGGTCGTAAACAGATGGCATGGGCACACATAGGCCGGGTTTAATGAAAACCGCGCCATTATACAGAAGGGTGATGGGCTCAGGTCTAAAGACGCAGGGGCGGGGCTTGGCCTCGCCCCGCCAGTCCCACATGAAGAAAGGCGTCAGCTTCCGGCCGAGGCCCCGATGCCCGCCGTGTCTTTAGTGGCCAGTGGTGCAAGAAGATTTAAGCACAAAGGACACGGAGGACACGGCGCACGAAACGTTGCGGAAGTTCCTGAGTAACGCCTGGCGCCTGGCTCACACTTGCATGGGAATTAAAGCACCACCCGTTCGCTCTTTACTACCTTTACGATGCTGCACTCTTTGAGCAAGACATTGATTACCAGGCCGGTGCATCGCCCCTGGATTTCCACGATATCTCCCGGTCTCAAATGCGCCAGTTTTGCCG
>DASXTB010000184.1:0-2957 GCA_036505615.1 Acidobacteriota bacterium
TGGCTTACACGCGCTCAGCAAGTCCTTGCCCGATGTGATCATTTCCGATCTGAATATGCCCCGGATGTCGGGATTTGAATTTCTGGCGATAGTACGAAAGCGATTTCCGCACATCGCAACAATAGCTATGAGCGGAGAGTACATCACGAGCGAAAACCCGAGTGGGATTTTGGCGGATGCTTTCTTGCAAAAAGGACAATACAGCGTCAAGGAGCTTTTCCAAGAAATCGCGGAGCTTTTAGCAGCTTCACCTATCAGGTCGGAAAGAGAGAAAAGTGACATTGCCCCACTCTTCGTGCCGAGAGACAATGCAGGATATCTGATAATCACCTGCCCCAAATGCCTGCGTGCCAACAAACTGGAAGCAATGAGTTTGGACGGTGGAATTCACCAAACGATTTGCCAGTCCTGTCGCATGCCGGTGAAGTTTGAGATTAATCACGAAATTGCGCCGCTGATGAAACCCAAACGCGCCTGAGTGGGAGCGGTTCTAATCTCCAACGATCTGGCTCTGGGCCAGACTCTTTGGCTGTACTCAGATCGGCTTGGGGCTTCTAGTCGCGACCAGCACAGCCAATACGATGGCAGTTGTTGCGAACACTTCCCGCGATACTTGTGAGCACTGCTGACACTGGCGGATGTTGCTCCCTCAAGACGCGTACTGACGCTATGAAGTTGGATCGCTTCAAAAGCCATGGGTACATAGCTTTTCGGAAGAAACCTAAGGTGTGGGCGGATTTCAGATTAAACTGGCTTAGGTCAGAAGACCTAAAAGAGGAGCAGGTGATGATCACCTCATTGCTTATCATACCAGTTAGACAGAAGGTCACTTGATGACCTGTAAACGCCGCGCGCTCGTGAAATCATGAACCGCGTTCGGATCATCGATCCGACATACCGAGTCGACCTGTTAAATGGCGGGCTAGTCCACGTGTATCCAGCAAAAGAAACGGCCGATCAGACACCGGTCAATGAGTAAAGTGGCGATCTTTCACCAAACAGCATTTCCAGCATGGGAAGATGAGATCGAGATTGTTGAATGAACGAACAGGTCGCACATTCTCGCCGATAATTTATGTTTTGACACGACCGAAAATTGTCACACTGTCGTGAGCAGGCGGGATGGGGGTATAATTCGGTGCCCTTTTTTGAAGTTAAAACGGAAATTCCGGTTAGAGGTCGCGCCGAAGGGGCCAATCTGCAAGAGAAGAGAACTTTAGCCGAGGGAGCCAGTGCTTTATCCAAACCGTGGCAACGCTAGTTAGTCGGGGGACGCAGAATGCGCTGGACACCAGGTGGTAGCAGTAACGATGTCGAGGACCGCCGCGACGATAGCGGTTCTGGAGGCATGCGGTTCAGAGGCATCCATCTAGGCATCGGCGGGATGGTGCTTCTTTTCGTCCTGAGTCTGGTCTTCCATCGCAACTTCTTCGCACTATTAGGCAATGGCAATGCTCCCGTTGCAGTTACCCGGCAAGATCAGGCCGAGGAAACTGCGGCCAACCGCGAGAAAGATAAGGCCGAGCAGCCGCTGGTTCAGTTCGTGACCTTTGTGCTCAACGACACCCAGGCCACGTGGGAGAAAATCCTGCCCTCCTCCGAGGGCGTCGCCTACCATCACGCTAAGCTGGTTCTGTTTCGTAATTCCATCGACTCCATATGCGGTATAGCTCAATCCACCACGGGTCCTTTTTATTGCCCTGAGGACGAGAAGGTCTACATCGACCTTGGTTTCTACGACGAGCTGAAGCGTCGATTCGGAGCGCCCGGAGAGTTCGGCGAAGCCTACGTCCTGGCCCACGAAATCGGGCATCACGTGCAGAAGTTGCTAGGAATTGAAGCCAAAGCCCGGGCGGCTGAGGAGCGGAATCCGCAATCAGCGAAAGCCGTTTCCGTGCGCCTGGAGCTACAGGCAGACTGTTTCGCCGGGGTCTGGGCACACTCGACGGACCAACGCCACCTTTTGGAAGCTGGAGACGCCGATCAAGCGTTGAAGGCGGCCGCTGCCGTGGGCGACGATCGGTTGCAGCGCATGTCAACAGGACAGGTTAACCCCGACAGCTTTACCCACGGAAGTTCAGCGCAGAGGACGCAATGGTTTCAGCAAGGATTTAATGGTGGCACCGTCGAATCGTGTAACACGTTCCAGAATTGAGTCGCGACGCCGAAATTACCGGTCTCCCGAGAAAATCTCATTGAAGTTGCCTTTGGGCTCTGAACCCAACTAGCGAGCCGTTCTTATAGTGGCGGCGACCGAATTGCCCACTGTGTGCGGTGTGCACCCGTTCGTTATCTTTGATGCTTATCCTCTACCGTATCGAAGTAGCGTTCTCAGGTATGTCAACCCGCTCGTGGATCTTCAACGATGATCCAGACCACTTGAGATAAGCATTGATGGCCCGGATTGCAGAATTGCAGCCGGTTGCCTTCAGGCCCTTCTCGCATCCGGAGCACCACGCCCGAAGATTTCTTAGTTCAAACTGACCCACTTGTTCCAAATTGCACAGATTCAGCTCTGTTCAAGTTGCATATTGTGGACCTAGGGAATCAGGTAATGAATGTTGAATGTGGAAGCCTTCCGAGACCTCTGCCGTAAAGGTTTTATCGAGAATGACCCCGCGGAACTGGAAAACATTAAAGACGCGTTGCGATTCATGCTCCGCACTGAAGAAATACAGTTGTGTCGGGTCCAATGGAAACCCGCCCAAAAACCAAATTAAGGGCAACACTTAAGACTCACGTAAGGCAACGGCCAAACCCGGCCCGAGGCAAGTAGTTTCGTCTTTTCCTTGGCCTTGGAAGTTGCTAGGTTATCTCGCGACGCTGGCACTGGTGAACGTCAAACTGCTCTATTATCTCGGCCTTAGCATCTTCCTGTGCACGCTTCCGAGAGTGGAATTGTCCGTTGCGATGCAAATCGCCGCATTGAGCGGTATTGAACAGTTTCCAACATACGT
>DASXTB010000185.1:0-14757 GCA_036505615.1 Acidobacteriota bacterium
AAGTCTTCCTTAGCGTACCCCCCTTTGAAAATCTCCTCGCAGGTGACCAATGACCATCGCAGAACTTAAAGAAAAAAATATTACCGAGTTGACCAAGATCGCCCGATCTTTGGATCTTCCCGGAGCCAGCGGATTACGAAAACAAGACTTGATCTTCAAGATCCTCCAGGCACAAAGCGAAAAAGAAGGCCATATTTTTGCCGAAGGCGTGCTCGAAATCCTGCCCGACGGCTACGGATTCCTTCGCTCTCCCGATTACAACTATTTACCCGGCCCGGACGACATTTACGTTTCGCCTTCGCAGATCCGCAAGTTCGATCTCAAGACTGGTGACACTATCAGTGGCCAGGTCCGTCCTCCGCATGAAGGCGAGAAATATTTCGCGCTGGTCAAGATTGAAGCCGTCAACTTCGAGTCGCCTGACGAAGCTCGTAACAAGATTTTGTTCGACAACCTGACGCCCCTCTATCCCCAAGAACGCGTCAAACTTGAAACCACTCGTGAAAACGTCAGCGCCCGCGTGATGGATTTGCTCACGCCCCTGGGCAAGGGACAACGCGGCTTGATCGTGTCGCCGCCTCGTGCTGGCAAAACCATGCTGCTGCAGAACGTTGCCAACTCCATCACCACCAACCATCCGGAAGTCGTCCTGATGGTTCTGCTGATCGATGAGCGACCGGAAGAAGTCACCGACATGCAGCGCTCGGTAAAAGGTGAAGTCATCTCCTCCACTTTCGACGAACCGGCTGCCCGTCACGTGCAGGTTGCCGAAATGGTGATCGAAAAGGCTAAGAGGTTAGTGGAGCACAAACGTGACGTGGTGATTCTGCTCGATTCCATCACCCGTCTGGCGCGTGCCTACAACACTATTGTTCCGCCCAGCGGCAAAGTGCTTTCCGGCGGCGTCGATTCCAACGCGCTGCAGCGTCCCAAGCGCTTCTTCGGATCCGCCCGCAACATCGAAGAAGGCGGCTCGCTGACCATCATCGCCACCGCATTGATCGACACCGGTTCCCGCATGGATGACGTCATCTTCGAAGAATTCAAAGGCACCGGCAACAGTGAAATCATTCTCGATCGCAAGCTGGTGGACAAGCGAACTTTCCCGGCCATCGATATCCAACGCTCGGGCACTCGAAAAGAAGAACTCCTGATCCCGAAAGAGGATTTGACCCGCATCTGGGTACTGCGCAAAGTCCTGAACCCGCTCTCCCCAGTCGAAGCCATGGAACTGCTGATCGACAAGCTCACCAAGACCCGCTCCAACGGCGAGTTCTTAGCCAACATGAGCTCGTTGTAGTCTCCACGAAGTAGCCTCCGCGACCCACGTAGGGACAGGCGACCCGCCTGTCCGGCCGAGCAAAGCTCGGCGAATTTCGTCTGCAGACTTGCTTTCCCGCTGCCGATATTTCGGCGATGAAAGTTCTCCGGCACGCAAAGCACTTTTGAAAGGGATACCCCTCTCCCCCGGTCTTGTGGAATCAAAGATTTGGGCAGTGAACACGGCCAAAATCTTTGGAAAATAAAGGTTTACAGGCAAAATCTTGAAAGCAAACGGATTATGACTTGTGGCTAACATTGGAATAGTTTAGTATATCTTTTATGAGGGATAGAGGAAGCGGAAGTCAAGCGGAAAAGAAGACGGTCGTGTCATCTCCCACGCTTTGCTAACAGCAAAGGACGGGCGCCGAAACGGCCAGCCGTCGAGAGTCGGTGGGCCACCCGCCCTGGAGCAGCTTCCGATCCTATGCTTATAGACCAGAGAACGGCAGGAGCGGCAGCATGAAATACCGGATTGCGATGTGGGCGAGTGCGGGCTTGCTGGTTGTGGGCTGCTGGAACCTTTATGCCCTGGCAACGTTTCCACTTCCGATGAATTCCGAACCGATTGTCTGGACTCTCGTCCGTTTAACATGCCCAATTGCGTTTGCCAGTTTTCATTTCAATTTCCCCGTCAGTATCTATTGGGTTCTGCTTGCGAATGCTGCTACGTATGCGTTGGTTGGTCTGATCGTGGAGGCCCTGCGGCAACAACTACATCACGCAAAAAATTAGAAACACAAACCAATGCCGGGGTGCTGCCGTCTGTCTTGCCTACCACCTTTGCTAACAGCAAAGATGGGGCAGCTCACTTAATATAGTGCCGCCGAAAGGTGAGCCACCCGCCAAGCCCGCGAAGTATCAGCTCAGGTAAGCCTCGTCTCTCTGGAGATGAAGTAAAATCCGGGCGCGAAACAAACCATCCACCGAATGATTGGCTATCTGAATGAAATCGTGGACAGAGATTGGCGCCCGGTTTCACGATGGGCCCTGGGAGCGTGGCTTATCTTCTACGGATGGTTCTTGATCTATGCCTTTACCCAGGGCCACGGCTACTTATTCATTGATTCCGCCAATCTAGTCGTTCACGAAGCCGGACATCTCTTGTTCGGTTGGCTGGGCCCCACGCTTGGGCTGGGGAGGAACCATCCTGCAATGGCTGGTGCCGTTGCTGCTGGCGGCATATTTCTTTGTCCAGCGTCAGACTACTGCTTTCGCTTTTTGCATGTTTTTCTTTTTTGAGAACTGGCTTTACACCGCGACCTATATGGCCGATGCGCGAACCATGTCGCTACCCCTGGTCACCGTGGGAGATCCGGAGTTTGCCGAGCATGACTGGCATGCGATCTTCTCCAGCTTAGCCGTGTTGCAGTACGACACCAGAATCGCGTGGACGGTACGCATGTTGGGCTGGTGCGGGATGTTCGGAACCGTCTTGTGGCTGATGCGTCAAAGTCTTGTTAATGGCGGTCCTCAGGGCGGTGCCTGCAAGTTTGACCATCTCCCCCGGAAATGCTACAAAGACTAGTTTTGCTCCCCGCTCCCCAGGCGTCGGCCTGCGGAAATCCGGGGCAGAATCCGAGACGGCCAAGCTCCAGCACTCCTGTTAAAGTCTTGCAGTGGAAGCGTGCTCGGGATTGCGGTAATGCGTGGCTCAGCTCTCCCAGCTGAGTCCGGAAGAGTGCTGTGTGACAGAGAGTTGTCCCTAGACACGTAATCATCCTGACGAAAGTTTTCATCCCTGGAGGATCCCATGCGCTTCTGGCTCGCAAGTGTTGCGTCCAAAGCATGCCGATTGGCAAAGATTCTGACGCCGGCACTCGCCGTCTTGAGCCTCGCCTCTGCCGCTTTCGCTCAGGCCGGTGAAGTCGGCGGCGAAGCCAACCTCAAACTTCCCGACCTCTCGCAAGTGACCTTCCTTGGTGTGGACGGACACAAACTACTCTTGATCGGAATTCTGTTCTGCGTGCTCGGCCTAGGTTTCGGCCTGACCATCTACACCCGGCTGAAAAACCTCCCCGTACATCGCGCCATGCGCGAGATATCTGAGTTGATTTACGAAACCTGCAAAACTTATCTAATAACGCAGGGCAAGTTCCTGCTCATCCTGGAAGCCTTCATTGCGGTCATCATCGTCCTCTACTTTGGCGTGCTGCTGAAGTTTGAGGCAGTACGCGTTGTCATCATCCTGCTCTTCAGCCTGGTTGGAATCGCGGGCAGCTACGGTGTGGCCTGGTTTGGAATTCGGGTCAACACGTTTGCCAACTCGCGAACCGCGTTCGCGGGGCTGGCGGGAAAGCCGTATCCCATCTACAACATTCCGCTGCAAGCTGGCATGAGTATTGGCATGATGCTGATCAGCGTCGAACTGCTGATCATGCTCTTCATCCTCCTGTTCGTTCCCAGAGACTACGCCGGACCATGCTTCATCGGCTTTGCCATTGGTGAGTCGCTGGGCGCAGCGGCGTTGCGTATCGCGGGCGGCATCTTCACCAAGATCGCTGACATCGGGTCGGATTTGATGAAGATCGTCTTCAAGATCAAGGAAGATGACGCGCGCAACCCGGGTGTGATCGCCGACTGCACTGGTGACAACGCAGGCGATTCCGTCGGCCCGTCCGCGGACGGTTTTGAAACTTACGGCGTTACCGGCGTGGCGCTGATTACTTTCATCTTGCTGGCAGTGAAAGAGCCGACTATACAGGTGCAGTTGCTGGTGTGGATTTTCGTGATGCGCATTGCCATGCTGGTTTCAAGCGCGGCGGCATACTTCATCAATGGGGCGATTGCGAAGGCCAAGTATGGCAACGCCCTGAAGATGAATTTCGAGACGCCCTTGACCTCGCTGGTTTGGATCACTTCTCTGGTGTCGATTGCCGTCACGTATGTGATTTCCTCGACCATCGTGCCCGACCTTGGCGGGGACACGTCGTTGTGGTGGAAACTGGCTTCGATTATTTCGTGTGGCACGCTGGCCGGAGCTGTCATTCCGGAATTGGTCAAGGTCTTCACTTCGACCGAGTCGCGGCACGTGAATGAAGTAGTGACTTCGGCAAAAGAAGGTGGCGCCTCGCTTGGCATCCTGTCGGGCTTCGTGGCGGGAAATTTCTCGGCATACTGGTTGGGGCTGGCTATGGTGGCCTTGATGTCGATCTCGTACTACTTCAGTACGGAAGGGTTGGGCGCCCTGATGGCGGCTCCGGCAGTCTTTGCTTTCGGCTTGGTGGCATTCGGGTTCCTGGGGATGGGGCCGGTGACCATCGCCGTGGACTCCTACGGGCCCGTTACCGACAACGCGCAGTCGGTGTACGAGCTTTCTCTGATTGAGCAAGTTCCCAACGTGAAGTCTGAGCTCAAGAGAGATTTCAATATGGATGTGAACTTCGAGCGCGCCAAGGACCTGCTGGAAGAGAACGACGGCGCGGGCAACACCTTCAAGGCGACGGCCAAGCCGGTGCTGATCGGCACCGCCGTGGTAGGCGCAACCACCATGATTTTCTCCATCATCATGGCGCTCACCAATGGCCTCACCGAAAACGTTCAGAACCTCTCCCTTTTGCACGCGCCATTTTTCCTGGGCCTGATCACCGGCGGGGCCATGATCTACTGGTTCACCGGCGCATCCACACAGGCCGTGACCACTGGCGCTTATCGCGCGGTCGAATTTATCAAAGCCAACATCAAGCTCGAGGGAGTGGAGAAGGCTTCGGTTGCTGACAGCAAAAAAGTCGTGGAAATTTGTACAAGATATGCGCAGAAGGGAATGTTCAATATCTTTCTGGCGGTCTTCTTTGGCACCTTGGCTTTTGCCTTCGTGGAACCGTTCTTCTTCATCGGCTACCTGATTTCAATTGCGATCTTCGGTCTTTATCAGGCAATCTTCATGGCCAATGCTGGGGCGGCATGGGACAACGCAAAAAAGATTGTCGAGGTAACGCTCAAGCAGAAGGGCACTCCGTTGCACGATGCTACGGTCATAGGAGATACCGTTGGCGATCCCTTCAAGGATACTTCTTCGGTGGCCATGAACCCGGTCATCAAGTTCACTACACTCTTCGGTTTGTTGGCGGTGGAATTGGCGGTCAAGCTGACGCTGGACGCCGGTAATAATTTCACTCATCTGCTGGCGGCTGGCTTTTTCGCCGTGTCAGTCTTCTTTGTGTACCGCTCGTTCTATGGGATGCGGATTGGCACAGAAGGCGCCTGAGGACCAGGCGTCGAAATTTCGGAGGATCCACGGACATGCAGAGGTTCTGGATTTGCGCGGTTGCCGCGGCGCTAGTGGCGCCGAGCGGGGCGTGGGAGCTGGGAAACTTTTCAGTTTCGGATGCAGCCGTGAATGCGATCTATCCGGACATTGAGAAGTCATACATTGACATCCACCAGCACCCTGAATTGTCAGGGCACGAAGAGCGCACATCCGCCAAGCTGGCCGAGGGTCTGCGTGCTTTGGGTTTCGAGGTTACGGAGCACGTCGGCCACACGGGTGTGGTTGGAGTCATGAAGAATGGCGCCGGGCCGGTCGTACTCCTGCGCACCGAGTTAGATGCGCTTCCGGTACTGGAGAAAACGGGATTGCCGTATGCAAGCCACGTAGTTGTGCACAACGATCAAAATGTGGAAGTGCCGGTGATGCACGCTTGCGGACATGATGTCCACATGTCGGCTTGGCTGGGGACGGCGCGGCTTCTAGCGACGAACAAAGGCCGCTGGAGCGGAACCCTTGTATTGATCGGACAGCCCGCGGAAGAAACCATTGGGGGTGCCGCGGGCATGCTGAAAGATGGCCTTTACACCCGCTTTCCCAAGCCGGCGTACGCGGTGGCGATCCATGACACTTCGGATCTTCCTGCCGGCGAAGTGGGCTATAACACCGGCTACACGACCAGCAATGCTGACTCCGTCGACATTACAATCTATGGGAAAGGCGGGCATGGATCTGCCCCTCACACCGCCATTGATCCCATCGTGATTGGAGCACGGATCGTGACTACGCTGCAGACCCTGGTCGCGCGGGAAACCACACCGGGAGATTTTGCGGTGGTGACTGTCGGCACATTTCATGCCGGCACGAAGAACAACATTATCCCCGATGAAGCGAAGTTGCAGCTCACCGTGCGCAGCTATAAAACCGAGGTGCGAAAAAAACTGCTGGCCGGGATTGAGCGGATTGCAAAGGCAGAAGCAGGGGCCGCGAACGCGGACAAGATGCCGTTGATTGAGCGCGTGGAAGGCGCCGATGCCGTATACAACGATCCCGAACTGGCTAAGAAAGTGATGGCGGCGGTGAGCGCACGCCTTGGCCAGAGCAATGTGAAGCAGACGCCTCCCATCACGGCGTCGGAAGACTTCTCCGAATACGGGCGGGATGGCGTTCCGCTGTTCATGATGTGGGTGGGAGCGATAGAACCTGGGAAATGGAAGGCCGCCAAGCAATCCGGGGAAAGGCTGCCCTCGCTGCATTCTTCAGTTTTTGCACCCGACCGGGAGCCGACCTTGAAGACGGCGATTCTGGCCGAGTCGACCATGGTCCTGAGCCTGCTGGGACCGGGAAAATGAGGAACGCGTTGTTCACTGGAAGTGCACCTGGATGTCTTAGCCGCCGTCGGGGATGAAATGTTTATCGGACATTTCGGTGTCGCACTGGCCGCGAAAAAAGTTGCGCCCAGAACTTCGCTGGGCGTCCTGGTCCTGGCGGCTCAGTTCGCTGACCTGCTGTGGCCAATCCTGCTGCTCGCCGGCATTGAGCATGTAGAGATCGTTCCCGGCATCATCGGAGTCTCTCCTTCGATTTCACCGATTATCCGATTTCCCACAGTCTGCTCATGCTCTTTGTGTGGTCCGTGGTCGTCGGCGGAATTTACTACGCTCTCCGCCGCTATCGGCGCGGCGCCTTGGTGATCGCAGCCGCCGTAATCAGTCATTGGATTCTGGACTTCATTCATCGTCCAGATCTACCCTTACGACCAGGAGGCGAATTGCGCCTGGGTTTGGGACTTTGGAATTCCTGGCCAGCGTCCATCGCGGTAGAAGTTTTGTTTTTCGGAGGCGGGCTTTGGATCTATCTGAGCTCAACTCGTGCCCGCGACAATGTTGGTCGCTACGGTTTCTGGTCTCTGATGGCCTTAATTTTCTTCGGCTGGATAAGCACGCTATTTGCCGGCCCTCCGCCTGATGTCCACTCGCTGGCCTGGGGCGCGCTCCTCATGTGGATAACTGTCCCCTGGGCATGGTGGGCTGACAAACATCGCGCCCTCACATCGAAGGCTTGATTTTAATTCGGGCCCTTCATTTTGTCCTTCACGCTGTGCGCTAGTTTTTCGATCTGCTCCGCCTTTTTCAGCACATTCAAGGAAAGGACGTTCTCGTTGCTCTTGTCCACATATTCCTTCAGTTCAGTGGCCAGCTTGAGCAATTTGTCTGTGTCACGCTTGAGATCGGCGTGGCGCTCCTGATTGGCTTTCTTAGCCATTTCCTTTTCAAGTTTGGCGCGCCCTTCTTCCTCGGGTGGCGATCCCTGTATGCCCGGGGGTACGACCTGCGGTGAAGGCTGGCCCAGCAGCGGCACGGGAGGCGTAACGATGTTCATCACAAACAAAATTGCCAACGCAAGGGTTTGGAGTCGCACAATCACCTCAAACGGGTAGGAAAGTAAGACAATTATACGTTGGCTCGTAACGTGAGAGTTCGCCATCCACTTGCTATAATCGCGCCCGGAATATGAATCGCATGCTGTTGCATTTAGCTATGCCCGAAAGCTGGAATCTGCCCGCACTGCTGCGAGATTGGCGGGAAGACACCATGGTTTTCCTCCGTCACGACGTCCCTAAGATCCTGGTAGTCGTGATCGTATCGTTGGTGCTGATCCGCGTACTCAGGGCCCTCACGGCCAAGATTGTCGCGCTGCATATCCGCAAAGTCCCACCAGGTTTCCGCGCCCAGCAGGTCCGGACGCTGGCCACAGTGATCAGCAGCGTGGGCATTTTTGTAATCATTTTCGTGGCCGGCCTCGAGATCCTCTCGCTGCTGGGAATCAATCTCGGACCGCTGCTGGCGAGCGCCGGCATTGCCGGCCTGGCAATTGGCTTTGGCGCACAGACGCTGGTGAAAGATGTGATCAACGGTTTTTTTATCCTCCTCGAGAATCAGTACGACATCGGCGACAACATTCGAGTTGCGGGAGTAAAAGGTACAGTCGAAGCGATGAACATGCGCAGCACCGTGTTGCGCGATGAAGACGGCACGGTGCACATCATCCCTAATAGCGAAATCAAAATCGTGTCTAACGCGACTCGCGATTGGTCGCAACTGACTTTGCGCGTCACCGTTGCCTACAGCGAACCCAGCGAACGCATTGTGAAGTTGCTGCAGGAAGTGGGCGAAGAACTTCGACATGATCCAGCTTATGCCGATGACATCGTCAGCGACATTGAAGTGCCGGGAATCGATCGCGTAGCCAACGGTGAGGTGGAGTATCTCATCCAAGTGAAAACACGCCCCAACCAGCAGTATCGAGTAAGTCGCGAGCTGCGGCGGCGGATCAAGGAATGTTTTCAGCGGAACAATGTTCAGACCGCGGGCCCAGGCAGGGTCTACGTCATGGACCAGAGCTCGACCGGCTAGATTACGAACTACGCGGCGAAGGTGTGGAATGTCATGCCTCCCACCCTCTGTTAACGGTAAAGGATGGGGCACTCTCAATTATTTTTTGGATAGCCAAATGAAAAAGCCCCCACCAAGGCAGGGGCAGACCGAACAAAATATTTCACTCACCAGTCTTCACTTATTCGACATTCCACCACCGGCCTCGCCTTCATGCGTATCGATCGAAATCAAAAACGCATTCCGGTCGGAGTAGGAGAATTTGTGTCCCTGGACATTTGCGCTGTGCTCGAGCGAGCGGTACATGTCGAAGCCGTCATTATTCTGCGCCCCGAAATATTTGACGTTCCTCAACACCACGCCTTTGCCATCGGCGCCCTCTTCCCGCTTGAGCTTCATCATGGCTAGTTGCCCTCCACCCAGCGTCGCGGTGACGATGTCCCCGGCTCGATCGACCTGAATCGGCGCTTCCTGCACTTTCAGTTCCTTCCATTCCAAACCGTAGGTCTTGAGAATCATGGGCGCTAGCGCTTCCCGTTGTTCTTTATTGGTGGATGGATCAAACGATACCACCACCCAATCTCCTTTTTTGTTTGTACCCCACTCGTCGCCCAGATCCCCGGTGAGCCAGTACTTGGCCCCTGCCAGGTTGGTGTTGCCCGAGTACCCTTCGCGCACTTTAACCGCCATGTTGAACTCGCAGTGCGGATGCTCGGCGTGTTTATTGAAATAGCAAGGACAGAACAGATGGCAACTGCAAGCTTCTACATAATCCGCTTTCATCCGCCATGCTGGTTTTCCGGGAGTCGAGGCCAACATGATAACCACACACAAACTGAGAAGGCTTATCTGCTTCCAGCTTTTCATATCCACCTCCATCTCACGTGCTTGTATCGTAAGGGACGTTCTTGCTGGGACCTGCTGATATGACGGGCGACAGGATTTTACTGCGGTCGGCCGAGTTTTTCCAGAGGCCTGGGATTTGGGTAGTAGTGCAACTTAACTCTAGTGAGGTTTGCGCTTGGCCGTTGGCTTGCGCAGCAGGATGCGCTTGATGGCTTGGTGCATACGGCACGTCTTGGGAGATCCATACGCCACAGAGCCAAAACGCACGAAACGTGACCGAAACACTGAGCAGCGCCGACTTATCTGAATCTCATTAAGAATCGTTTAGACAGGTTTGCCTTAATCTGGTTCACACTATGCGCCATGAAGCCGACGACATAGAAGACGCCGACGACCAATAGTTCGAGAGGCGGGTTGAACAGAATCTTCATTTTGTACGCCTTCTCCGCGTAAGCGCGAATCCGCCAAGCAGCTAAATAGCAGCGGGAAACGACATCCTCTCAGTTCCTCGATGCAGGAGCAGGAGATCGTTCCTCTTGAGGGGCCCCTCTTCCTGTCTATCAAGCTACTCTGGATTCCAGTCCGAGTCTGAGCAATAAAGCACAATCGCACATCGCGCAAGGCGTCACGTTTCATGCCTTCAATCTCAAGAAAGTGAGCAATATTGCACAGCCTCCAGGCAATAAATCCGGCCCTCGCCCAACCGTGTCCGGTATTAATTGTCTTGTAATAGTCAGCCTACCGACGTATGTTCGATACCGGACGTTACGATAACCCACCGAACACGCCCTCCGAAATTGTTCTTTTTCGGAGATTGCCAAAATGGAAAAGCCATACCTTGAGATCACGCTCCAACATGCAGCGCTTACTTTATCATTGCTAGTTCTGAAGCCACGAACAATCCAGAAGCCGGAATAAAGGTCCTGCAAGCTCAATTTGATAAGCACCTGAAAAAGCAACACAGCTCCGAGGACGCGAGCTAGCCGCTGCATGGGATTCGCGGACGAACAACAATATATCCGAAGTAATACGACGCTCTGGTCCGGGTATCATATTTCGTCCTCGTGCCTTCGGGTGTACCGTCCCCCCATAGAATCCCGCAAATAGGCCGAAGTCAGCAATAGCACGGTGAAAGAGCCTCGATGCCGGAATGCGAAATATTTGGCCGTAATCGCAGAACCGGTGAACGTGTACCGTTTGCAAGACGCGATTGGGTCATCGTTTCCAGTTCAACCTCTCCTTGGCGTGATTCGTTCAAAGTGGAGCATCACCTCAGACCTGCTTACGAGCAAATGGAGATTACTGTTCCGCAGGCAAATATTCACTTCTACAGGGATTCAATGAAAGACCCGGCCCTAATCGAGTTGCGGGTCGCGGGAAGTTCCCTTCATACAAGATTGATTCAGCCCGGTGACGTTGGCATCGTGCCCAAGGGGATGCCTGTATGGGGACGCTTGCTTGGACCTAGCGAGTCGACTTCGTTTCTTCCAGGGACGACTTTCTTGCGAAAGCTGCGGTCGAGTCAATGCCCGGTGGACGCGTTGACCTTAAAACCCTGCTCCATATTAAAGACCAGAAGATTCTGGGCAAACCAGCGAGGGATACGGGTCACGTGTACAATCCTCACCGTTTTCGAGTTAAAGGAATATGCGGCGTCGAGGAGCATAAGATGAAAGCGATATTGAAGGGTTTACTGGCTGTGTCATTTCTAGCGGCCCCGCCGAGAACGATTTCAAAGCCCTTTTCGCGAAGCACTGGCAGATCAGCAAAGAATTTACTCTGGCGGTGGCCGAAGCCATGCCCGCCGAAAGCTACGATTTCAAACCGAATCCGGAGGAGATGAGCTTCGGCGAGCTCATGATCCACATCGCAAAATCCAACTCGGACGCCTTCGCGGACGTGGCGGGAACCGAAGCGCTGGCTCAACCCTCCGGCACCGACAAAAAAACGGCCATCAAGTTTCTTACCGATTCCTTCGACAGGTGCGCCAAAGACTTTGCCGCCATGACGCCCGCGCAGTTCAACAAAATGCTTGATATTGGGGAGGGACGGAAGGCCACGGGGATCGAAGTGCTCTCTTGGGCCTTCACGGACACCGCGCACCACCGCGGCCAGGCGGAAGTCTATCTCCGAGTGAAGAACATCAAGCCACCCAGATATGTGTTCTAGCGGGGGACGGGCCACCCGCCCACCCGCCAAAACTTATTCTGACCTCGGTCCCGATCGTTAATTCCTGTCCCGGTCTCGGTCATTTCTTTGGTGCTTGCGGTGCTTCTTGCCCTCCGTCTTTTCTTCTTTTCCCTCCAAGCCCCGCTCCCGGCTCATGAAGGCTCCGGGGTTCTCTTTCACTTCCTCGCGGACTCGCGGGTGATCCTGAAGGTAGTCCTTCAGTCCAGGGTGCTTTGACAGGTACTGAGGATTATTAATCAGATTGGGATTTTGCTTCAGATCCTTCGCGACCGCAGGATGACTGTCTAGAAATTGGTCGAAGCTACCGAGTTCTGCCCTGGTGGTATCGTTATCCGGCTTGTCCCGATCCGGAGCCTCGGTCCTTTCAAGCCCGCGCTCCCGGTTCATGAAAGCACCAGGGTTTTCCTTCAGTTCTTCACGTACGCGGGGATGATCTCTGAGAAAGTCCCCCAGCTCGCGGTGCTGTCTAACAAAGCCAGCATCGTTGACTAGCGCCGGGTGCTTCTTCAGGTCGTTTGCGATCTGCGGATGGTTGTCCAAGAACTGGTCAAAAGTCCGCAGCTCCTGGCGGGTGGTGTCGTTATCAGCCGTGTTTTGGGCTCTTGCAAATGAGGGAACCGCCATCAAGGCTGCCAAAAACAATCCCGCGGCTGCCCAACGCTCCAATTGCTTTATCGTCATCATAGTCTCTCCTTGATTGCGCACTGACGCCTCTGCCCCAAGTTCAGTGGTGAGCCCGAGCTTTGTATGTATTTAGACGGACAGTAGATGGACGGGGTTGTAAGCGAGAAGTCAGAATTGGCCGAGATCGCGCCGCCCCAGGCACTGCGCCATCCAATTCCGATTCCGCTGGGTACACGAAGGAAGAATGGGCAAATCAGCGACCCAACTTCGGGTGCTGTTTCGGGGACTTGCCGGTGAACAATCCCCAAGCCTCGCGATACCTCTCCCGACGGCGGGACCTGACCCTGATATTTGGATGGAGCCTGATCTTGATATGCGGGGCAAATACTGTCACCGGCAGGACATACCATATTTCTAGCGGCGGAATGTGCACGACCAGCATATCGATGTCTTCCGCTTTATAGCCGACCTTGCCCTTTCCGTATGCGTTGTGCATCATGTTTACGTGATATCCGCGCTGTTGGAGCACGGCGGTTGACTTCAGTTGGACCCGCCAGAGGCGGGTTCCCGAATCTACGATGAAGTCGTACATGTCGCTGTCGCCCCAGGGCTTGGCGACCAGAAATCCCTGTTCTGTGGCCTTCAATAAGAACGCCGCCTCCGACAATTCTCCACACCGTTTCGGATTCCAGCGTTCGCGTCTGTGCGCCGCGTTCCACCCCATCCCGTGGAGCGTGGGTAAGACTATGGATATGCTCATAATGAAAGTTCGCTAACAGCGAAGGATGGGGCACCCTCAGTTTTTGTTGGATCCAGTCGATCCTACGGTTGCACACCTAGCTGCCAGAACAAGAACGAATAAATATCCGTGCCTTCCTCGATTTGTTTGGTGATAGGTTTGCCCGCGCCGTGGCCGGCTTTGGTTTCGATGCGTAGCAGGATGGGGCGCTCGCGGCTTTGGCCGTTGGCGGCTTCGGCTTGCATCAGGGCAGCCATTTTTTTGGCGTGCATGGGATCGACGCGAGTGTCGGTGTCCGCCGTCATGAAAAGGATGGCGGGATATTGTGTGCCCGGTTTCACGTGATGGTAGGGCGAGTAGGCGTAAAGCCAGTCGAACTGTTTGGAATCCTCGGCAGAGCCGTATTCGGGGATCCATAATTTGGCGATCTGGAAATTCTGATAGCGAAGCATATCCAGCAGCGGGACCTGACATACGACGGCGCGGTAAAGGTCAGGACGCTGCGTGAAGGCTGCGCCCACCAGCAGGCCGCCATTGGATCCGCCCTGGATGGCGAGGTGATCCTTGTCGGTGTACTTCTGCGAGATCAGGAATTCGGCGGCGGAGATGAAATCGTCGAACACGTTCTGCTTTTTCTGCAGCATGCCGGCTTGATGCCAGTCTTCTCCGAACTCGGCGCCGCCGCGAAGATTGGCCACGGCAAAGATGCCGCCGTGCTCCAGCCAGATATAGCGGCCGCCCACGAAGCTGGGGGTCAGGCTAACGTTGAAGCCGCCGTATCCGGTGAGCAGCGTGGGATTGTGGCCGTTGAGTTCCAGTCCTTTTTTGTGGAAGACAAACATGGGAACCTTGGTGCCGTCTTTCGACGTGTACCAGACTTGGTTGACTTCGTAGGCGGAAGGATCGATGCCGGGGGCGTTTACTTTGTCCCACAAATCAGTTTTGCGGGAAGAAAGATCGAAATGGTAGATGGACGGTGGAATGGTGAAAGACTGGAAGCCGAAGAAAAGTTCCTGGCGATTCCACTTGCTGCCGGTGCCGGAGACGCTGCCAATGGCAGGTAGCGGGATGTCGGCGATGAATTTTCCGTCCAGCTGGAAAAGTTTGAGCAGCGAGCTGGCATTCTTTTCGTACTGGGCGCCGAGTTTCCCACCGACGATGGACGTATTCTGCAACACCGCGTCGGATTGTGGAACGATTTCCTTCCAGTTTTCACGCTTGGGATTGGAGGCGTCCACCACCAACACGCGAGAACGAGGGGCGTCTTCGTTGGTGGTGATGTAGAGCTTGTTCTGGTAGATCTCACCGCTGTATAGGAATTCCTTGCCGCTGGTAATCTCGACCGGCGGAGTGCCGGCTTTCAAATCCTGAAGGTACATTTCGCTCTTGGCCCAACCCTGGAAGACGGTAATGAGGAGCCAGCGATCATCGTCGTC
>DASXTB010000186.1:0-7833 GCA_036505615.1 Acidobacteriota bacterium
GAAAGTCTGGGTGAGCACGGCGAGAAAACCCACGGCTTTTTCATCTATAACGCGACCCTCCACATCCCTGTGATTCTTCATTTGCCCGGCCAACGGTTGGTGAATAGCGTGCCGGACATGGTGAACTTGGCAGACCTGATGCCGACAGTGCTGCAGGCATTGAAAGTGGATGTGCCCCCGCAGGTGCAAGGGCGCAACCTGCTACCGGTCATGACAGCAAAGAAGGAAGATCCATCTCAGGGCTTATATGCAGAAACATTTCTTCCCCGACTGCACTTCAATTGGAGTGAACTCCGCGGACTCGAGACTAAGAATTACCATTTCATTGACGCGCCTAAACCTGAACTGTACGACGTCGCCAAGGATCCGGGCGAGACTCAGAATCTCTATCCGATGAAAAAAGCTGTGGCCGAGGAGATGCGAGCCCGCCTGTCCGCCCTGATTCGTCAGTACAGTGGGGGACGGGAATTGGCGGAGAAAACCGGGCTCGATCCAGCTCTGATGGAGCGTCTGCAATCGCTGGGATACGCCGGTTTCTCGGGCGGTGGCAGCCCGACCGTCAGCAATCGTAGCTTGCCTGACCCCAAGGATCGCATCCAATTGTACGAATTGTTTTCCGACGCCATGGCCGACAGCCAGCATGCCAAATATGCGGAGTCCACGGACAAGCTCAACCAGGTTCTCCAGACGGATCCGGATTCCATTCCCGCGCACTACCTCCTGGGGCTGAACTACTACCGCATGCGGGAATTCGCCCAGGCCGTGGCGCAATTTCGGCAGGTCGTGCAACTAAGTCCCGACTATACGCTTGCTGTATTTCAACTTGGCCTGTCGTTCGGACAAACAGGCGACTGGGACCGAGCGATCGAAACTCTCAAGCGAGCGCTGCAGTTGGATGCGACGAACTTTTCCGCTTCCTATAATCTCGGCGCTGCCTATTTGCAAAAGAAAATGGTGCCCGAAGCGATGGTCGCTTTTCGCCAATGCATTACGACGGCACCCGACTATGCTCAAGGTCACCGTGCCTTAGGAGAAGTCCTGCTATACCAAGGGCAGACAAACGAAGCGTTAGCCGAACTGCGCCGGGCAATCGAACTTGATCCTAATGATCCTGGCAGCCATATGGCGCTGGCCAAGGCGCTGGCTGCGACCGGCAAGAACGACGAGGCCGAGGACGAACTGCGCAAATCGCGAACAACCAAGCCGCAGTAAGCAAAAATATTTTTCAATACCATTGCGAACTGTTCCCCATCTCCTGACTTGTCTGGCGCTCCTGCTGCCGCATCCGCTGATTGCCGCCGCTCCTTCTGCTCGCAATGCAAAGCCCAATGTCATTCTGATTACGATCGACACAGTCCGGGCTGATCATGTGGGTTGCTACGGCGCGACCGGGATACAGACACTAACTTTGGATTCGCTTGCACGGGACGGAATTGTGTTCGAGCGCGCGATTTCACAAGTCCCTCTGACTTGGCCTTCCCATGCCGCCATTCTGACGGGTACATATCCCTTTCAGAACGGCGTGCAAGACTTCACCGGGCAGCCACTCGATCCGAAGTTCCGCACCGTTGCAGAAGCCTTCAAACAGAGCGGTTATGCTACGGGCGCGGTGGTGAGTGCCTTTGTGCTGGATCGCGGTTGGGGACTGGCGCGAGGCTTTGATTTTTACGACGATGCTTTTTCCGCCGAGACGTTCCAACAGAAAGACATTGGGCTGGTAGATCGAAAAGCCGGCGAGAGTGTTACACATGCTTTGGATTGGCTCAAGAAAACGCCGCGGAGGCCATTTTTCTTGTGGCTACATTTGTATGATCCCCATTCCCCGTATGATCCGCCCGAGCCTTATCGCACCCAATATCGCAATCACCCGTATGACGGTGAAATTGCCTACGCAGATCACGAACTGGGGCGTCTCATGTTGTGGCTGAAGCGCAGCCATCTGTACGATCGCAGCTTAATCGTTTTGCTCAGTGATCATGGCGAGTCCTTGGGCGAACACGGCGAGAAAGAACATGGATTTTTTGTTTACAATGCGACGGTACGTGTGCCTATGATCGTTAAACCGCCTGCTGGGAGCGGCTTTCGGCCTAGTCGCGTTGCGCGGCCTGTAGAGACCATCGATATCGCTCCCACGTTGCTGCAATCGGCTGGGATCAAGGATGTCATCGAAAAGCAATTTCAATCGCACAGGTTTCTTAGTTCTGAACCAGAAAATGATCAGACCGCCTATAGTGAAACTTTTTATCCCTTCAGTTCTTTCGGTTGGAGCCCGCTCCATGCCTTGGAGACCAGCCGCTATCACTATATCGACGCACCAATTCCCGAGCTCTACGACGTGACATCTGATCCGGAAGAAAGAAATAATGTGGCTGCGCAACAAACTGCGACGGTTGCCGTGCTCAAAGACAAACTGCAAGTACGCCTGCGCAACAATCCGTTCAAGCCTGACGTGGATAGAACTTCCCAACTGAGTCCCGACGCAATTGAAAAGCTGCGTGCCCTGGGCTATGTCGCTTACCGCTCGCCGGTCTCCGCGGAGGCACTAGCAGCAGGTCTGCCTGATCCCAAAGCCAAACTGTGGGAGTTCAATTCCATCCTGGAAGCCGCCGACGCTTTCCAGTCACACAACTTTCAAGCCGGCCAGGACTTGCTGGAAAAAGTGCGGGAGAAGGATCCGCAGATGTATGTCGTCCCTTTCATGTTAGGGGAGGCGGAGGCGCGGCGCGAGAACTGGGCGGCGGCGGCCACCGAACTTAAGAAGTGTTTAGAACTGAATCCGAACTTCGACCAGGCTATGACTGGACTGGCACGCGCCCTCTATCATCTGGGCGATGCAGGCGGAGCAAAGTCCTGGGTGGAAAAGGCTTTGAAGTACAACCCACAGAATTATCGCGCCTGGTACGAGATGGGAATTATTCAGTCGAAGGCTGACAAGCTGTCCGCCGCTTCTGCCTACGAGAAGGCTTTAGCCATCCAACCAAACTTTGCTCTTGGCCAACGCGGATTAGGCATGCTCCAATTCCAACAACAGAATTACGCAGACGCTGCCAAGCACTTGGCGCGGTCGGTCGATCTCGGCATCACAGACGCAAAATTGTTTAATTTTTTGGGCATTGCCTACAGCCGTACCAATCGCCAACAGAAAGCAATCGAGAGCTACCACAGAGCACTTCAGATCGATCCCCAACTGGCTGAAGCTCACCTTAACCTTGGTTACGCTTATGAAGGACTTCATAAGGCCAGTCTGGCCCGGCAAGAGTATCAGGAAGCTTGCCGCCTGCGCCTAGAGTTTTGTCAGTTAATCAAAGACAGAAAAACAATAAATTAGCTACTTCGGGACGGTCTGCGAAGATGCCGGAGAAGTCTGCAGGCGCTTGAGCAGTTCTTTGGCATGAGCTGAGAACGGACTCTCCGGAAAGGCGCTGACGAAGTCGTGCAATTGCGCCACTGCATCGTCCTTCCTTCCCTGCTGCAACAATAAATTCACCAATTGCAAGCGTGGCTGAGCCATCAAAGGATCTAGTTGAATGGCTTGGCGCAGCGGGCCCTCGGCCTGCGAAAGCTTTCCTAGCTTGATATTGAGAGTTCCCTCGAGGAAGTGACCCAGCGCTGAGTCAGGCTGGCGGCGCATCCCTTCGTCCAGATAGCGCCGGGCCGCTGGCAATTCGCTCGTCAGGATGCATATGTTGCTCAGATTGAAGTACGCTGCCGCATCGCTCTGATTTAGTTGAATCGCCTGCTCAAATTGCTTTCGCGCCTTGGAAAAATCGGACTTGCTCAAATAGTCAGATCCCAGATTATTGTGCGCCTGATAAAAATTAGGCGCAATTTGCAGTGCTTTCTCGTAATGCCGGATGGCCTCGTCGGGTTTTCGCTGCCGGTCCGCCTCTACGCCCTGTTCAAACTCCTTGACCGCTTTCTTGGGGAACTGGCGATTGTAGTCTGCCGGGTCGACGATATAAGGATTGCCGCCTCCTAATCGCTTGGCGAGCGGATCCTGCTTCACTGTTTTTTTGAATTCTAAACGAATCTGCAGCATAGTTGTTGGCGACACCAATGGATTCACATTCGCCATTTCATCTATTGGGTAGAAGTCTGACTCGTTGATGACGACATGGTAGATGTTCCCTTCGAGACTATAGAAACCGAAGCGACCCTGATCATCGGTGTACACGCTGCTAATCGCTGATCCCCGGAATCGCAGCTCCACCATGACCGGATTCTGAGGAAAGTCTCCCTTGCTCAGTAGCACCTGTCCAATAATTCTTCCGAGTTGCTGCTGGGCAAGCAAGGAAGGCACTGACGCTGCCAACCATCCGCACAGAATAAATGTGACGAGGCTGCGGATACGCAACATGGGATTCACGCAGAAATACAGAAGGGGCCTGTTCCCACAATACGGGAACAGGCCCCTGAAAGCCAGCCGGGTTCTAGAAACTCAGCTTCAAACCAAGCTGCAGGTTACGAGCATTCAAGGTACCGGCGGCTTCTCCGAATTTGCCGTCGGTGATCTTGTTGTGAGCACCGCCGCCCGCAGTCGCCAGAATGAAGTTGGCCCGGTTGAATACATTGAAAGCTTGCCCCTCAAACTTCAGGTTTACACGTTCGGTGAATTTGAAGACCTTGGCCAGGGTCATGTCGGCGTACCATGCTCCCGGTCCTACAAATGTGTTTCGACCCAGGTTACTAGCGCACCCCAAACACGGAGCTGAGAACATGGAGGTGTCGCTCCACCCATTCTTCCATTGATCGCGGCTGGGAACGATGCTGGAGATGGTTGAATCGGGACGGTCATTGCGGCCGTGGTCCAGGTTGTAATCGCCACCCAGGTTCTGACAATTCCCGGTGTTGACGTCAGTCGCATCGCAAGGAGTCGAAGAGTCACTTATCTCTCTCAGCCTCGCGGCAGACGATCTAAAGGGTTCCCAGTGCGCACCGCTCTGGAAGGCCCAGATGCCATTGTAGGACCATCCTCCCAGCACAGCACCCAGAAAACCTTGCAGGTTCTTACCGGGCAGTTCCCATACGTAATTAAAAACCAGCCGATGGCGAATATCAAAGAGCGAGTTGCCGCGGTCGAGTCCCGGCAGAGTGAGGTCCGTTGTGTAACCTTCGCCCGCTGCAGCCCCGTTCGCAGTTGTGGCTCCGCTGTGCCAGGTTGAGCCATTGTCGATGGCGTGGCTATAGGTGTAGTTGACGTTGAATAACAATCCATGGCTCATCTGCTTCTTTACTGACGTCTGAAGTGAATTGTAGTTAGAGTTCACTACGTTCCGCCAGTTGCGCAGGTTGCCATAGTTATTATTGGCAAAACCACCGTTTCCACACCAGCTGCGGCCGAAATTGTCGGTGATGCAGCCGCCCGGCGGCAACACAGATCCCGGATGGCGATTGATGTTCTCTGCGCGGAACAGCTTATGCGCCGTAGTACCTACGTAGTTGACTTCTATTACCGATTTTGCAGGAAGTTCGCGCTGGACGCTGAGGAAGTAGTTGTATACGTACGGATCTTTAATACCCTCAGGCAATACAATCCCGGTCAAAATAGCGACGTTGGGATTGAAGGGAGCCCATCCCGTCAAGTTGCCAGTAGCCTGCGCGCCGATGCCTTGCCCGGGGTTCGTGGGCGGTCCGCTGAACGTAGGTGCTGCACCGCTGGGCGAGCAACTACTCGCGCCGCAAACGGTCGGTCCATAGATCACCGTATTGACGTCGCCGAACAGGAAGTTGTCGGCGAAATTGAAGGAATAGTACGGCAGGTTCCAGCGTGAATTCGATAGCGGGTTGTAAAGAGTACCCTCGTACGCAACGCCGAAACCGCCGCGCAAAGAGGTTCTACCGTCACCCATTACGTCCCAGGCAAAGCCAACTCGCGGTCCCCAATTGTTGTGGTCGCCCTTGCCCAGACTTTTTGCCGGTGCGAAACCTCCCGGACCACACTCGCCTGCCAATTGCGCCAGTGGATCGGGATTAGGGAAAGTTGGACAGTTGTCAGGATTGTTGGCGCTAACCACTCCGGTCAGAATGTTAGTCTTACTTGCGCCGGGCCCCGGGATAAATGTCGTGGCCAGATTGTTTTCCTCATCGTGGCGAGTGAACAAGTCATATCGCAAGCCTAGATTCAAGGTTAAACGCCTGGTCACTTTCCAATCATCTTGGAAATAAGCGCCCACCTCCAGGTTGCGCCAGTGGCGGACGTTGGACTCTAATTGCGCTTGAGGATTGGGATTAAAGCTAGTGCAGGGTGGAGTGCAAATGCCAGGATTCACTCCCGCACTCTCTTCAGCCGGAGCATCGGCCGCGAAAAAGAGCGGATCAAACATGTAATAGGAGGGACGAGCTACGCTGAACACGCTGTTCTCGATGTTTCTCCTAAAATCTGCACCCACCTTGATGTTGTGGCTGCCATGGCTGATTGAAACCATATCAGAGTAGGTGTAGATGTGCTCCTTGAAGAACTGCGGATAGCCGTTGTAGGAGCCGAATCCCGCGGTACCATCTCCAAACTCAACGTCCGGTACCCCAGGAATGCTGACACTGACTCCCGTATTGTTTTGCGTATAACCGGCGCGGAATTCGTTCAGGACTGTGGGCGAGAAGGTCTTCACGTAGCTGAACATGCCGCTGGGATAAATGTTGCGTGCCGGATTGCCAAATCCTCGAGTACAAGCGGCACTGCAAGGCCCGAAGCTATCGGTTGTCTTGAGCCAGTTAAACTGCAGGAACAAGCGGTTGCTGGCGTTCGGGTTAAAGTCGATACGACCTGAACCCTCATTCCCATTGAACAAGTTGCCGAGGGTTTGAGTCTGCGAACCGAAGATGGCCACACTGCTCAGTTGAAACGGCGCGCTGCGACTCATCGTGCCAGCTTGGATCGCAGGAATGCTGCTGCATGTAGCAGCTGTCATAGCTGCCTGGTCCGCCGCGGTCACCCCCATGATCGTCGCCCAGCGCGCTGCGATGGCGGCACTCGTATTGTCCGGACACAAAAATTGATCATAACCAACGAGCCCCGATGGTGAAAACCCGCCGAGCACGTAGTCATCGAGAGTTGCGGCCGTGGCTCCAGACAGTCTTGGCTGGAAATTCTGATAAAGCAGCGAAGCTACTGATTGGGTGCCAGTGGCAGTATCTGCGGCGAGGACCGCCTGACGCCACTCAGGAGACTCCTGTAGAGTCGATTCCGGAGTGCCTGTTGTCCTGAAGCGGTCACCCTGATAAGACCCAAAGAAGAAAAGCTTGTCCTTAATGATGGCTCCGCCAAAAGTGGCGCCGAACTGGTTAAAACGCAGTGGCGGCTTGAAGCTGCCACCAGTAATAGGGTCCGTCCCTGGTTGATTCAAAAAATACTGGTTCGCGTCCAAAGCATCATTGCGGAAATACTCCCAAATGCTGCCGTGATAGGCGTTGCTGCCCGACTTGGTAACCAGGTTATTGATTGCTCCGGCGCTGTTGCCATACTGCGCTGACATGTTCAACTGAAGCTGCTGAAATTCCTGCACGGTGTCTTGAATCGGTGTGTTGATGACTCCGCCGCTCAGACCCTTGTTAGAAACACCGTTAATCAAGAACCCATTGAAGTCCTCGCGAAGTCCGTTTACCACGGTGCCGTGGCCATTTTCGAAATCTGTTCCTGAAACGTTGACCGCTCCGGGCGCCATTTGAATCAGGTCGTACACGTTGCGTCCGTTTAAGGGCAGATTGGCAATCTGGGTGGAAGTCACCGTGCCGGCCAGTTTGGAGTCTTCTGTATTTACCGCGGCTGCCTCACCCGTGACTTCTACGATTTCGCGAGTCTGGCCCAGTTGCATCCTGAAATCCACGCGGGCTGTG
>DASXTB010000187.1:0-19271 GCA_036505615.1 Acidobacteriota bacterium
GGCAAGTTGTCGTAGTAATCAAAATCTCCCTTCCATTTCAATTGAACTTCCCCGTCTCCCTCGTCCTGCCAGTAGGAGTGAAACCTGAAAAAGTTCTTGTTGCCGAAGGTAATGGCTTCCTTGAAGGTATTGCCACACCACTCCTGGCTTCCCAGTGTCATTTTTATCGGTCTCCAGTCGGCCGCTGCACGGAAAAAGCTTCCCATCTGGCGGTAAGAATAAACACCTGTGGTGAACGAAAGGATTTGGTTGAAGTGAAACACCAACATCCCTCGGCGGTCGTTCCAGTCGTCTGCTTTGACCAGTTGATCGCGCAGCATTTTCTCCGTCACCACGACTAGCACAAGGTCAGCAGAACGTGGCTGATCGTAGCGGATTACCGTTCCGGTATACCGGCTTAGTTCCCCCTCTCCATGCGTCCAATAAGAGTTGGAAATCCAAGCCTTCTCGAACGGTCGTTCCGCCCCAGCTTCTGCAGGCCTCAGGTTGCCTAAGGAAGAAGGGAGCGCCATCCAGAAGGAAAGCAAAATCACTAAGAGCGCAAACAGAAAAGTACCGCGGCCGCAATTCATCAACTCAGTATTTTTTTTCATCGTTAACTCCAAACATTCATGGTGAACTTCGTTCCAATAGGTTACCGAAGGCAGAAGGCGGAAGGCGGAACGCAGCAGGCAGAAAGAACGATAAACAAAATTCAACGTTTTTAGTAACTGATAGCATAAATCACGCCGATTCAAGAAAGCGGCACGCGCGGCTTTCTTGTCCAGGAATAATGTAAAATGAAGAACATGCCGAATCCGGACGACATGACGCTGGCGTGGGAACTGTTTCATCAGGCCTACCAGCACCAGATGCAGGGCGATCTCGATCTTGCCGAGCAGCTGTATAAGGAATCCATTAAGGTACTTCCCACAGCCGAGGCTTACACCTTTTTGGGGTGGACTTACAGCTTCCAGGGCAGGCTGGATGACGCAATTGCCGAGTGTCAGAAAGCTATTTACGTCGATCCTGACTTCGGGAATCCTTACAATGATATCGGCGCCTATCTGATTCAGCAGGGAAAACTCGATGAAGCGATTCCCTGGCTCGAGAAAGCCTTACAGTCTCGCCGTTATGAATCTTACCACTACCCTCACTACAACCTGGGCCGTGTTTATGCGGCCAAGGAAATGTTCAAAAAGGCGACCCATCATTTCGAAGAAGCGCTGCGCCTGCAGCCGGACTACGCGCTGGCCGCTGAGGCTATCAAGCAGCTGAAGCGGCAGGTCAATTAATTCTGCATTCTTCATGACGAACTCGATTCTAATCGTTGGAGCGACTGAGCCGCGCGTTAGGGGTGTCTTGCCGCATCCAGCCCGCCGCAGGCGGGCGCTCAGCGTGTGGCCCAGGGCGGAGCGCAGCGGAGCCCTGGGAATGTAAGATTCTTCAAATATTTGAGCCCGTCCCGCCCGGCGGGAGGCGCGACAGAAGGATTTTCGCAAGTCTCCGATCATCTGTCGGCCGCCCATAAGACAGGGCGGGCCGGCAGTTCTAGCAGTGTCTTGCTATCCCAGGGCCCCGCTTCGCTCCGCCCTGGGCCACACGCTAGCGCCCACAAAACGCGGGCTGGTTCTTCTACGGACTGGAAGCATGAACGGATACATTATCGCCCTGGTAATTTATTCCATCCTGCTGGTCAGCGTCGGGTTGATCGCGTCCAGGCTGGTCAAGAGAGGCTCTGACTTCTTCGTAGCCAGTCGAACTCTAGGACCTGGGTTGGTATTTTCCACTTTCCTTGCCGCCAATATCGGCGCGGGTTCCACGGTCGCCGCCACCGGCCTGGCGTATCGAATCGGGGCGTCGGCCTGGTGGTGGGTCGGATCGGCCGCTATTGGATGCCTGGTTCTGGCCGCTGCGGTGGGACCTAGAATCTGGACTCTTGCCAAACAACACAACTTCTACACCGTAGGGGACTTTCTCGAGAAGCGTTACAGCCGCGCCGTGCGAGGCCTGGCGGCGGTGCTGATCTGGTTTGGAACGCTGACGATTCTGGCTGGACAACTGATTGCAATCGCTTGGATCCTCAATGTTGTCGCGGGGCTCTCAAAGCCAGTCGGGTGCCTGTTGGGCGGCGTGGTAGCCATCGCCTATTTTACGGCGGGAGGGCTGGTATCGGCGGCATGGGTCAACATGGCCCAGGTTTGCATCAAAATGAGCGGGTTTGCCGTCGCCGTTCCGGTAGCGTTGGCAGCGGCAGGCGGGCTCGATGGAATCCGGGACCGGCTGGCGAGCCGCGCGGCATCCGGCTATTTCGACTTCACAGGAATTGGCCCCGCCGGGGTGGCGGGTTATCTTTTGTTGCTGGCGCCGTCCTTTGTTGCATCTCCGGGATTGCTGCAGAAACTCTATGGCGCCAGGGATCGCAAGGCAGTCGTTTGGGGAGTGGGACTGAACGCCATGGCCATGCTGGCGTTCGCCTTTTTGCCGGTGGCGCTGGGAGCAGTGGCGGCGGTTAAGTTTCCCAATCTTCCGCAACAGGAACTGGCGCTTCCCATGCTGATGATACAGGTGCTTCCATTCTGGCTGGGCGCGTGGGCATTGGCAGCGGTCTTTTCCGCCGAGCTCAGCGCGGCCGACGCAGTTCTGTTTATGCTCTCGACGTCGCTGGTCAAGGATTTGTACCAGAGTTTTATCCATCCGCAGGCCGATGACCACCAATTGCTGCGCTTGAGCCGATTTTGCGCCCTCGGCGCAGGCGCCGTAGGAATCATGCTTGCAATCCTGCTTCCTTCGATAATCGTTTCACTCTCCATTTTCTACGCGCTCGTATCGGTGGCCCTGTTCATGCCGCTGTTGTTGGGAATTTACTGCGCCCGGCCGGGGCCTGGGCCAACTATCGCCGCGATCATGATTTCCGTTGCTGTGACGGTGGGAATGCAGCTCTGGACTGGCGGACGAGGACTCTGGGGTATCTCGCCGGTCGCCTGGGGAATTGGGACAAGCGCGGCGGTAATGCTGCTGGGGATGGCAGGCCGTCGTCCGGGCAGGTCAGGACGTGCTGAAAATAGCTCACACTCTAAGCGGTGGAATCCCGAATCAGGCAAACAGTAGGGCGCACGGCTGTGCGTCCGCCCTGCAGCGCCCTGCAGCATGAGAAAATGTATAAACTCTAGAGCGTGCCTCTGGCGCGTCCCCAGACACGCAAACAACGGTCTTTAAGATATCCAACCTCCAGCGCCCGCTTCGCGGGCTGGGGCGGACGGCTGTGCGTCCCTACGACGTTTCACAAAAAGCGGATTAACGCTCTCCGGCAAGTTCCTTCAAAACTGCCTCGGTCATCTCCCGAGTGGAGGCAGGCTTCCCTTTGGGATTCAGATCGGCCGTCAGGAATCCTTTTTGGAGCGCGGCGCCGATGGCCTGCTGGATTTCCGCCGCGACGGCCGGCATCTTCAGCGTATGTTCGAAGAGCATCGCAATACACCCAATGGAGCCAATGGGATTGGCGATCCCTTTACCGGCGATGTCAGGCGCTGTCCCGTGTACCGGCTCGTACAGTGCGTTTTCACTGCCGAGACTTGCCGAGGGGAGCATGCCAAGCGAGCCGGCGATTACGGCGGCCTCGTCAGTGAGGATGTCGCCAAAAATATTGTTGGTCAACACTACGTCAAAACTTGAAGGGGAAGTGATCAACTGCATCGCAAAACTGTCGACCAGACGGTGGCCCAGCGCTATGTCCGAGTAATCTTTGTGAACATCGGAGACCACTTCACGCCAGAGCTTCGATGTTTCCAGGATGTTGGATTTGTCCACGCTGACGAGTTTTCTCTTCCTCCGGCGCGCTGTCTCAAACGCCAGCCTGGCAATACGTTCGATCTCCGGGCGAGTGTAGAACTCCGTATCCACTGCGCTGTCGATCTCTCGTTTTTTTGGCTGGGCAAAATAAATCCCTCCCGTCAATTCGCGGAAAAACAAAATGTCGGCGCCTCTGATCACTCCCGGTTTGAGCGGCGAACTGTCCTCCAATGCCGGCCATGCATACACCGGACGAAGGTTGGCAAAGAGTCCAAGCTCTTTGCGCAACGTCAGCAGAGCGCGCTCGGGACGGCGCGGCAGCGGTTCGTGCTCCCACTCCGGGCCCCCCACGCATCCGAGGAGCACGGCGTCTGAACTCTTTGCCTGTTCCAGCACCGAATCGCTCAAGTTCACTCCGTAGGCCCTTACGCTCGCGCCTCCGGCAAGCTCTTCACGAATCTGAAGGGAAATCGAATGCTTTTTGGCACATGCTTTGAGAACTTCGATGGCGGCCGGAATCACTTCCACTCCTATGCCATCACCAGGGAGTACCAATAGTTTCAAATTGCGCATCCGGGTCGCCTTTCCATCCATAATCATCCGAAAAAGCCGAACCAGTTTCACGTGGTCGCGATCGGCCTTTCTTTGGTTAACTTCCGGTCGCGCTCGACCCCCTAAAGATCGGTCTGGATTTTTTCATTTGCCAAAAGATGGGTGGGGCGCCATTACCACGGCGACAATTGCGCGATCCGGCGAGCGATTTGCAATTCCGTGCGTCATTCCTGCAGATGCCACCGCTGCCTCGTACGGATGCAACGTCGTGCGCTCGGCGCCCAGAGTTACCTCGGCCTGACCTTGAAGAACCAGGTAGATCTTGTCATTGTCCGTGTGACTGTGCAGCGACTGTTCCTGGCCCGGCTCCAGGCAGTAAATGTCAAAAAACATCCGCCGGCTGGAAAACAGATTTTTCTTCCTCAATTTGTCGCCTTGAAATTCGGCAGCGTCGATAAGATTGAATATCGGCATTGACTTGCTCCCATTGTCGCAGTCAGCTATCAGCGGTCAGCAATCAGCTATCAGCTAGCTTTCAGCCGTCAGCAATCAGCCGTCAGCTTTCAGCCGTCAGCTTTCAGCCAACTTTTCTCTTGTACCGCCTTGCGGATGGCTGATAGCAGCTGACTGCTGAAAGCTGATAGCTAGCTAGCTCCTCGCTAGAGTAGCGGAAAAAGCTGAGAGAGCCGCTTCACTTTGGGGCCCGAGAACTCTGGATTTCTCCCATTACGGTCGACTAATACAGCGTTCAGTCCGGCGCTCCGGGCTGCTTCGAAGTCCTCCCTTAAGGAATCGCCCACGTGCCAGGCTTGTTTTGGCTTCACTTTGACTCGGGCGCAGGCTTCCAAAAAAATCTTCGGGTCGGGCTTCGCCGCTCCGACCGCAGAGGAGTGTATCACTTGCGAGATCCAGGGGTGGAGGCCCAGGTCTTTTACCAAAGCGTGCAATCGTGAATCGAAATTCGAAATAATTCCCAGTGAGCGACCCTGTAACGTGAGCAGTTTCAAGGTAGCCAGTGTTTCCGGGTAGAGATCCCAGCAGCGTGACGTGGCAAAATTCTGGAAAAGAGATTCGAAATACGCGTCAAATGGCAGTACCAGACCCGCCTGCCGGCAGACCTCCCGCACTACGTTCTTCCACCATTGAAATTCACGCTCGCGAAGAGGAATTCCGGTTTTTTTTGAGCGACCAGCGGCGCGACCCGCCGCCTGCCCGTGGTATTTGTCTGGGAGCGCCATGGAAGACGCGGCTGGAAAAAGACTGCAGAAGGCGCGCTCCAATTTGTCGGCATCGCAGACAGCGCCGAAACGGCGCGCTGCCAGAGCATATTGTCCTCCGATCGATCCGCGCACTGCAAAAAGCGTCCCCGCGGCGTCGAAAAATATCCAAGGGCGTGGCATCGCTTCTATGATACTAGGTTCCCTCGATGCAGCACGAAGTTCACAAATTGGTCTACTTTTGATTCATCCGATGAATCCCGACTGGCCACTGGGCATGGCATGCACCCTCGGAGCCGCGACCGGAAGGGGCGCGGCGCGGCAATCTTGAAGTGGTATCAGCCGAATGGGACACGGATAACGCAGCGCGGCGTAGCCGCAACCCAATATGGGCAGCGAGGGTGGCAGTCCGCACAAGGAGACGCCGAAGGGGTCATAGAGTATAGCCGGGGGCAGAGAGCCCGCCTCAGGCGGGCGGCGCCCCCGGTCTGCGGCTATACTCTTCGACGCCTTCGGCGTCTAAAACAAACCAAATCTTTGCGGCTCGTAACGAATTTAACGGTTAGCGGCGCAGAGAACACGGATTGGCGAATGTCCCGCTGCTGCGGCGGTAGTTAAAAGAGTCGGTTTTACCGCGAGTAGAAGAGACGTTGCGCCGGCGGGAATTCGCCGATCCGTGTTCTCTGCGTTTTCCGTGTCCTATTGGTCAGTATCAATTTAAATGTTACAGTGCACCAGATCATGGCGTCCCAGTGCCTGATCAAGAGTTACGCCGCCCCGCCGTTTTATAAAAACGGCTATCTTGTTGCCTGTGCCGATACGAAAGAGGCGTTGTTGATTGATCCGGGCGACGAGGTGGAAGAAATAGCGCGCATTGCCGACGCTCACCGTTGGAGCGTCAAGTACATCGTACTGACCCATGCGCATGTGGATCACATTTCAGGGGTCGGCTTTGCAAAAGAGCGATACCAGGTCCCGATTTACCTTCACAAGGACGACCTGCCGCTTTATCAGGGCCTGCCGCAGCAGGGGCAGTGGGTGGGGATTGCTCTGGATCCTCCGCCACCGGTGGATCACTTCCTGGCAGAGGGCGATCTGCTGAGATGGGGAAACCTGCAGGCCGAGGTGATTCACACTCCCGGGCACACCCCGGGCGGAGTCTGCCTGAAGATCGGTGAAGTGCTCATGGCAGGAGATACATTGTTTGCCGGCAGTATTGGACGCACTGACCTGCCCGGGGGGGATTACGATGCTTTGATCGAAAGCATCAAAACCCGCCTTCTGGTGCTTCCAGATCCAACGCGGGTGTTCTCGGGCCATGGCCCTGAAACAACCATAGGCCAGGAGCGAAGGACCAATCCCTTTCTGCAGTAGTCTGGGAAAAAGCATGTAACGCCCGGCGCGGTGTACGTAATGGTAATCGGACTGGACTCGACTGCTAACCGTTAAATTCTTTACCAGCCGCAAAGATTTGGTTTAGACGCCGAAGTCGCAGACCGGGGGCGCCGCGCAAAAAGCGCGCTCTGCCCCCGGCTATAGTCTATGACGCCTACGGCGTCTCCATCTGCGGCTTGCGGCCGTTATTGCAATATTTGGTAGCGGCTCTGCCGCGCTAGGTCTCTGCGGTGAATTTTTGTTAATAATCCGGGCTAGTCGTCGCGCGAATTTTGCTTCTGAAGCGGGGCAGGTTCGGCCAGGTCTAGTTGCTTTAACTGATTGAGGGCGAATTGGATTCTTCGGGCACATTCTTCGATGTCCTTCAAACATTCTCTGACCTGAGGGGAGACCTCTTCGCTGTCCAATAGCGAAAGGTTTCCTGTTATTCCGGTAAGCGGGTTGTAGATTTCGTGCATCAATACCTGGAGCATCTTGCGCGCCGCCTCATGCCGCTCGGCCCGAACCATCTCTCGTTTGCGCTCTGTGGTGTCACGGGCAACGATGATCACCTGCGCGCTATCCCCCTCCAGCAATTTAACGGCTACTTCGATATCCCGGCGCGTGCCCCTCTTGTCGGTTATGTGCGTCTCATAATGGTCCGGCACCTTTTCGTGTCTCAACCGCCGGCGTAATCGATCCACAAGCAGTTCGCGCTGCTCGGGCACGACCAGATCCAGCACCGATGGTAAAGCCAGGAGCTCTTTTTCGTTGTAACCGCTGATGCGACAGGACGCTTCATTGGCGCGGACGATTTTCTGATTCTCGATGATGAGAAAACCCTCGCCTACGTCACTGTGGGCTTTCAGCAGGGTCTGGTACAAATCGGTCTGTCGACGCACTTCGTCTTCCAGCCGCTTTCGCTCTATGGCGTAGCGAACGGAACGCAGCAGTAAGCTGACGCTGAATTGTCCTTTTACCAGGTAGTCCTGGGCCCCTTCCCGCACCGCTCTTACACCGAGCCTTTCATCCGCCAAACCGGTAAGCACGACGATGGGCAACTGCGGTGCTTTCGAGCGGACCCGAATGAGGGTGTCAAGGTTATTGCTGTCGGGGAGCGTCAGATCCAGCAATATCAGTTGAAACCTGCCATGGCCTAGTTCTTCCAAGGCAGAAGAAAGACGGTCGACCCAATGAACCTCGTAGCCTGGATCGCTCTCTGAAGCAAGAATCTCCTTGATTGCCGAGCCGCTTGAGAAATCATCTTCGATCAGCAATACCCTGATATCGGCGTGCTCCATGTCATGTGCCCAAGTAAGCGCTTAGAGTCTTCAAGTCGACATTGCCGCCGCTTAAGATGACGCCCACTTTCTTTTTCGACAAGTCCGCCTTTTTGTGTCGCACCGCTGCAGCACCAGCAATACCTGACGGCTCCACCAGGATTTTCATCCGTTCCAGGATGAATGCCAGCGTTTCGACCAATTCAGCATCAGTTACCAGCAATATTCCGCTTACCAGATTTTTTACAATGGGGAAGGTGAGCTCACCGGGGCTGGAGCTCTGCAGCCCGTCTGCAATCGTGCGGGGCACCGGTATAGCGACACGCTCTCCTTTTTGGAACGATCGGTAGGTATCGTTTCCCGCTTCCGGTTCGACGCCGTAAACGGTGATTTGAGGTCTGATATATTTGGCAGCGGTTGCACAGCCGGCAATCAAGCCGTTTCCACTGATCGGTGCCAGCAGGACGTCCAGACCTGGGACCTCTTCCAGAAATTCTGCTGCGGCCGTCCCCTGTCCGGCCATTATCAGATAGTCATCATAGGGCGGGACCAGGAGAGCGCCCTGTTCCGTGCAGATCCGTTCGCCGATGTCCTCTCTGCTTTCTCCGTAGCGGTCATAAAAAATAATCTCTGCTCCATATCCGCGTGTGGCTCGGACTTTGGCCTCAGGCGCATCCTGCGGCATGACGATGGTGGCGCGAATGCCCAGCAGTTTGGCGGTCAATGCGACAGCCTGGGCGTGGTTTCCGGACGAATAAGCCACAACTGCGGGGACCGGGCGCTTGGCGCTCTCAGCTTTGATTTTGTTATAGGCACCCCTGAATTTGAAAGATCCGCCTCGCTGCAGATTCTCGGCCTTGAAAAAGACAGTGCAACCCGCCGCTTCGTCGAACTGGCGCGAATGAAAAACGGGGGTACGATGGGCGACGCTGGCAAGACGTTGTCTGGCCATTTCGATTTCTTCCCAAGCCAAGCCCATAGATGTGTGATGGCCGGCTGTGTCGGATAAATCTTCTGTTCCGGAACAGCCGGGAGGGTAAAACCTAGCGGATATTAAAGTGGTTTGCCAAGCAAATTCCTGTCCCATAAGAGACCATGCCTATGTTTGCTCGCCGCCTTGAGAGGTTTTCTTTGACAGTCTCATCGGATCAGCGAGTCGCTCTTCTATCTGTGCAGACCACTCTTTCGCGCCCACGGCTACTGCCAAGGCAGACAGGCAGGTGCCGGCATACTTCTCGGCCGCGACTGTACAAGAAATGAAAAACCGAAGGGCCTCATCGAGGCTCTCGTACTCGTGCCAGGTTGTCTTGACGATTGAGTACTCGGTGGCATCCGGTTCGTGCTCGAAAACGGCATGGTCAAAGAGATCATGCATTCTCTTGCAATCAGGTCCCCAAAAGCAGCAGTACGCAAGACCCTGGTTTATCAGGGAATGAGCCAGGTTCAGAATCACGTCGGCCGGTACCTTTCGCGCGTCGCCGGCCAAAAAGAGTGCGAAATGTGGGCTGGGAAGGACTAAAATTTCGGGAAAATCTTGCATTCGGGGTATTGCAAGAGCGAACAATTCTCGTCCAAAAGGACTGGTTTCGCTCAATTTTTTCAGGTCACTCATGACTGTAATCACCTCTAAATCCACGCCAGAGAGGAAATATTTTCGCTCTCCATAGCGCGCCTCCAATGACCCTTAAGCAATCCGTGGGCCAGTCTATTTTTGAGGGTTTATACTCGAAAAGGGTTTACAGACGAGGCGTCATAATTTTGGCAAAACCTGGTTTCGTCAATTTCTTGTCGCTAGGCGGCATGACTCTTAAGGGTTGAGCAGACGATATTTAGGGCTCCAAAAGGGTGATCGCAGTCACATCTCAATAGCGCCTAGACGGCCTGACGCCGGTCTCAGCCCGGCAAATCTGCTTCGAAAGGGCGAACCCGTATTGTGCACAGCGATAAATAGTTGAATAACCTGAGAGAAGACTTTGCCTTGAATCCACGCAGATGGGAGACGAAACGGCAAAGTTAAGAAGGATTATCGCGTTGAAAGGATTTCGGGCAGGTGAGCCGAGAAGTAAGAGCGGGGCACTACTTTATCGCATCCTGCTTCGCGGGCCGACCGTGCCAGATCGGTCTGGACGTGAGACACGAAGGCCATCATGGGGACGCCGATGCCGCGCCGCCTGATCTCGCCAATCAGCTCAACCACTTCGCAGCTCCTGCAATTCAAGTCGAATATCAATGACTCAGGATGGGAGTCGATCTCTGTGAGCAAAGCCTCGCGCGTGGTGACAACTTTCAAGGCGCATTCGAGCTGCTTGGCAGTCTCAGTTATCTTGGAGCTGAAGAAAAGATCATCCACAAGGGCGAGGATCATAAGTTTTCAAGTCGAAGGTCGAAAGTCCAAAGTCGAACGTCCAACGTCCAAAGTCGAAAGTCCAAGGTCCAACGTCCAAGGTCGAAAGTCGAGGGTCCAAAGTCCAAGGTCCAAAGTGGAAAGTCTAAAGTCCAAGGTCGAAAGTCGAAAGTCAAACTTTGAGCCTTGGATCTTCGACTTTGGACTTTGGACCTGGGACTTTGGACTTTGGACCTTGCACTTTGGACTCTTATTTACCTGCCATCTCCGAACGCACCATCGTTCGCTTCTCTATCTGCAGGTAGGGCTGCAGCCTGTTCATCAGCTCTGCGAATTCGGAGGGATTCAGTGACTGAGCTCCGTCGCTAAGGGCCAACTCCGGGTGGGGGTGAACCTCGATCATCAGCCCGTCGCAGCCGGAGGCGACGGCAGCCCTGGTCATTGGTGCAATCAGAGCGCGGACTCCCGTGCCGTGCGTCGGATCGACTATGACAGGGAGATGAGTGAGTTCCTTGAGCAGAGGAACAGCAGAAAGATCCAGCGTATTTCGCGTCTGGTCCTCAAAGGTTCGAATACCGCGCTCGCACAAAATTACATTGGAGTTGCCGTGCGAGAGAATATATTCAGCCGACATCAACAGCTCTTTAACCGTGCACATCATGCCGCGTTTCAAAAGCACCGGTTTCTTCGTTTTTCCGACGCCTTTTAGCAGGGGGAAATTCTGCATGTTGCGCGCGCCGATTTGCAGGATGTCCGTGTATTCCGACACCAGTTTGATGTCCTCGGCCCCCAGCACTTCAGTTACCACCGGCAGCCCGGTCTTTTCCCGTGCTTTGGCCAGCAACTCTAACCCTTTTTTTTCCAGTCCTTGAAACGAGTAGGGAGAGGTTCGGGGCTTGAAGGCGCCGCCGCGCAGGATATTGGCACCCGCCGCCCTGACCGCCTCTGCCGCTTGCAGAATCTGCTCTTCGCTTTCCACCGAACAGGGTCCTGCCATGACGACAAACTGTGAAGGACCGATTTCCAGATCGCCCACATTAATAAGGGTGGGTTGTTTCCGCAGCTCGCGCGACGCCAGCTTGTACGGCTTCATGATGGGAATGACAGCCTCGACACCATCCACCAGAGCCAGCCCGAGAAGCTGCTCGCGGCCTCTTTCGTCTCCCACGGCTCCAATCACAGTTCGCTCCACGCCGTGTATCGGATGGGCCAGAAAACCCATGCTTTCGATCTGCCTGCAAATGTGTTCAATTTGGTCCTGGCTTGTGCCCGGCTTCATGACGACAATCATGAGAATCTCCTTAATTCTGAATTAACGACGGGATATTGAGAAAAGACCTAAAAGAGAACGCGGAGAACCCGCTTAGCGGATGCCCCGCCAGCTAAAGCGGAACGGTCGGTATGAAAGCGCGTACCCACTCATAAAGTTGAGGAAGACTACGGCAAAACTGAGCATCTTGTCAAGTTTGTCTGGAAGGATGTCGCAAGTTTTCAGAAGGCTGGCCGCGGATTACGCGGATTAACGCGGATCGCGTCGGGAGAGGGAGAGGGAGAGGGGTGCTAATCCACAAAGTGTCGCTCTTCCGGGATATATCCACAGCGCCCCTCTCTCGCTCCTGAAACTCGTGTTAATTCTTGGAACAGAATCCGCCATGAATTATCCGGGGCTAGGCATTTTGAACTGAAGAGCGACATCCCGCATCCAACTGACGTTGGGATTCAAGTTCTTTTGCTTGTAACCATCATCCAGGCCCCGTCCGATAGGCCCGGCCCATCTATCGAAAGTGAAACGGCCTCAAAGAGGACTGACCTACAAACAATTTCTACTTCTTTTGCTCATCGCTGCTGGGGCAGTGCTGGTACACGGGTATCATCCGGCGGCAGAAGATGCGGAGATTTACCTTCCGGGAATCAAAAAGGCGTTAAACCCATCTCTTTATCCAGTTGGCTCGGAGTTCTTTCTTTCTCATGCAAAGATGACTCTGTTTCCTGACTTGATTGCGTGGTCGGTTCGGCTTTCTCATGTCCCGTTGGACTACGCGCTGCTGCTCTGGCATCTGCTTTCCATCCTGCTGCTAATGCTCGCTTGCTGGCGCCTGAGCCGGCAATGCTTTAGTTGCCCGCAGGCGCATTGGGGTGGGGTACTAATGGTCGCTGCGCTGTTGACAATTCCGGTGGCTGGGACATCGCTCTATATCATGGACCAGTACCTGGACAACAGATCGCTATCGACTCCCGCGATAATGTTCGCCATAGGGTACACACTGGAAAGGAAGTTCGTTCGCGCGACGCTGTGGATCCTCTTTGGCATAATGGTTCATCCGCTGATGGCCGCATTCGGAGTTTTCTATTTGGTCTGCCTGCTGGGTGCAGGGCGCTATTGGCAACCAGTGATACCCGCGTTGGTGGCACCCTTTCTTGGAATTCTCCCGCCAGTCTCTGATGCCTATCGAGATGCTCTATCGACGCATTCGTATTTTTTTATTCTGGATTGGACTTGGTATGAGTGGGTGGGAGTATTCTGCCCCTTGGTGTTGTTATGGTGCTTCGTCCTTATCGGCCGAAATCATGCTTTGCTGGTTCTGGCGCTAGCCTGCCGCGCGCTAGCTATATTCGTAGTTTTCTTTTTGAGCGCAGCGCTGGTTGTCACCGTGCCGGCTCCATTTGTGGGGCTGGCCGAGTTGCAGCCGATGCGCGGTCTGCATCTGCTTTATTTGCTTCTGTTCTTGTTTGCCGGGGGAATCGCAGGACAATTTGTGCTGAGGAAGATCCTGTGGCGCTGGCTGCTTTTGTTCGTACCTCTGTGCATCGGGATGTGTTATGTGCAGTACAGACTGTTCCCAGCCAGTTTTCACGTCGAGTGGCCGGACGTTCCTCCTGAAAATCCCTGGCTGCAAGCATTTAACTGGATTCGCCTCAATACGCCGCAAGATTCACTGTTCGCTTTGGACCCGAATCACATGGATATTCCCGGAGAAGATGAGCAGGGTTTTCGCGCGCTCGCGGAGCGGAGTATGCTCGCCGACAATGTCAAAGACAGCGGCGCCGTCAGCATGTTTCCGGCTTTGGCGCAAGAGTGGCGAAAGGAGGTCCGGGCGTTGGATGGTTGGCAAAATTTCCAACTCCAAGACTTCCGCCGGTTGAAGAAGACGTTCGGCGTAAGCTGGGTCGTGCTGCGGCGTCCTGGCGCGGCGGGTCTTATCTGTCCTTATCAGAATAATCTTTTGGTCGTATGCCGCGTTGACTAGGTTCCCTTGGTGCGCATCAAGTTCACTAATCGGTTCAAGTTTTGGTCATAAAATCGGCCCCGATGTCCGGGCTGGCCACACGCCACTACGTGCACCCTCGGAGCCGCGACCTGAGGGGCGCGGCGCGGCAATCTTAAGTATCTGCACCACACCATAACTGTGAAGAGATCTCGCCGGCTTGCCCCGCAGTGCGATTGCAGAAGCCGGCGATGCTGGCGCGCCGCGCCCTTCCGGCCGCGGCTCCGTCGCTGCACAGAGTGCCTGTGGCCAGCCGGAGGTACATCCCCGATCTTATCCGTGTAATCAGCGTAAATCCGTGGCTAGATCTTTTAATTCACGAATAACCTGGGGTAAGGCCGGGATCATGATCTGAAATGGGTCGCCGCCGACCGGTCACCGGAACGGAGAACGAAAATTCACTCCCATGCGGATGGTGCGTGGTGTTCCAACAGTGGTGGCGGGAGTGCGCCCGGTTGCATAATTGCGATCGAAGAGATTTTCAACAGCAGCATAGACTTCTACCCCTGAACGGATGGGGCGGGAAACGTAGATATCAAAAACCTTGTAAGAACCCAGTCGCAGCGCGTTGCGGTCGTCTTCAAAGGCATCGGAGTTGTAGCGCGCAGCCAGACCGATATTCACAAAATGCTGAGATGCGCGCTGCGCCTGGAAGGTTAAGGAGTGACGCGGAATTTGGGGAAGGCTCAAGCCAACCAAGGAAGCGTCGGCCGGAAAAACTCGGACGCGCGCATCGGCCAGCAGGTACGACGAGCTGAAAGTCCAGGCGGAGTTGGGTCGGAGCTCAGCCTCTGCTTCGACGCCCCGGGACCTGGTTCGCCCCAGGTTCTTACGCTGCCGCGTTATCAACGCCGCAGTCTCAGACAGTGTAATGTTTGCAATCGGATCATTCAGCATGGTTAGAAAAACCGTGCCTCGCAGTGCAAGCCGGCCCTGTCCGGAGGCCCATAAGGCGCCGGCTTCACCGGTGGTCGATCTCTCCGACTTGAGGGCCGAGTTGCCCTGAGTGAGAATATTGCCCACACGGAAGTCGCGGTAGAGCTCGTTTAGTGTGGGAGCGCGGAAGCTGCGACCCACCGAAGCGCGGAAACTCAAATGGGTGTCAGCAACAAACACGGCGCTCAAGCGCGGGCTGAACGCAGTCTCGCTTCGGGAAGGGAAAAGAGTGGCCCGGGCAGCGGTGTTTGCAAGTAAGGAGCGCGAGCTACTGGAGCCGTCGCGATTGCGCCAGGAATCCAGGCGGCCGGAGCCCGTTATGCGCAGTTTTGCGCTAGCGAAGAATTCCACGCTCGCCATGGCGGCGAGGTTGTCTTGAACGCCTCCCGCCACCGTATTTGTGCTGCGTCTTCCTGCCGTGTCGTAGATGATTTCGTCGCTGAATCCCCGAACTTGGCGACCTTCCATTCCCGCGCTGGCAGCCACTTTACTCAGAAAGATGCGCGACCACAGAAGCGATCCTCCCATTTGGCGCGCCGGCACACGCTGCAGGCGGGTCAGCGCTTCGCGGGTGCGGCTGGCGTCGATTGAAGAAAAAGTCTGATCGTATCCCTGGGTTCCTCCGAAAATCCGTAACCTCCATGCGTCTCCATATCGGTCGGTACTTTCGCCTCCCAGGACAATCAGACGAGAAGCAGTGGAATTTCTCTGCAGCGGTGTTCCGTTTTGACGATGCTCTCCAAACAGTTGTCCCCGCACAAAGAGCCTGGATCCCGAGGCAAAAAAGCCTCCCTCAGAGAATTTCCGTTCCAGTGTCACTTCCACCGTGCGATGCCAACCTCCCGCGGCTTCGTCGACCGAACCGCGTTCTCCGGAGGCGACGGGGATGTATCCGTCAGTCGTTGCCGTGTCGACGGCCACACTTGCTCCCCACGCGCCCGCTGTTTGAGTGGAGTCACGAGTTGCATGGGCGGCAAACAGCGAAAAATCAGCGCTGTGCAGCGTACCCAATGAGAAATCGGCGACAATGGTTCGCGGAGAAATGACTCGTGGCTCAAAGCCGATCACTCCACCGATGGCGCTGGAACCGTATTCGTCGCTGAGGCTGCCGCGCACGACTTCGACATCGCTGATGCGCGCCCGCGGAAAGCGGGACCAGTAAATCCAGCCGCCGAAAGGATCTCCCGCAGGAACACCGTCGTCCATGACAGCCGTGCGGCTGGCTCCGGAGCTGCCGGTAGCGCGCAGCGACACCCCTTGCGTAGTGGGATTGGCAGCCAGACTGGAGGTTCGTCGAAAGAGCGAGAATCCCGCCACCCGGGCGCGCAGCACGTCATCCACGGTTTGCTCAGCCGATGAAATGAAGTTATCTCCCTCGATGGCTGAAATACTGGCGGGACTGTCGGCAACGCGCAGAGGGCGGCCGCCCCGCGTGGCCGTGACGACGACCGCGTCCGAAAGCCCGGCCACGCTTAACCTGATTTCGACAAAACCGGTATTTTCCGCGGCGCCCAGCGAAACTGAAGAGGGAGCAAAACCTTTTTGAGCCGCTGTCAGTTGGGCGCGATTGAAAGCGGAGACGTCAAAGGAGAATTCTCCGGCACTGTTGGTTGTGACCTGGCGTTCATCAGGATTATTGTCTAACCGAAGGAGCACCTGTGCCCCGACGATAGGGCGCCCCGAAGGGTCAACAACTTTCCCTGAAATGATTGTAGACGCCGAACTCGTGGATCCGAATATTGGGGCGCAAGATATAAGCCAGATGCAGATTAACGACCCTGTGTTGGGCCGTCTCCGATGATAGTTCGTTTGCTTACGAGGATTATTAATAGATTTGCCCCAAGAAGTCTTCGAAAAAGGTCGCGGTGTAAGGAATTGTCGAGGCCTCGGTGAATGGCTAACCAAGCCCTCTCGCCTATTGCCCAAATCCGAGCGTGGGCGTCAGCGAGCGTGGAGATCAATGTAGATTATGGCACCTGGTCTCTGTTGCAACGCGTGACACTCGGCGGCTGATGCATTATTGTCAGGACAGCTGATCCTTGCGGGCGTTTGACCTGGCTGCAGATACTTATGTGTTTCTCCACGCTCGCTCACGCTCGCGCTCGGTTCGACTTTCGACCTGCGACTTTCGACCTTCGACCTATAAGGAGACAGACTGTTCGGCCCAGACCTGGAATTCACGATGCTTCTGTTCTTCCGCTTTGGCGCTGATCTCGCCACTGGCGACGCGCTGCACGAATTCGAAAACGCGCGCTCCGACCTCATCAATGGTTTCAGTTCCATCGATGATGCCTCCCGCGGATAAATCAATATCGCGGGACATTCGCTGGTAGGTAGTGGTATTGGATGCCAGCTTGATGACCGGGGCTATGGCGTTGCCGATAGTTGTTCCTCGGCCGGTGGTGAACGCAACAACAGTTGCTCCCGCCGCGACCAATCCAGGCGTGGATTCCTGATCGTAACCCGGCCCCTGCATCAGCCACAATCCTTTCCCCAAAGGAGGTTCCGCATATCCGGTCACTCCCTCCACTCGCGTCGTTCCGCCTTTGGCGATGGCGCCGAGCGACTTGATGGTGATGTTCAAAAGCCCGCCGGCAACGTTCCCCGGGCTGGGATTCTCGCCCAGTACGCTGCCGAACTTTGACGCGTATTCTTTGTACCAATCGACCATGGCATAAACGGCACGTCCGGTTTCGGCGTCCTTGGCGCGATTGGCCAGAACGTGTTCAGCTCCGCAAAACTCCGGGACCTCGGTGATCAGAATCGTCCCACCGGATTGAACCACCAGATCGGCCGCGCGCCCGCAGGCCGGATTGGCGGAAAGTCCTGAAAATCCATCCGATCCACCGCATTTCACTCCCAAGACAAGTTCACTGATCGGTACTTCCTCACGCTTGACCTGGTTGGCAATGGGAAGCATCCTTTCCACTTCTTGCAGTCCCCGCTTCACAGCCGCTTCGGTGCCTCCAATCTCCTGGATGCCGATCTTTGCCACGGGCTTTTCAAAGGACCGCCGGCGCTTGAACAGATATCTATCCACTTTCGAGAGGTTGGTCTTTTCACAACCAAGGTCGATCAGAACCACTGCGCCGACATTGGGATGGTCCGCGTAGTTTGCCAGCGTGCGCATCAGCACGTCGATAGTGGAGCCATCCGAGCAGCCGCAACCTTTGTTGTGGGGAATGGCCACGACACCGTCAACGTTCGGGTATCGGTCTCTGGCGTATAGCGTGTACTCGGCTACCATGGATATCTGCTGCGCCTCGTGGCTGGCGCACATACTGGTGGGCACAATCAGGACGTAGTTTCGGGTACCTATTCTGCCATCCGTCCGGCGAAAACCCTGGAAAGTAGCGCGCTTCGTCAATGGGAAATAGTCGGGAAGTGGAGTTTGGAGGTCCTGGGGAATATCCCGCACGACGGGGACTTCGTTGGACATGTTTGAGTGCGAGATTGGATTTCCTTCTTCGATGCCAAGCGACGTTCCAATGGGCTGGCCGTATTGCAAGACGAACTGCCCGGCAGGAATAGGACGAGTTGCGAAGCGATGGCCCGGCATCACAGTGCCGCTGATTCGCAGCACGTGCCCGTCCTGAACTTTTATGTGCGTTCCTGGTGTTACCTTTTCCTTTACAACCGCCACATTATCCTTGGGATCGACAATGATGGCATATTCACTCAGTGGGCTGATCACCCCAGTCTCTTCTGGCATGGTTTTCTCGCTCTCAAGTAAACTCATTCTAACCCCTAGGGGCAGTGCCTGGCTTCTTAAAAAGTCATTCCAGCGTGCTAGCACCCCCTCCGGCGCGCTTTGGAGTTTCTACATTCTCTAAGATCGCGTAGCGGACTAGTGCTCGGGGCGGACCCTGGGACGGCCGATCATGCTACTGAAACCGGCCCGGCCCGTTTTTGGGGGCGGGCGGCAGAATAAAGCCCAGGGCGGAGCTTGCGTAGCCCTGGGACAGCCGATATCACCGCAAGATGAGCTTTGCTGAAGAATGGGCCAAGCTGTTGAAGGCAATGCGCAAGGGGGAGGATTAGAGCTACCGGCATTCTGTCGCCCGCCCCAAAAAACGGGCCGGGCTCATGACGTGGAAAAATGGTCGGCAGTCCCAGGGCTCCGCAAGCTCCGCCCTGGGCTTTATTCTTCCGCCCAGCCAAAAAGCGGCCGGGCTGGTCCGCTTTCAAGGACCGAGAAAATGTAGAAAGTCCAGTGACCGCTTCGCGGGCTGAGACGGCGCGCCGTCGTTTCAAAATGTAGAAACTCCAGAGCCAGCGTTTATGCCGGCGAGACTGACCGCCTAATATTCGATGGCTAAAGCCGGTTGCTTGAAAGGCCGGTGAAACCGGCCTCGGAGAAATTCGGATTGCGCTGAACCCCCGGCCTTACAAGGCCGGGGCTAGTGTCGCGGGGTAATCCCCGCTTCTAATTGGTTAAAGTCCAATCCTCGCCGAAGCCCTACGGGCGAGGTAGTTGAATGGCAGTGCGTTCCCGCGAGGGAAGGTGCGGTGGGCCAGGAGACAAAGAACC
>DASXTB010000188.1:0-10957 GCA_036505615.1 Acidobacteriota bacterium
AGCCGGGGGCAGAGCGCGTCTTTTGCGCGCCGCCCCCGGTTTTCGGAACCCCACGCGATGCACCCTGAAGGGGTGCAATAGGAATAGCGCAAATTGATTTCTGTGGAAAGGAGGAGATGGACAACAGTCGGCAGAGTCTTCGCTGTAACGTAACGGCGCGAGTAAAATTCTCGGATATCTGGCTGCAACCGACATTAACAGAAATGCCAACATACACTTTTCAGATCGCGCGTTCAGACGTGGACGGAACATCAAAGCAAGCGCAGATTTTTGAAGTCTCGCTGGAAGAAAGAATGACCGTGCTGGATGCTCTTTTCGCAATCCAGCGAAAGCAGGACCCGTCGCTTTCTTTTCGATGCTCCTGCCGCGTGGGAATGTGCGGCACTTGCGCGGTATATGTAAACCGAATACCGCGGCTGGCCTGCAGGACACGCGTCACGGAGCTGAATTCAAAGACGGTGACTGTGCAACCTCTTCCTTATCTTCCCGTCATCAAGGATCTGGTTGTCTCAATGGATCCGTTCTTCGACCAATGGAAGAAAATCCTGCCTGCATTTCATCCGGCTCCGGACGTGGTAGAACTGGCAAAGATTCCGCTGGATTCTGAATTTCACCGCCAAACAGAGAGCAAGCGCGACTGTATTACCTGCGGCGCATGCTTCAGCGCCTGTGGAATCAAAGCAACCAACAGTCGTTACCTGGGACCGGCAGCGATCAACAAGGCCTTTTTGCGGCTGATGGATCCTCGAGACGGCGCGGTAGAAAGGCGGCTGCGTGTCCTGAACGACGAGTACGGTGGAATTTGGAGATGCCACACGCAGTTCAACTGCGTCGCGGTCTGCCCCAAAGGAATAAATCTCACCGATTCGATCGGACGCCTCAAGAGAGCCATGCTGCGACCAGCGAAGTTTTCAAAGGCGGTATGCGAGTAGCGCTCGGCCACCTGCTGGATAAATATCGCCGGCAATATGCTGGAACTCTGGCGTGGCTGATTCAACGGGTCACCGGGATCCTGCTGTTGTTCTACCTGTTGTTGCATGTCCGAACCGTGCACAAGCTTAGCGAAGGACCCGAAGCTTTCAACGCAGCGATGGCTCTCTTCCGGCACCCGCTTTTCAAGTTGCTCGAAATTGCACTTCTCGGCACCGTAATTCTTCATGCGCTAAACGGGATCCGAATCACTGTTATCGACCTGGGTATTGGACAGGAAAAACAACGCGAACTCTTCTGGGGTTTTACGCTGGCGCTGGGAGCGCTTTTATTTCTGGCAGGCGCCGTCCCCATTTTTCTGTTTGCAATTTTGAAGATTGGACACGGATGACACGGATCACACGGATCTGTAAATCAGCGCAAAGGCGCAAAGGCGCGAAGGCGCAAAGGGATGAAGCAAGGACCGCCCGCCCTCTGATCTGATTCGGAGAGATCAAGTGGCGCATTGGCGGGCGGTCCTTGCTTCATGTTCCTTGCGTCTTTGCGTCCTTGCGCCTTTGCGTTCATTTTATTTTACAGATCCGTGTTATCTGCGTCATCCGTGTCCAATTCAACAAACATGATTCGAAGCGCGATCGAATGGTACTTGCAAAGAATCACGGGCGCATTGCTCTTGATCCTCTTGGTTGCTCACTTCTGGGTCGAGCACTACATGGCGGCCCCCTTGAGGCGAGGTGAATTAACTTACCAGGTGATTCTGTCCAGAATCTCTAATCCCTACTGGCAAGCAATCGACATCGCTTTTTTGCTCATTGCCCTTTACCACGGCTTGAATGGAGTGCGAGGCATTATTCTCGATTACGGCAAAATCAGCCGGCCTGCGGCCCGACTGTGCACCGCCGCTCTGGTGCTGGTAGGTTTGATTTGGGCATATTGGGGGATTGAAGCCTTCCGCAGACTCTGAGTTTGTACATTGTCCGTTGTCCGTGGTCCGTTGTCAGTTGCCCGTTGTCACGTTCAGGGTCTTGGGTTCCGAATTGGGTTCTCGCGACCCGAGACGCAACAACGGACAACTGACAACGCACCACAGACAACCTACGAAATAACTTGTTCACTATTGAAGAACTGGATACGGACATTCTAATCATCGGCGCGGGTGGCGCAGGATTGCTGGCCGCTTTGCACGCTCATGAAAGAAGCAAGCGCCTCAGGATGGTCATCGTCGTCAAGGGGCTGCTGGGCCAAAGCGGCTGCACTCGCATGGTGCAGGGCGGCTATAACGCTGTCTTAAATCCGGCAGACTCTCTGGAACGTCATTTCGAAGACACCATCCGTGGCGGCTGTTTCCTCAACAATCAGGAACTCGCGTGGGCTCTGGTGGAGGGCGCTCCGCAGCGGATTCTGGAATTGGAAAACAAAGTGGGCTGTCTGTTCGACCGGCAGGAGAACGGTACCATCCATCAGAAACCGTTCGCCGGCCAATCGTTTGACCGAACCGTGCACAAGGGTGATCTAACCGGAATTGAAATCATGTCTAATCTCCGCGACTACGTGCTGGAACACGGTTTGACCGTCCTCGAAGAGTGCCGCGGGCTGGATTTGTTGAGTGACGGCGATCAGATCTCAGGTGCATTGCTGCTGGACATTCGCAGCGGAAAGTTCATCGCGGCGCGAGCCAAGGCCACGCTAGTTTGCACCGGCGCCGGCGCGACCATGTACCGTATCTCTTCACCCTCGCTGGAGAAAGCCGGAGATGGAATGGCCATGGCTTATCGGGCAGGCGCGGAGTTCGTGGATATGGAGATGATGCAATTCCACCCCACCGGACTGATGGTAGGAAATTCCCTGGCTACCGGTGGCTTGTTGGAAGAAGGCCTTCGCGGAGCAGGTGCACAGCTTTTCAATGGACTGGGAGAGCGTTTCATGGCCCGGTACGATCCCCAGCGGATGGAGCGGGCCACTCGCGACGTGATCTCTCAAAGCAGTTATCTGGAAATCATGCAAGGGCGCGGGACGCCGAGCGGTGGCGTCCTGCTCGACGCGACCCATCTGGGCGAAGACTTCTTGCTCCGGAACTTTCCGGGCATGGTGGAACGCTGTCGCGATTTCGGCTTCGATCTGCTGCACGAGAGAGTCGAGGTGTCCCCAAGCGCTCACTATCATATGGGAGGGATACGAGTTGACACCTGCTGCCAATCCAACATCGAAGGCTTGTTTGCAGCCGGCGAAGATGCGGGAGGCGTGCATGGCGCCAATCGTCTCGGTGGAAACGGAGTGGCAGATTCGATTGTGTTCGGCGGCCGGGCGGGCGACGCCATGGCCGATTATATCGCCAGCCGGAAGCCGGCACGGATCTCAACAGCTGAAGTGAACGAATTGGCAGAACGCTGGATTCGGCCGCTTCGCCGCGACGCCGGAGAAAACGTATTTCATCTGCGCCAGCAGGTGGAGAACCTCATGTGGGAGAAAGTAGGGGTGGTCAGAAACAGCTCCGATCTGCAGGTCGCAATATCGGAATTGCAATCGCTGCGGGGGCGGGCAGAAGAGATCAAGGCGGGCGGTAGAACGGCATTCAACCCTGAGTGGAATGAAGCGATCAACCTGACCAACATGACGCTGGTTGCAGAGATGATTGCTCGGAGCGCCTTGCTGCGAACAGAAACCCGCGGTGCTCACTATCGGACCGATCATCCGGTCTCTCGCTCCGCCTGGCTGAAGAACATATCCGTGATTTCCGAAGCGGACGAAATGAAACTGTATTGCCGACCGGTGGTATTCACACGATTAAGGCCTCCAGAAGCGGATGAATTGCAGCTGCCATGATGATTTGGGTTCGACGGGTGCCGCGAAGCGGCGCCTATTGCCCCGCTGGGGCGTCTCCTTTGTCCGCGCACTGCAGCATGAGAAAATGTATAAACTCTAGAGAGACGCCCCGCTGGGGCGCCTCCGGCACGATGAAAGATTGTGCGGGAGACGGCCCTCAGGCCGTCTCTCCAAAATGTCCAAACTCTAGGGAGACGGCCCTCCGGGCCGTCTCTACAAAATGTCCAAACCCCAGAAGACGCCTTCGGCGTTTCCAGACCTCACCGCAAACGGTGTATCATTGACCATCGGAGCACACATGGAAACGCTTTATGACACCATCGAGGAAGTAGCCAGGAGCCTTTATCTTAAGGCGTTGCAAGATATTCCACAGGATGTCCGCCAGGCGCTCCGGCACAGTCTTCGAATTGAAAAAGACAGTGGAAATAAGACGGCAACGCAGGTTCTGACCACGATTGACGAAAATATTGCGGTAGCGGACAAACATCGGACTCTGGTGTGCCAGGATACCGGACTCCCCATTTATAAGGTACTCGTCGGCAGCAGGCTGGACTTGAACATCCCGGAAGTCAAGAAGCGTATTCGCAGGGCGTGCGAAAGAGCGACGGCGGAGCATCCTTTGCGTTCCAATACGGTGCATCCACTGACGCGCCGAAATACTCAGACCAATACCGGCGAAGGAATACCCATCATCAAACTGGATTTCGTCTCCGACTCGGACCAAGTCGAGATCCGAATGGCTCCGAAAGGATCAGGATCAGAGCAAATGAGTTTCTTAAAGATGCTGAATCCCTCTGAAGGAATCCGTGGAATAAAAAAATTTGTGCTGGAATGTATATTTGAATCCGGCGCGCGCCCGTGCCCGCCCGTGATTGTGGGGATCGGGCTTGGCGGGACTTCCGATGTGGCGATGACTCTGGCAAAGGAAGCGAGCACGTTCCGCAGGGTTGGCTCTTCCAATCCCGATCCGGAAGTGGCCGCTCTGGAGAAGGAATTGCTGGAAAAGATTAACCAAACCGGGATCGGGCCGCAAGGTTTGGGCGGAATCACGACGGCGCTGGCCGTACACGTGGAGTGGGCGCATACTCACATCACGCAGAACCCTGTCGCTGTGAATCTCCAATGTTGGAGGGGCGAACGCGCCGAGGCCGTGATTGAGAAGGATGGCAGGGTAACGTATCTGTAGTCCGTTGTTTCAGCTCAATGAAGAATTAAGAATGAAGAATGAAGAATGAATAATGAAGACCGGTCAAATGTTTTTTGTCACCCGTGCTCAACGGTGTTATCGCCCATGACTATGATGAAAGATAATTCTTAATTCTTCATTCTTAATTCTTCATTCTTCATGGCAGAACACGTTCTACAAACTCCTCTGAGCGAATCGGACATACGAAAGCTTCATGTCGAGGATTCTGTCGTCATAAACGGCGTCATTTTCGGAATTCGCGATGCGACCCAGATTCGCATCTTCGATCAGGGCGTTGCGCCTCCGGCAGACTTAACAGGAGCCGTTTGCCTGCACACGGCTCCGGGAGTGAAGAAGGGGCCGGATGGCAGATATGAGAAATTGTCGATTGGAACGACCACCAGCACACGAATGGATCGTTTCGTGCCCGGCTTGCTGAAAACCTACGGAGTGCGCGCCATAGTCGGCAAGGGAGGACTGCTTGGAGGCAGCGTGAAGGCGATGAAGGAATTTGGCGCCGCCTATTTTGCCATTGTCGGCGGAGCAGCCGCGCTGGAAACCTTGCAGATCGAAAATATCCTCGAAGTGTGGTGGGAGGACTTAATGCCCGAATGCCTGTGGAAATTCCAGGTAAAAGACTTCGGTCCGCTAATCGTCGCCATCGATTCCCATGGCAACAGTCTTTACGAACGAGTCCAGCAGCAAGCCAGAGAAAAAATCCAATCATTCAACTGGGACTGAGGCTAGTTCTGAGTTGCCAGTTCCCAGTTGCCAGTTGCTGGTTGCCACTTATGATCGACAACTGGAACCTGGATCGGGTCATCGGTTTTGGTGGGAAAACAAATGCAAGAAAAACAGCCGTTCACGATCACGTCCACGATCACGTTTGCGTCCACGACCCACGCCCACGTTTATGTTTTACCCGGACGCTGTCGTGGTCGTGCTGCGTGATCGTCAACGTGATCGTGAACGAGTTACCGGACCGTGAGATCTGGTTTTTTTAACCACATTTCTCCGGCACATCGCCCCCACACATCTTCCAAAACCCGAAGGGTTTACAGAGTATAGCCGGCGGCAAAGCCCGCCTCAGGCGGGCGACGCCGCCGGTTGGCCATCCCCCCAACGATCCGCCCTGAAAGGGCCTAAGAATTTTTCGCAAATTTGAAACCAAGCCCGTTTAGTCCTTCGACCCGCTATATCTGTGGCGCTCTGGCTCTGCGACGCCCTCAGCGTCGCACGGTTTATGGGAACGGTTAACCGGCGGCGACGCCCCGCAAAAAGCGCGGGCTTTGCCGCCGGCTATACTCTGTAAACCCTTCGGGTTTCACCGACGGCCTCTTACATCCTTGGCTGCGGCTTCGCCGTTCATGTAGCCGTGATCGGCTTTTGTTTCGGTTGTGGCCCTGCCACTGTAGGAACGTGATCGTGAACGTGATCGGCTTTCGTTTGAGTTGAGGATCTCCTGCGCCCTGTCCCCGATGGTTCAGCTTTTGCGACCACGGCGGGGGCACCACCTCATCTGTCCTTCCAGGTGTCCTCTTCCACTCGTACCTTGGTGGTGAATTCCTTGCCGTCGACAGACAGCTTGACCTTGTAAACGCCAGGATCCATAGCCGGTCCAAAAGCGAATCCTCCAAAGCCTCCACCTCCTCCTCCAAAAATAACTTGTCCACCGGCTGCTGCCGCCAAACCGCCCTGTCCAGCAGCCCCTGCGCCGCCCTGTCCGCCGGCTCCCATACCGCCTCGGCCTCCGCCCGCGCCACCTCGACCTCCACCACCCGGGAAGCCCGCAGGCCGGGGAGGCGGATCGCCGCGCAGATTCCATTCCACACGGTTGATTCCACCTTCCTTGGTCCCCGTCAAGTTACGGACTACTTTTCCGTCCATGTCAGAGATGGTGATCTTCACATCGCCCGACGGAACCGACTTCAGGTAATAATTGATCTCGGTTCCCTGTGGATTTAGCGCTCGATAATTTTTTGCTCCTCCGACGGAACGGCTCAAGGTGACGTCCTGCAGCCACTGCGTCCCCGGCCTCGGTTCAAACAAGTAAGCATCCACGCCCAGTACCTTATCGCTTAGCTGCAAGGGAGTGATATCCTCCAGGATGAAAATACTCCTTCCGTGGGTGCCTACAATCAGATCGTTGTCGCGCGCGTGGACCTGAATGTCATCGATCCGCACAGTGGGCAGTCCGGTCATGAAGCGTCTCCATTCAGCGCCACAGTCGAGCGAAATCAGAAAGCCGAACTCAGTGCCCAGGTAGAGAAGGTTTCGATTCTTCGGATCCTCCCGGATTACATTCACATTCCCCAGAGGCAGGTTAGCGGCCAGTGACTTCCAGGTGGTTCCGTAATCGGTAGTTACAAACACATAAGGTTTGAGATCATCGCTGCGGTGGCCATCAAAAGTGACGTAACAGGTGCCCGCGTCGAAGTGCGATGGCTCCACACGCGACACCTGGTGCGTCTCGGGAACTCCGTGAATATTGCGTGCCACGTTAGTCCATGTCGCTCCGCCATCGCGGCTCAGTTGCACATTACCGTCGTCAGTGCCGACCCATAAGATCCCGGGCATGATGGGCGACTCGGCCAGCGTTGTGATGTTGCCGTAGTTTGCTGTGCCATCGTTCTTGGAGGCCATTGGCTTATCACCGGGCACGCCCATGATCGCCTGCTTGTTTCGATCGATCTGTTTTGTCAGGTCCGGGCTGGCGGTCCAGGTCTCGCCCCGATCTACCGATTTGAACAACTTGTTGGCTCCCACGTAGATGGTTCTAGGATTGTGAGGTGAAAGCTGAAAAGGAGTGTCCCAGTTAAAACGATACAGCTCGCCCGGCGGCGGAGCCGGAACAATGTTGCTGGTGGGCGAGCCCCGAAAAAAACCTCCGGGAAACTGGGGCTGCTCGGGCGCACTAGCGCCTCCAGCGGGAGCTCCACCACCTGGCCGCGCCGGGGGCGTCGGAGCTACCGGCTGCTCAGGATTCGGCTCGGAACTCTGGCCCGGCTGCGGACGCCGGGGCGGAGTTGCCGAGTGGGGTCGAATGCTGACACTACGACCGGTTCTTAAATCGAGCCGGTTCAGAGCTCCATTCTGTGATTCAGCATAGACGGTGTGGTAATCGGTAGGATCCACTTGCACGTAGAAACCGTCTCCTCCGCCGACGCGGAACCAATCAGCGTTGGTGATACCAGTGAGATTGCGGGTAGCGCTCGGTCCTCCCCAGCTCCCGTTGTCCTGCAGTCCTCCGTACACGTAATAGGGTTTGCGCATGTCGGTGGCAATAGCGTAGAACTGCCCGACGGGAATATTGTTGACGAATTCCCAGGTAGCTCCCTGGTCATAACTGACATCGAGTCCTCCATCATTACCGACGATCAGGTGATTGCCGTTCTTGGGATCGATCCAAACTGCATGATGATCGCTATGTGCAATGCCCTGCACGACGGCAAAAGTTTTTCCGCCATCGGTCGACTTATGGAAAGGAGCACCGCAGGTGTAAACGGTCTTCTCATTACTCGGATCGACACGAATTTGACTGTAATACATGGGGCGATTGTTGTTGTTGCTCATGATCGTCCATGTTTTTCCCTTGTCGTCCGAGCGCCAGACGCCACTGCGCGCCGGGTTGGGTGGCTGCTGGACCGCCGGCTGTCCCGTTTGCCGGCCTTGGGGCGCCTGCGCTGAAGGCGGTGCGGCAGTTGCACCGGCAGGACCCTGACGTGGAGTTCCCGCTGCTGTCTGGGTCGTGGCCTCCTCGCCTGGAGGGCCGAATCCGGGCCCGGGAGTTATTTCTGCCCCCGTGCCCGAGCTGGCCCCAACTTCAATTTGGGCATAAACAACGCTGGGGTTGGATCGCGATACATCCAGCCCGATGCGGCCAATGATGGGATCGGCAGGAAGTCCGTTGCCGGAGAGCCTCGTCCAGGTCCTTCCTGCGTCCGTGGTTTTCCAGATGCCGCTGCCGGCTCCCCCGCCATTGAAGCCCCAGGGGGTTCGGCGTCGCTGATAGGAGGCGGCGTACAGCGTCCTGCTGTCAGAAGGGTCCATGACCAGGTCGGTAAATCCGGTGTCCTCGTCGATGTACTTCAGATGGGTCCAGTTCTTCCCTCCGTCGGAGGTCTTGTAGATGCCGCGCTCCGGATTTGGCCCAAATAGATGTCCCAGGGCCGCGACGTAGACCACATTGGGATCTTTGGGATCGATGACAATGCGGGCGATGCTCTGGGTCTCCTTCAATCCCATGTTCGCGAAGGTCTTGCCTGCATCGGTCGATTTGTAGATCCCGTCTCCGAAGGAGGAACTCTGGCGGTTGTTGGCCTCACCTGTTCCCACCCATACGATATTGGGATCTGATTGGCAAACAGCGATATCACCGATGGAGGCGCTGGAGTAGCTGTCGAAAATCGGCTCCCAGGTTGTGCCGTTGTTAGTGGTCTTCCAAACGCCTCCCGTAGCCAAAGCTATGTATATGACGTAAGAGTTGCTCTCAACGACGGCGATGTCATCAATCCGGCCGCCCATGCTCGCCGGGCCGATGGCACGCCAGCGAAAGTTCTTCAACAGCGGGTCATCCGACTGGTTTACCGGAGGGGGAGGCGGCGAAGCAGGAGGGGCGCCCGGAAACTGGCCCAGGGTTAGAGCGATCAACAGTGAAAATAAAACAGGCAGCACGGCAAGGAAATGTGATCTTTTTATCATGTTTGTCCCTTCCAGATTGTGCTTAAGCTTCGTCAACAAGAGTCGGATTAAATACCCATACGAATGGGAGAGCAATTTGTGACAGGCGCCGGGCGGATTATTCTAAACCTTTTGCTTCGCCCTGTCCCGTTTATGTCCGCCGTGGCCCCTCTGTGTCAGCAGTGTCCTTGGCTTTCTTCCGCGTCCCGCCCTGACCTGCATTATTCATAATCTTGCGCTTTCGACAAAATTTGCCGCTGAACCGCCGACCACGTTCGGCTTTTATTGGTCGCGGCTTTGCCGCTTTGCGTCTTTGCGCATTCGCGCCTTTGCGTTAGGTCTTTTGCCGAAGATTTGTGAATAATCCAGGTGACGGGCGGGCCAGGAACCTGGAAATAATCTTCAACAACTCCTCCGGCTGCTCTTCCTGGGGAACATGCCCGCACTTTTCTATCACCACCATCTCCGAATTGGGTAATACCTGACTCAAGCGTTCTCCAATCTCCAACGGCACCGTCCGATCTTCTCCGCCCCACACAATCAACGTAGGCAGCTTTATCTTTCGATACTCTGAAGCCAGCCGATCGATGTCTGAAGGGATGATTTGCTTTGCCGTCTCCATCAGCGCATGCTTGGCCCCTGGCATTCCCAGAATCTTGGCGTAGGACTCGACGAAATCCTCCGAAATCTTGGCGCTGTCGAAATATGTCTCCCACAAAACAGTTCGAATTTGAAACTTGTAAGGAAGCAGGTTCAACGAGATAACGTTGATCAACGTGGTCCGTAGCATCTTCACAAAGCGAGGCAGAGATTGGCGAAATGCCGCGCTGTCAAGCAACGCCAACTTCGAGAGCCGAAGCTCTTTCTCCTCTATAAAGCGCAGAGCCACAACCAGCGCTACGGCCCCACCAAACGAGTGGCCCACAATTGTCAGATCGCTCAGATTCTCCTTGCAAATCAACTCATGCACCAGATCTGCTTGATCGTAGACCGAATATTTCTTGTCTTTCGGTTTGGGGGATTGACCGTGCCCCTTCAAGTCGGCCAGCAGAATCCGGTTTCTCTTTGACAGCGGCTCTACCAGATGTTTCCAGGTATAGAGATGGGCGCCAAAGCCGTGAAGAAAAAGCACCGGCCTGCCCGAGCCGTGAGTCTCGTAGTGCAATCCGGAATGAGTGGCGATATCGATTTGGTCCACTGTTCGATTTCTTTTTTTGTGCGACAGGCTGTCCAGTAGATCGTAAAATCGCCTAGAGTATATCCGGAACTTACAGACGCGGCCTCTGTGACAATATGGGCAGCAACGATGGCAAGCCGCAGACGGAGACGCCGAAGGCC
>DASXTB010000189.1:0-12033 GCA_036505615.1 Acidobacteriota bacterium
CAGCTACGGCCTCCTTGACCGCTTCCTTAATTTTTTCTTGTGACATGTCGACACTCCTCCTTCACGCAGAAAGTGTCGCATACTGGAGTAGGTAGGTCAATAAAATAATAGTAGGCTTGCTAGGAAATGTCCAATCTCCAGGGACCGCGTAAGCGGTCCCATCAGGCTCGGTAGTCATCGATGCCTCAATGCCAAAGATAGCGCTCGTCATACCGCACTTGGTGTTTATTGAGTAGCAGCAGCAGCTCATCCCGCCAAGCGGGACATTGCCTGTGATGTTGCTTCTGGCGGGCGACATAGCGGCGCACCCACTCCAGATGGGACTCACTTACGGAGAAAGCTGCATAGCCGTCCTGCCACTGGAAATCGCGCAACTCTCTTCCCCTCGTTTTGATCCATTTTTGACGAACTTTTCTCTACTTCGCACACGATTCCTTCTCAACTACACAACCGGGCTACCGAGGAATTTGCGAAGGACGAATGAAGGAAAAATGGGACCGCTTGGGCGGTCCGATTCCGTGCGGGGAGTCCCTGACCGAGGGTGACTGGCGCTTCGCGCCTGAGCACCCCCGGCTACTGTTATTGGTCCGCTTCGCGGACATAGCGCGCCTCCGGCGCGCTCGATGGCTCCACGCTCCGGCGTAACACTCCGTGGAAAGCCACCGACGCCGCTCTGGCTCAGGGCGCCGATGCAGCTCCTCTTCATCTTGCTGACTTGGTGGTCGACAGTGGTGGCGCGCTAATCTGGTTCCTTCTGTCAACTGGAGTTCGGATTACAACAGTGCGAACTTGAGTTTTCTTACTACGGCGCTTGTCAGATCAGCCCGGTTTGGCTCAAGCTAATGGCCAGCCGTGCGCGAGAAGATAGTTCTTGTTGGATTTTTGGTGGGAGCAGCACTACTGTTCTATCTTGGCAGGAACTTGCTCGAAACATCGGCTGCCGTTACTTGGGGGCTGACATTTGCCGGAACCACGGCGGTCTCCGTCTTGGGGATGACGCTCTACCGGGTCCAGTCGCAGTTGCGTGCCAGCCGTCACGAGCTGGCGCGCAAAGAAGCCGAATTGAGCTTTGCTCTCGAAGTGCAGCGGGCGCTCTTTCCCCGGCATTTTCCCGCCGATTCCGGCTTGGAATTCGCAGCCGTGTGTGTTCCTGCCCGCGGCATCAGCGGTGACTACTACGACGTGATGAAACTGGAGGATGGGCGCGTTGTCTTCGTCGTCGGCGATATCAGCGGAAAGGGCATCTCGGCGGCCATCCTGATGGCTAACCTGCAGGCGGTCTGGCGGATGCTTGCGCGGACAGGGCGTTCTCCCGAAGAGGTATGCTCTCAACTGAATCGACACCTGTACCAGATTACCGACACATCGCGCTTCGCGACGCTTTTTTACGGTCTGTGGAACCGGGCTGACGGCCGACTCTGCTATGTCAATGCCGGGCATGAAGTGCCGCTGCTGATCAGCGATTGCAGCAGCCATAGGCTCGAGCAGGGAGGCTTGCCGCTGGGAATGTTCCCCGCGGCGGACTACCAGGCAGGAAGCGTCGCGCTCGCCCGTGACGACTTGCTGGTTGTCTATTCGGACGGCATCACCGACGCGACGAGGCCGCAGGGTGACGACTTTGGCGCGGACCGCCTCGAAAAGCTGGTCGCAGAGCACTGGCGTAATCCTTTGGCTGAAATTCAGCAGAAGGTGATGACGGCGGTGCGACAGTGGTGCGGTCCAGGCAGGGAAGCTGACGATGATATGACGCTTCTGCTTGTCCGAGGAGCTGTGGCTGTCAGGGAGGAATCATGAACGTCGGGGGATTGTCGTTGCGGGATCACATCCGACTGCTGGCGCCTTTGTTCGGCCTGATCGCGGCTGTCTGGCTGCTGCGGCTGGTTCTGGCCACTGCCGGAGCCCCAGGCGGTCTGGTAAGCGTGGTCAGCGTTACTGCTGCCGTAGCGATTTCCGTGCTGCTGGCGGTGCTTCTAATACATTTCCGTCGGGCCGGCAGTTATGCGAACGTCGTGTTTTCTGTGGCTTTACTGGTATTGTTTGAGGAGTTGCTGATAGTTGCCGCCATCGGCTTTGCCGTCTTGACGGGCACGGGCAATATCTTCACTGCGCCCGAATACTCGTTTCCCCATGCCGACCCGTCCCAGATCCGACATATTCTCGGCCACCTCACGTTCGGAGTGGGGCTGGGCACGCTGTTTGGCTCGGGGATGGGTTGTTTGCTTTTGTGGATACTGAGGCGTTCGACACTAAAACCATGAACCACGGTGCGGCTCTCAGGCAACCAAAACGTCATCAGTCATCGGTCATCAGTCATCGGTTTAAGAAATCTTGCTAGAAAAACAAGATATGACACGTTTGTGTCATGGGGAATTTTAGGATTCCTTTGTTAGGATTTAGTGGCAGCGTCGAAAGCCCTTCCGGCCCCGTGTTCCCGGTGTCCCCCGTGGTTTCATCCCTTCTGAGGCAGCCTCCTCCGGCTTTCCGCCTGAGTCAGTGCCGCAGTTTCAGAATGGCGAAGACAAACAGCGCAACGCCGGAGGCTCCTGCCAGTAGAGCGAAGACCCAGACCTGGCGCCGCTCCACAATCGCCGCCACGGCCGACAGGCCGATTGCCACCTGAAGCAGAGTCACCGCGTAAGCGAACAGATGATGGTGCTCGAGTTGCTCAGTAGATTTCTCCTGGAGTTCCTTCTGTTCCTGCTGGAGCCGCCGGGCTTCTCTTTGAATTTCTTCTTGCTCGCTCTTGTAGCGGCTGGCTTCATCGCGAGTCTTAGCGATCAAATCGGCCGGCCCGTGAGAATTCATCAGCAGGTCCGCCTCAACCTGGCGCGCAATCATTTTTATTCCCTTGGCCTGATAGTAAGACCATGAATCTGAGGCCTGTGACTGCTTGAGAGTTGCCTCATTCATCCGCAACAGTGCTTCGTTGGCAAGACGCCCCGATTGCAGAGAAGCTATTGCTGCAATCACGGCAAATAAAGCGGTAGAGAGAGCCAGCCAGCGCAGCCACGGCGCCCGCATTCCTTCCTCCCTCCCTTTCTCCAGCGCGCGATCGCCCGCCTTATCTACTCCAACCTCGCCAATCTCAGCCTCTTCCATCGGACAAGCCCCCATCCCGTTTAACTTCTCGTGCGTGCTTTTACCGCACTCTACCGAAGAAATTCAAATAAGATCAAAATATCAAATTTCGGCGAATCTTGTTAAATTTGCTGCGCGCGCCCACAGGATCGCCTTGGCGCCGCGAAGCGGCGCTCTGGATTTCTACATTCTCTAAGTTCGCGTAGCGGACTAGCGCTCGGGAAGGACCTGCGACGGCCGATCATGCTACGCAATCGGGCCTGGCCCGTTTTTGGGGGCGGGCGGCAGAATAAAGCCCAGGGCGGAGCTTGCGTAGCCCTGGGACAGCCTTGGATGGAACAGATTTGTCCTCATTTTGGGTGGCAGGAAGGATATGGGGCAGTTGGCGTGAGTCCTTCTCAAGTTGAGCGCACGCGCGATACATTGCCAATCAGGAGGAGCATCACCGCAAGGTGAGCTTTGCTGAAGAATGGGCCAAGCTGTTGGAGGCAATGCGCAAGAGCGAGGATTAGAGCTACCGGCATTCAGTCGCCCGCCCCAAAAACGGGCCGGGCCTAAGACGTGGAAAAATGGTCGGCACTCCCAGGGCTCCGCAAGCTCCGCCCTGGACTTTATTCTTCCGCCCAGCCAAAAAGCGGCCGGGCTGGACCGCTTTCAAGGACCGAGAAAATGTATAAACTCTAGGGCGCCGCGAAGCGGCGCTAGCCCGCCTGAAGGGCGGGCGACAGAAAAGTATCTGCAAACCAGGGCGTCCGCGAAGCGGACAAAAAGCTGTCCCGGAGGGACAACTAAGCCCACCGGAGGCGAGCTAGGCGCCGCGAAGCGGCGCTATTGGAGAGACGCCCCGTGGGGCGTCTCCTGCACGATGAAAGATTGTGCGGGAGACGGCCCACCGGCCGTCTCTCCAAAATGTCCAAACTCCAAAGCTGTCCCGGAGGGACAGCCGATAATAGCCCAGCGATTCATCGCTGGGTTTAGGAAGCTTCACAGCAAGAAGTCCCGTAGGGACGGCTGATTTGGATTGCCAGCTAGGAGTTTCAGACGTCTCTACGGGACTCCTATTCTTTGGCTCACCCCATTCCCAGCGATAAATCGCTGGGCTATTCTCGAATCGTCCCTCCGGGACGAAGTCCGCCCACTGCTAGGCAGCGACCCTTCATTTTTCAGAAAATGTCCAAACTCCAAGGCGCCGCGAAGCGGCGCTATTGGAGAGACGCCCCGTGGGGCGTCTCCTGCACGATGAAGATTGCGCGGGTACGAAAAAATCGTGCTTATGGTATAAGATTAAAATACCCTTGACGTTCCACGGGCCAAAGGAGGTGACAAAATGAAGCGCTTAATCCTTTCGATTGTGGCGGTCCTAGTTTTTAACGTTGCGGGGATTCTGTTTGCGCAGACCCCTGCCAAACCGGCTGAGCAGAATCCGCCAGCCAAGAAGACGGCCACTACTACTACCAAGAAAAAGAAGAAGTCCTCGAAAAAGGCATCGATGAAGAAGAAGGCCGGCACTTCCAAGAAAGCCAAGAAGCCTGCTGCCTAAGATCTTCGAACGAGCATCGGCAAAATCAAAGGCCAGGGCATCAAACCCTGGCTTTTGTCATTTCTGAGATTTTATTTGCGGGTTACCTCCTGCCCCCTTCAACGCCAGCTCCACTAGCAGATCGGACAAACGATCAGCCGCTCCCAGCAGCGCCTTCCCAGCCTCATCGAAGCGATTTGCGGCAGCCAATCGCTGGGCATTCGCGACCACTTCTACGGCGTCCGACAGTTTTATATATGGCGCTCGTAACTGCGGTTTCGCTTTCAGACTCTGAGCCACGTTCTCCAGTCCCGCTTTGATATTTCCGAGGTTGTTGACGACATCCGCTTTGTCTAACTTTATTTTGGTTTGCAAGGCGTCGGATGACTCGCCACGTCTCGCTTGCTCGTCTGCTGTTTCCAGACCGTTGGAAATTTTCCCGTACACGAAAAGAAATCGGGTAAGAAGCTTGAGCTGATTGGCAATCTGGCCGGCCTCTTCGCGAAAGTCGGAGGTGGCCTGCGGCTTCGGTGCGGGCGCTCGTTGTTTCTGTGTCCTTCTTGCCTGAGGTAATGCCTGCACGGGGAGTACGATGAAAAGCGCCAGTAGAATGAACCTATGTTTCAAAAGATTCTCCCTCGCAGGGCGGCAAATTGGTCTGCATTCCAGGCTATCGCTACAACCGTGCATGGTCCGGGCATGCTCTGCCGGCGCTGAGGGTTAGTACGCTCCAGCGTTGACCTTCCCAGAGTAATAGCCGCGGCGCGCACGCACACGAAGTTCTGGTCTCACAGACAGTCGAACCGTAATTCGCCGGAACACGCCGTCTGCTCCGCTGTCGGTCGAATAGTATCCCAGAAGATACTGGGCCTGAAGCTCGGCGGCAATCTGGCGGAACACTGCCTCCAAGTCGTCTGGCTTGGCTGGGACAAAAGCACCGCCCGTCTCGGCCGCTAGAGACGTCATGGCCTCCTGTCCCTTCATGCTGATCTTGTTAAGGCGGATGGCTGGGCCGCTCGGATTAATGGAATAAAAGATACAATCATTCCGCTGCAGCTCACGCAGTGTGTCGGGCAGCCTGAAACGCTCGCTGTTATTGTCTTCGCCGTCAGAAATCACTACGAGCACACGCCGTGCACCCGGATTGGGAGTGGTGCCTAGATACCGAGCCGCCTCGACCACGGAATCGTAGAAAGCCGTCGCTTCCCGCGTTGCCGTGAGGGAAGAAAGGCCGGCAGACGCTTTCCCGGCGCTGGAAGTGCGCGCTCGGATCATCTTTGGCGTAGAGCCGATGGAAAAGACCGACACAGTGTCACTGGTTCTCAAAACAGTTTTTAGAAAAGCTGAAGCGGCCTGCTGCTCGAATTGAAATTGCTTACTGACGCTGGCCGACACGTCAAATAACAACGCCAGGTCCAAGGGTGTTTTGCCTGGCTCGCCAAGGCTGATCACCTTCTGAGAGTTTCCTTCCTCCTCAATTCGGAAATCTTCCGCCTTCAGGTCCCGAACGGGACGGCCGGACGCGTCGGTCACGGAAACGGGCACCACAACCAAATTTGATCTCACTCTGATCACGTTGCTCGGGTTCTGAGCGGAAGTTTGGCTGACTGACAAGAGAACTGAGATTAACCCGACGAGAAGATGACAATATTTGGGTCTTGGCGGGGAGTATCCAGACAGTTGGGCGAGCACGGATTGGTTAAGTGGCAAATGACGCAGCCCCGCTAGCGTAAGCGGGGCTGTCGTCATGGAGCTGTGGCTGTCGAGCCTCACTCCGGCGGGACATTGTCCATCGCCGGCCGATTGGTGTCAGCAGACATGGTCAGGCCACGGTTGACCAGGATCTTCACCTCGACGCGCCGGTTCTGTTTTCGGCCTTCGCGTGTGTGGTTGTCCGCGATTGGCTGCAACTCTCCGTATCCAAACGGCGTGATGATTCTCCTCAGGGGAATGTTGTGGTTCTCGACCAGGTATCGGATTACCGCGTCGGCACGGTGCTCGCTGAGACGCTTATTGAAACTTTCACTACCGTCCGACGAAGCAAAGCCAGTCACCTCGACGACAAAACCCTTCTCCATCTTGGCCTTATTGGCGAGCTCGTCGAGCTTCGCCTTTGCGTCGGAAGAAAGCATGGCGCTTCCGACTCTAAAATTGACGATCACGTTCTCTTTCGCTTCATACTCATCCAATCCGGTAACCAGAGAGGAAATCCGGGTATTTGTCTCCCTGACGCCTGACAGAGCTTGATTGGCGCCCGTCAGAGCCTGATCGGCGGTCTCTTGCGCTGCTTTCGCTCCGCCTTTGGCGGCATTTGAGATAGCGCTCAGCTCTTCAAGTTGGCCTGACAATCGTTGCGCGTTTTGCTCGCTCTGATTGAGGCGAGTTTCGGCTTCTCCCACACGCTGTTCTACCGGTGTAACGCGGGATTCAACGGTTTGAGCTACGCGATAATCCTTCTCGGAGAATTTAATTTTCTCCGCCGTCAACGCGCCGGTGCTGTCACCGCGGCCTTCAACCTCAACATTGAGGCCTCGCAGAAGTTGGGTAGTTGCGTAGTTCTTTGGGCGGCTGAAAAAACCCGTCTTTTGTTCTACTTTCGTCGTGTTGGTCAGGCTGACGGTCCAGTCTGTCAATCTCTCGTCGCGCACGATCACCTTGTCAGCGTCACGTTTGACAATGACGCCTTTGATCTTCATCTTTTCTCCTGAAATGGCCTGAGCGGTTCGGCTGGGTGCGCTGGACGATGATGGTTCCTGGCCGAACGTGGGACTTATCAGCATCAAACCGACAAATACGGGCATAATCACGGTTGTCAGCGGACTTCTCCTCATAGCAACCTCCTTGTTTGGAAATTGGAAATATTTGGGGCGAAACTCTCCCCGGGTGGGAATTGCGGTGAACTTCCTCAGTGGCGGCGGCAAAACCATCTGACTGCTTGGCCGGCCCCAGCCTCGAATCCCTAACCGAAAAAAGTTTAACATGGCTCTCAAGAACCTCTAACTCTTTGAACCGGAAACCCGAATGTTGATTCCAGTGAGACTGGGCCGACGATTGCCGTCCGATAAATTAGCACCACCCCAGTCCCCCTGAGGGTCCTGATGCAATCTTGGACTCGAAAGTTGAAGATTTGTTCCAGTGGTTGCCAACGAGAATTTAAATATCAGCTACTGAAGAAAAATTTTATCGCGGCAGAGGGATCCGCGATTGCCGGCCTGTGATACGATGCCTGCAATCTGGCAAAGGGGGCTTATGAATCCCACGCAAAGATTGAAGTTACTCCATTGGACTCTGTTGGTGGCTTCGCTCCTGATGTTGGTTTCCTGCGCAGGGAACCGGCCAACGGAAACTAAGGGGAAAATCGAGGTGACCGAAAAACCCGCCGGATCTCCCAGTCATGAACAAAAGATGTCCAAGGCATTTCGCAGGGAGGAAAACGGGTGGGTGTATGTTCATTTGGAAGGAGCACCCGAGATCATCGGGTACCAACATGGCTACCTGCTGGCGGGCGAGATTCGTGACCTACGCGATACACTGGCCGCGCTGGCAGAGCACGACACGAAGAAAAACTGGGAATTCTATCGCAGTGCGGGGATCCAGCTGTTCTGGGAAAAAATTCCTGAGGAATACCGTAAGGAGCTGGATGGCATTGTTGCGGGCGTAGCTGCGAAAATGGGATCTTCGAAGATCGACCGCGCGGACATAGTCGCCATCAATGCCTGGGAGGAGTTGCCTTTCTACTACGTCCCCTGGCTGGAAAGCAAAAGCCATCCGGAAGCTGGTCAAAATAAAGCTCCCGGCAATTGCAGTGCTTTCGTGGCGACCGGTTCATGGACGCGCGACGGCAGAATCGTGATGGCTCATAACAACTGGACCAGTTACGTCACCGGAGAGCGTTGGAATGTCATCGTTGATCTGGTTCCTGAAAGGGGACACCGGATCCTGATGGATGCATTGCCGGGATTTATTCACAGCGGGGATGACTTCTTTGTATCCGACAGCGGATTGATGGTGACAGAAACGACTATCACGCAGTTTCACGGCTTTGACCCGGAGGGCGTCGCAGAATTTGTGCGAGTTCGGAAAGCGACTCAATACTCGAATTCCATCGACGAATGGGTGGCCGCGATGCGCGAAGGAAACAACGGCGGATACGCCAATGACTGGTTGCTTGGTGACTACAAAACCGGAGAGATTGCGCAATTGGAATTGGGGCTGAAGAATACTCCGTTGTGGCGATCCAAGGACGGATATTTTGTCGGTTCCAACTTCCCCAGTGATCCGGAGGTGACCAAACAAGAAACCACCTTCGACGTGAACGCCAAAAATACATCTCCCAATGCGCGCCGGGCGCGCTGGGAGGAGCTGATGCGGCAATATAAGGGCAAGATCGATGTTGAGACGGCCAGGAAAGTGGAGGCCGACCATTACGATTCTTTCCGGAAGAAAGAGGAAGCGAGCGCTAACTCTCTTTGCGGGCATGTGGACAAGGATCCACGCGGAACACCGGAGTGGGACTGGGGCAAGTTTTATCCTGGCGGCACAGTGCAGGCAAAAGCGACCGATGGCAATCTGGCCCGGGAACTGAAATTTTGGGCATCGATGGGTCATCCCTGCGGGCAGAATTTTGTGGCAAAGGACTTCCTAACGGAGCATCCCGAGTATCGATGGCAGGAAAAGTACCTGCGCGACATGCCGGGACTACCCTGGACGCTGTTTGCAAAAGCCGAGCCTCGGCCCTAAGGACTTGTGGGAAAATTCCCAGCCGCGCGCGTGAGCGAGCGGACCAGCGATCGCCGTGAGCAATTGGGCGCGCGTCATCAAGACGATCTACGAAGTCGATTCGGCGGAGCCTGCCCTTAGCATACGATCATTGGACGCTCAGGGCGGCTCTCTCCGGTTCCTTCCTGCACTCCATGCAGCAACTGGCCTCTCCTACCGTTGCCGTCCTGATCCCAACGTTTTCAACTCAAGACTCCTGTTTTAGACTTCTTTGAAATCGCTTGAAATCCTACTCGGTCCCGCTCTATCCTCCATCAGTCGCTAAAGGAAATCCTATTGATTAAACATCGCGTTGATCTCGGCAAAGGGAACAGCCTCGCGCGGGAAAGGTGAACCGCCCCTCTCGCGCATCGCCTGCGCCGAGCGGGCGACCGAGCCTTCGGTGTCCGGCTTCCCGAGCAAAAACGCGAATCCCGCGCTCTTCGTGGCAAGCGCCTCGAATCCGATGCGCGCGAGCAACTACACAGAGCCTGGAACCAACCTTCTCTCTTAGAAGGGGAAATCGGCATAAGTGGCTTTCCCAAAAGGGGGTGGAGATGGGGATCCATAACAATATTCTAGTGCTCGATCTGAATCCGACCCCCTGCCCGGCAGATACATGTGGAGAGCTAGCTCAGTTGGTTCAGGGTGTTCTACCTCTCGGGCAGATAAATCTCCAAACTAGCAACATATTTCCACCCAGACCGATATCCCCGGTACCAGATCTTATTCTTCTTCGACCTTCGCTAAAGGAGTCCATCGAAGAGCTTACCCGGTCGGTTCGAAGAAAGTGGAACCAGTCCTCTATCCTCGCGCTCTTCTGCGTGGGCTGGGACAACCCAAAGCAGGTTTGTCAATCCCTGCTCGACAACATGGATGACTTTCTCTCTTGTCCGTTCAAGGAGATGGATCTGTTTCTTCGTATTCAGCGCCTTCTTCATTGGAAGGCCGCGACATTTACTCCCTCTCGCGCCAAGGCGATCAAAGAGAAGTTGCGGCTGGAGTCACTAGTGGGTGAGAGCGAGACGTTCCTGCAGGTGATCGAGAAAATCCCGCTTCTGGCTCACTCTAACGGGACAGTCCTAATTTCGGGAGAGACGGGAACCGGAAAAGAGCTTTTTGCTCGGGCAATTCATTACTCTGGTCCCCGGCTAGGCAAGCCGTTTATTCCGGTCAACTGTGGCGCATTGCCGGATCATCTGTTTGAAAATGAGCTATTCGGACATGCCAAAGGAGCCTTTACAGATGCCTCCTGCGCAGAAAAAGGGCTCATCGCCGAAGCCAAGGGAGGGACTCTCGTTCTTGATGAGGTTGATACTTTAAGTCCTTCCGCTCAAGTTAAGCTCCTTCGTTTCCTGCAAAATGGGGAGTATCGCCCACTGGGTTCCTCCCGGATCTTGTCCGCTGATGTCCGCATCATCGCCTCTACCAATGCCGACCTCAAGCGGCAGCTTGAACTCAAACTCTTCCGGCAGGATCTTTATTATCGGCTCAATGTGCTCTCCATATCCATTCCACCGCTTCGTGAGCGTATCGAGGATATCCCACATCTCGTTTCGCACTTTCTCACACGTTATGCGATCCAATGTGACCGAGAACCTCCCCACCTCTCTCCTGGAGCACTTCAAAAATTGATGGTCCATTCCTGGCCGGGGAACGTCCGGGAATTGGAATGTGTGATCCAAGGGGCTATGCTTCTTAGCTCTTCACCAGTGCTGCGGCCGGAGGAGATCGATCTTCCTCTACCGTACACCAGTGGGGACTCCGAGCGGAGCTCCCTTCGAGAGGCGAAGATCCGGGCGATCGAGGGATTTGAAAGAGGCTATTTGGCGAGTCTTCTGGCAGAGCATCGGGGCAACGTTACGCAAGCGGCTAAGACCGCCGGTAAACAGCGCCGCACTTTTCAACGACTCCTTCGAAAATATAGCCTGGACCGGCACTCCTTTCGGATCTGATATCATTCAACCCTCTTCCCCCTTCTAAGGCGATCCTCCTAAGCTTGAGCTGCGGCAGAGGAGCCGCACCTTGTGCGGTCTGTCCGCCGCATCTTGTACTTCCCTATCTATGTGATTCTTCTTAAAGAGCCCGCCTAACGCGATGCGGCAAGTATGCCGCACCCGCAAAAACCGTGAGGTAAGATCCCTCGATAACTTAAGCGTTTGCCACGGGTATCTTTTGGCATCCCATTTGCAAGGCATAACCTGACGATTAGAGCGCCATGATCTGACGAGGATAATCCTTGAAAAAAAGGGACTCCCGCTACGGTCAACTCGAACTAGTCCGTGAGATTCTCGGATACTTGATCAAGCATCCCGATGCCAAAGACATGCCCGAGGGAATTCTCAAGTGGTGGCTACCTGAAGGCCAAGCTGAATGGGGGAAAGAGGACGTTCAGAAAGCGCTTGATTCTTTGACTTCAAAAGGGTGGCTTACCGAGCGGAAAGCAACGCCGTCCAAAAAATTTTATGGGATCAATAAAGATCAATTGGACGAAATCAGGGAGTTTCTAGGACGGAATCATTCCCCACGAGAGTAGACAAAACGAACGGCATCAGAGACAAAAGATCATCAGTTAGCAATGGTAGGAAGCAAGAACTGACGTTCGGAAAAGGATTGGAAGCGAACGATGTACACTGCCTTGCGCGCCACCAGTCAGACCCTCGCCCGATTTCTTGAGG
>DASXTB010000190.1:0-9398 GCA_036505615.1 Acidobacteriota bacterium
TCGGGGGTGACGTGAAGGCGATTTTGGGAACAGCCACTCGTCGCGAGAGAAAACAGCTTCGTGTCGAGGATACCGCCTTTGCGCTCATTCAGTTGAAGAATGGTATCGACGGTGCATTGGTTTGCGATGAGCTGACCGAACACTATCGAATAGAAATTGAGCTGACATTTCAGCACGCCGTTATCCGACTGGGGGGAGGACTTGGGGAAGGAACTTGGATTTCCCAACCTAGAGCGGTCGAGAAAGGTTGGTGGTACGAACTTGTAAAAGAAGAGATGCCAGAGCCGGCTTGGAAAGAAGTTCGTCAGGTTAGAGCAGCTCGGGACTTGGTCGAGTGTATCCAGAAGGACCGGCAGCCCCGCGCGAACGGATATGATGGGCGAGCTGCGGTCGAAATGATTATGGCGATTTATGAATCGCAACGGCGGGGGAATCAATGGGTCGAACTGCCCCTCACCAGACCCGAACGCATGATTGACGTATTAAGAAAAGAGGGTTTCTTTTGATCAGGTTACGCAGTTTAGTCGGGATCTGACGCTTATAACCGGGTCCCTCGATCAAGAATGGGCTCGCCAACCACCAACCCTTTGACTTCTGCCGGGGAGGGAGCCGACCCAAACCAGCTTATAACTGAGCCGAATAGCATTGTGCTTAGGAATCCAAGGGCTCCATACCAGAAGCTGTGAATTCCTCCGGTGAGAGCCAGCCATCGAGGCAGGTCCCAGTGATAGGTCTGGGCAAGTCGCGGCAAAAACTCAGTCCAGCAGACCATAAACAAACCTACAACCGAGCCATAGAAAGCGCCATTGGCTGTAAGACGTCGAAAAAGCATTCCTCCCAAAAAAATGGCCAACAGCGGTCCGCTTGAGAACGAGCCGATCACAATGGCATTCTCCAGCACACTACTCAGTCCCCCTCGGTAGACCCAGAACAGTGCCAGTGCTGTGGAAAAAACTCCCCAAAATATGGTGATGGCTCTTGCCCACCCCACGGAGAGCTTTTGCCCCTTCTTATTGAAGCGGTCAATAAAATCCACTGTCGTCACGGTAGCAAGAGAGTTGAATGCAGAATCAATGTTTGTAATAGCAGCGGCAAAAATGGCAGCGATCATCAATGCTCGCAGCCCGGAAGGCATCCGAGTAAGCACGTAATGCACGAGCACGCGATCCCCTGCAATGTTAGGATCAACCAGTCCCGGGTGCTGTTGGTAGTACACAAAAAGCGCGGTACCGAGAAAATAAAAAAGCAATGAGAGCGGCACGCAAAAAACGGGTGTCATGATTGTGGCGCGTCGATTTACTTCATAAGTCTTGCTGGTTAGGTTGCGCTGCATCATTGTCTGGTCCACGCCGAATGAAGCGAGATTCGCAAAAAAAAGGCCGATAATGCAGTTCCAGCTATCGTATTCGTTTCCATAAAGATGGAATGACCAATCGAAAAGGCGAAGCCTGCCGGATACGCTCGCTTCGCGCAGCGTGCCTATAAATCCCCCGTCGATGCTTGCGATCATGGTAACAAGGGCGGCCAATGCTCCGATGTTGATAATAAAAAACTGGATACAGTCAATGATCATGACTGCCTTAATCCCGCCCAGAACGGTGTAGGTGCAGACTAGACCTAACGCCAGCGCCGTCCAGAAAAGACTCACATTCAGCGTCTCAGAAAAAACCAGGGCGGTGGCGTAAAGCATAGTTGCCGTCAAGAAGCTGCGCATGAACAAAAACAAGCCTGAGGCCAACGCGCGCGTCTTCAAGTCAAAACGTTCCTCCAGGTACTCATAAGCTGTATAGAGGTTTAATTTGTAGAAGAATGGCATCAGGACGGTCAGCAGGATTAAAGTGACCACGGGCATATTGAACATCGCCGAAAAAAGAATCAAATCTCGCTTATAGCCAACTCCGGCGGAGCCAATAAAACCGATAGAACTAAAACCGGTGCAGAAGATGGATAGAGTCACCATGAGCCAGCCCATGGATCGACCGGCCAAGAAATAGTCGCGCGGTGTACGCTGGCCACGGTAGAGAAACGCTCCAGTCGCGATAACGACAACCAGGTAGACCAGCATAACGACATTGTCCAGCAGACTAAAATACGGGCTCATTTTCAGGTCCTTCCCCACAAGTGTAAATTGCTGAATGGACCGTGTGACTCATGCCGCTGACTTAAGCCGTATTGGCGTGGAAATGAGGTGGTCTCACGTGCAGGGCTGATTATCGTTTGGATCGGAAAACGCAGGCATGGGTGGTCAAGCGCGCCACGGTTAAGGATTTCTCCACTCATCGCCGCAGTATTCGCCGGTTAGGGCGCGCTCTAGCGCTCTCTGAACGCCACAGCCTCGTTAAGCAAGCCGTGTTTCACAAGAGTCGCGGATATTCGCTTCCGAAACTCGGGGTCCACAAGAGCGCCGAATGGCCTCACCGTAATCTTCTTGCAAATGCCCATTCGCTGCAGTGCGAACTCGAAGCCCCCCCACAGACTTCCGCATTCGAATATTGAGAACAAATCATTCAACTTCTGCTGAAGGGACCTGGCTGTCTCGAGATCCCCGGTACACACCGCATCGTAAAGGCGCACTGCAATCTGGGGACAGACATTATGCAGCCCGCCTATGACTCCATCGCATCCCATTATAAGAGCGGCCGCTGCGAGTGTATCCGTCCCGACCAATACAGCGAATTCTGTGCCGCGAACTGAATCAACCAGCCTTACCCACTTTTCAAAATCCTGGTCGCTGTCTTTGATGCCAACAATGTTGGGCATTGAACTGAGTTCAATAATCGTTCCGAGCTCCAAATTATTTTTGGTCGTGATCGGGTTATTGTAGATAAGGCATGGAGTGCGGACCGCCGCCGATACCTCCTGAAAAAAATCTTTCAGTTCCTGTTGTGTCATCAAAAAATAGAAGGGTGACAGTATCGAGAGGTAATCGGGTCGCAACGCTTCAAATTCCCGCGCCGTCTGAATGGCCCGCTTCGTCCCTGTTTCTCCAACATTGGCGATGACGGGAACCTTGCCCTGCACTTCTTCTAGAATGATCTCGAGTGCCCGCACCAGCTCACTCTTCTCGAGATGAGCAAAGCCACCCATCGTACCGTTGACAAGAAGGCCGTGAACACCACCGTCTACCAAGTAACGCGTTAGGCGTCGAAGTCCCTTTTCGTCGATCCGCTCATCTGAGTCGAGAGGCGTGCCTATCGGAACAATGATTCCTTTCAGTTTCATAACGGCTGCCGGGGTCTGCTCCTTCTAAAATCTGTTGGCGGTGAAAGTACCGATAGCTGTTAACAGTTGACAGACGACTATAAGACTCTTTATTCTGCCGGTCAATACCGATGTGCTCGCATTCTCGCAATGGCAGAGACTTCCACATGAATCTTTAAGATTTATGGGAAAAGATTCATCTCAGGATGATATGGCACGACAAGCGATCGCAATTCGACTTGAATCAGCCGTAGACAAGGCTGCTTCTTGGTTTCGCTCCCAACGCAAGAAGGATGGCACTATCCAAGGGCAGAAGGACACTTTCCTTTTCGACGCTCTTCCCTTCTGCCGTGCCGTCGGGGAAGGCGTCTTTGCACAGCACTACATAGAGAAAGTGTCTCAAACGTTCTTCGCTTCTGATGGAGGATACTCTGTTCCTACCGGGTCGGAGAGGTATGTCCCCTACATTGGAGGATGGTGGGCTTGGGGAACTTGTATGTGGGATAGGACCGCAGTGGCCTCGTCCACTCTAAGTTATGCCCTAACCTTCCAAGATCGAAGAACTGGCGGTCTCTTCGGGAATCTTCAAGACAGGAATAGAGGCCGCGGTGAAATGCATTTCGATAGCACCATGATGGTCGGACTTGCCTGCGCATTTACGGGTCGGATTGGTGATGCCCGTAAAATCGCTCAATTCGCTTTGGAACTGCAACACGACCAGCCCCATCCAAGCGAACGTTTTCTGTGGTGTCGGCATTCCGATGGGCATCTCCTCACTGAGTTTCCCAGGGATGATGCCGTCGAATATGCGATGGTCCGGGGCGCACCCAAACAAGGCTACTGGAAGAGTGGCCTTTTCATCGCCTTTCTGACAATTCTCTACGGGTCGACCGGAGAGAGTGAGTATCTTCGCGCAAGCGAAGAGCATTTTGAACGGGCCATCCACAATGCGACGGATGTCATGCGCACGGGCTTCAGCCATAAGTTGGCTTGGGCTTCTACCTTGCTCTACTTGACGACCAACGATTCTCGGTACCTTAAAGCCTCCGTGCAGATTGCCGAACACCTCCTGAGCTTGCAGCAGTCCGACGGCTCCTTCATTTACCCTGAGGTCGAGGGAATCGCAGGAGCGAGTTATCTGCTTAAGATGGCTGTCCTTTTTCAGTTCACGACTTGGCTACACTGTGTTCGAAGCGTGCTCTAACCACCTCCGGGCCTTATTTCTGTCAATTCGACGAGCGAAAGGTCACGCCTGAAGGCAGGTGTGCTGAAGCTGGATAGTGGCGAGGATTTGCTGCCGCCCCATGCGGGGGGGAATAACAACGGCGACTACATGATGAAGTTGGTTGACTGGGATGGTGACGGCGACCTGGATCTATTCGTCGAGTCGGTCTACTACATCTGGTACTACGAGAACGTGGGAACCAGGACTGCTCCGAAGTTCAAATATCACGGAAGATTTCAAGTGGGAGGAAAGGATCTTATCGTGAGCGGGCATGCGGGTTCGATCGACGCGGTGGACTGGAACGGAGACGGGAGACCAGATCTGATCATCGGTGGGGAGTCGGGCTGGACCTACTACTTCGAGCGTTCCTTTCTGGAAGGAAATCTGCCAAAGGCAAGACATAGCACCTTGGAGGTCCGGCCCTGATTTATGTGTTGCGCCTTCCCCTCCGAGAGACAACGGCTCCGCGCTTCAAACGACCGGAGCTTCGACCTCGGTCATAATCTGTCCTCGGATGTCGACTCCGACCTGTTTTGACCACGCTCCCAGGATCCGCTCGAAGATTGGGCCCCCGGGCTTGCCGTCTGCTACGGCAACGCCGTTGACGCGGGTCACAGGCGCCAGGCAGTAGGGTGTGGTGGTTACGAACACTTCATCAGCAGTCATCGCGTCGTGCACTTGAAGGTCCCGCTCGACAAAAGGTAGGCCTAACTGATAACAGATCTCCTGGACCACCTTGCGGCTGATACCCAGAAGAATGTTGCGCGGCGTGGGAGAGAGCACCACTCCATTTTTCACCAGCAGCACATTGGAACCGCTGGTCTCGGTAAGGTTGCCGTTCAGATCTAGCAGCAGCGGCATGGCCGCCGGATCGACAAGACGCGCTTCCTGCTCGGCGAGCCACCAGTGCAGACGGCTGCGATTCTTGATCTTCGGGTCGACGCACTCAGGTGGAACATGTCGAGTGGAAGGCGTCACCAGGTGGCCGCCCTTCGTGTAAAAGGCTCGAAACAAGTGAAAGGGTATCGGAAACGAGTGAATGCAGAAGGTCGGCTTCAGGGCATCGGTTGCGGCTGCAGAACCAGCGTAAACCGTGTTCTCGCCTGGTGTGATAAAAAAGATCACTGCCAGGTCCTGTTCCGGGGACAATAGGGAGGCATTACTGGAGACCAGCTCTCGCGTAACAGCGGCAGCCTCCTCGGCCGGAATTGGGACTGGGATTCGGGCATACTTACAGGATTCGTAAAAACGCTTCACGTGATCTTCCAGACGATAGGGCAGATGCCGGAAGGTACGGAGACAATCGGTTACGGTAGCGCCCAAGACGATGCCAAAATCATAGATCGAAATGTGTGCGTCGGATGCAGGGATCAGCCGGCCACGAATATAAACGCGGGGATAATCAGACATCTCTCCTCCTTAAGCTGTTCAGTAATTGCTTCCAGCCACAAGAATTCGTGACCCCGACACTCAAACGGCTTTTCGTAGTTGCCGATCACCTTCTGTCGTGTACTGATCCACCACCTCGCTGTTTGGCGCCGCACTCAGCAGACTGCCTCCATAACCCAGAACCATAGTGACAAGGCATCCGATTGGCGAATACCAGAGCCAGTGAATCGGGGTCCAATGCGCCGCTGCGAGAGCAGCTCCAAACCCCAACACGGCGCTAATCGTGACAGCGCCGCCTGAGGCCCGGCGCGTAAGAAATCCCAGGAGAAACATGCCTACCAGGGGTCCCGCAAAGAATTGGTAACCTGCCACGAATTTTTCGAGCACGGTTAGCTTGCCGCTTACCATAAGGCTAGCCCCAAGGATCGAGACCAGTCCCCATGCAGCACTGATCAATCTAGCCCAAAATAGATCGTTTTCTCGAATGCTCGGGCGTATTCGTTCCATAACGTCTTTCACCGTGCTAGTGGTCAGCGAGTTGATTCCAGAAGATATGCTTGACATCGTGGCAGCAAAGACTCCGGCTAGGACCAATCCACGAATTCCAGCCGGGAGAATCCGAACGGTGAAATGCGGCATCACGCGATCGGCGTTTGTCAGAGACGCACGCATAACGGGGTGATCGTAGTAATAAGCGGAAAGACCCACTCCGATGCCATAAAGAAGAAGCAGGACAGGGAGCACGATAAGGGACGAACCCATTACAGCTCGGACGGTGTCTTTCAGACTCTTGGTCGTAAAGTACCGCTGGACAATCACTTGATCGGTTGCGTAAGTGGACAGTTGGAAGACGAGCAGGCCGATGAGCAGTCCCCAGAAGGTGTTTTCGCGAGTCAGGCTCAAGGAGAAATCGAACAGCGTTGTATGGCCCGTGGTCGAAGCCACACTCCAGATGTGCCCCACATTCCATTGATAACTCGAAAGAATGTAACCTAAAATTCCAACCGCACCTCCGACGAGAACAAAAAACTGCAGGAAGTCGGTCCAGATAACCGCCTCCATGCCGCCCAGAAAGGTATACAAGGTCGTGCTGAACCCGCAGATAAAGATAGCGGCGTAAGTGTTCATTCCTGACATCTCGGAAAGCGCAAGTGCTGTCGCAAATGTCATGGTTGCGAGCCATGCACCACGTCCTCCCATGAATAACAATGAGGCAAGAAGGCGTGTCCAGGAACTGAAACGCCGTTCCAGATACTCGTAAACAGAGAACAGATTAAGTCTATAGAAGAGAGGGATGAAGATCAGGATGACCAGGAACATCTGAACTGGCAGCAAGAAGGCTCCGAGCATGTATTTCAGATCCTTCTTGTACACGAGCGCCGGAACTCCGATGTACGACAGGGCGCTAAGATCCGTAGCGATGATCGAAATCGCCACGGGGAACCAGGACATGCTCCGACCGGCTAGAAAATAGTCTTTGGCGGTTTCGTGCTTTCGATAAAAAGACGCTCCTAAGACAACTGAAGCCGCCAGATAAACTCCTAACACGCTCCAGTCCAGGGCAGAAAAGTTGCTGGGCACTAAAGCCTCCCGAGACATTCGAAGAGATGCAGGATCATCACCTCAGATTTCCCTCCCGGCGCCGTAACCTTGAGTCTGCTGGGCATTGGGATGATTGGCTCACAACACGATCAGATTAATTTCGCCACGGGACTCCTCTTGCGTATCACATCGGCGGCACCACGCACCATTCCCGGGATGGAAAGTATCTTTTGCACGTGTTCATCAAAGGCCTGCCGCAGGCCCTCCAAGCTGACCGTTTCGCTCCTGAGGAATTCGAGAACGATTCGCTCCGCCTCGATATAGAGGGGACACGCTCGGGCAACGGAGTCGGCAATCGAGTGCGGGATCAATACGATTCCGTTGGCGTCGGCATGAAGGAGATCTCCCGTGCGAATGGTGAGTCCCCCCACGTGCACCGTCTGATGCATGTCTTCGATACGGGAATATCCGTGAGAAACGCACGTCGACGAAGCAAAGACTGCAAAACCTAGCTTGCGAATTGCCAGTATATCCCGGGCGGCTCCGCTAGTCACAATTCCGACACAACCAAATCGTTGATAGATGGCACACATCACTTCCCCGAATGTCGCCGCCTTTGATGGAGAGTCGAGATCCTCAAACACCACAATACGTGGCTGGGGGAGTAGGGAGAGGGCCTCGATGTGCGCCAGGAAACTCGAATTAGTTTCTGCCTGAGCAGGGGCGATGGCACCACGAAAGGTTGCGGGCGAGGCATAGCCAACCACCGGCGGGAACTCCGGGAAGATTGACTTGATGCTTGCATTCATATACCCAGAGTTGCACGGCTGTATCTGAAACAACTCGATTACATTGATTATTGTGGGTGAATCGTACTTTTGTAATTCTTGAATGACTTCCGGAGAAACTGAGGTGCACGTCATCGACTGCCTCCAAATTGCTCTCGCCTTAGATCTCTCTTTTCTTCCTCTTCACGCGATTTCAATCCTGACTACTGCCGAAAGACTCCCACACTGCCAGATCTAGGGTCTGAGTTGCACGGATCCTAGCATCGCCCTAGGTAGGTTTCCATCGAGGAAGGTGCGCTCGAAGTAGTAGGTCCAGCCCGACTCCCCACCGATGATCAGATCTGGTCTCCCGTCTCCGTTCCAGTCCACCGCGTCGATCGAGCCCGCATGCCCGCTCACGATAAGATCCTTTCCTCCCACTTGAAATCTTCCGTGATATTTGAACTTCGGAGCAGTGCTGGTTCCCACGTTCTCGTAGTACCAGATGTAATAGACCGACTCGACGAATAGATCCAGGTCGCCGTCACCGTCCCAGTCAACCAACTTCATCATGTAGTCGCCGTTGTTGTTGCCTCCTGCATGAGGCGGCAGCAGAGCTTCGCCCGAATCCAGTATTAACGGCGCTACCTTGACCACTTTCAGCACCTTGGGATCGTCCTGCACAGTACTCGGCTTGTAGATCGAGATATGTCGGTCGTCATAAGCCGTGCTCACTATTTCGACCTTTCCATCTCCGTCAATGTCACCAACAGCAATTTCGTTGCGCCAGCCGAAGCTGCGCCGTTGTCCGTCAACTTCGATCAGCCGGCCAGCGGCCAGTTTGGGCTGGCTGCGCGTGCCAATGTTTTCAAAGTAAGTCTGGTAACCCCGCATGTCCCCCACAATCAGATCCAGATCCCCATCGCCATCAAAGTCTACTACCACCGGCGCCGTATATCCGGAGTTCGGTTCCGAAGGCCCTTGCGGGCAATCCCGCGGGCCATTGATCAGGCGAATTTCCTTTCCATCAGCTTGCAGCTTCACACGGGAACTGAAAACTGGATCGATATTGGTTCCAACATTCTCGTAGTACGTCACCCAGCCGTTCCCAGAGCCGCGAATGAGATCGAGCCGCCCATCCCCATTCCAGTCCACCACCGCCGTACGACTCTGTTCTCCATCCGTTACAAGCGGATGCGTCTGCATTACAAAATGCCCCCCATCCAATCGTGGTGTCGTCTTCGGATTCGGATTCAGATTCTTATAAATCTTCA
>DASXTB010000191.1:0-6015 GCA_036505615.1 Acidobacteriota bacterium
GGAGTTGGATCATCGAGAGAGGCGCCGTTCACGAGAAAAATATCCAGCCGTCCATCGTTATCGTAGTCAAACAAAGCCACGCCCGGACCCATGGTCTCCAAAAGATATTTTCTCGAGGTGTGTGATGACAGGTAGCGAAAGTTGAGACCTTTGGCGGCGGTAACGTCAACGAACGAACCAGCGCTTTTTCCCGGCGCCGCAGTTAGAGGAGAAGTTCCCTGCTGGCCTGCCGCCGCATCTGGCATCAGCATAAGCGCCAGAACAAAGATGAGTATTCGGGTCACAGTTCGCAGGGATGATCCTCGAGAAAGTTGATATGCGGTCGTACGCTCAATTTGGATGCGGCGGAGAATTCGCTGGTTGAGAGGCATCCTGATCCCGCTGGACCTGAAATTTTTTCAGTTTCTGTTGAGAATTTTCCGCCTCCTCATTCTTGAGCTTCTGGAATGTGGCCATGGCTTGCTGCGCTTCACTCATACGATGCAGCCGGCGGTAAACAATACCCAACTGAAACCAGGCCTGTTGAAGTACTTCCGGATCGGACTCCGTCGCGGTCGCGCGTTGCAAGTGGTCCGCCGCGGCTGCATCGTTTCCGATCTGCATTTCGGCGCGTCCGAGGTTGTAGTCTGCGTGGGGCAATCCTGGTTTCTGCCGGAGCGCTGCCTCGATCAACTCTTTCGCTTTGGCGCCGTCGTTCCTTTCCACGGCAAGGACTCCCAGCTTATACCGCGCAAGAACGTTGTAGGGATCGATCTCGAGTTCGCGCTGGAACGCCGCTTCGGCTTCCTGCGGCTTTTCTGCATTCCGGTACTCTGAGCCGAGCTCCTCATGCAGGCCGGGCTGCTTGGGAGCGAGTTTGATGGCCGCCAGATATTCGGCAATGGCATCCATATGACGCTCGGCGTCCGCATTGGCCTGCGCCAGAACCTGGCGCACACGCCACGATTGCGGATCCGCTTTAAACATTTTGGCGTAGCTATTTTTGGAAACCAGCAAGTGGGCCTGGCCGCGATGATAGAGAATATCCGTGTTGTTAGGCGCCAACTTGGCGGCTTTGTCCAAAGCTTCAGCAGCCTCTTCCGGTCGATCTTTCGCCAGATCGATCACACCCAACCACATCAACGCGCCCGCATCTTGCGGATAAGCAATGGTCTCTTTCCTCACTGACGCGATCGCCTTGTCCAGTTGATTCAGACGGTATTCCGCCACGCCCAAGAAAAGATTTGCGCCCCTCAGCCCTGGTTTCAGCGTCAGCGCCTTTTGAAAACTTGCGATGGCCTCCTCGTGCTTGCCCTGTTCTTCCCGTACCAGACCCAGATCAAAATGTGCTTCTGCGAAGTTTGGATTCTGCTTAATGACGGAAGCAAAACCTTCGGCAGCTTGCTCCAGATTGCCATTCCGCATCGCTTCGGAGGCTTGACGGAAATCTTCGCTAGCGGTTGGAGCTTGCGCCCAAAGAGGACATCCGAGAAGAAAAACCAAGCAGGACAATAGGATCGTCGCACACCCTGACCAACGCCGAAGGCTGCGCTCACCAAATAACCTGCGGCTACAACAAGAACTGGACATCATGGAAAAATTCTATACCTCGACGAAATATCATAGAAGAGTTCACGACAAAAGATCCTGCTGCCGCGAAATGTCGCGTGGCAGCAGGTTGGTAATTGTGCTTGGTCGGAAGATCAGAACTCGTAACGTAACGTCAGCTGAATTTGTCGCCGCGAATTGAGCACTGAGTGCCCGCCACCGCCGGGCTGTCCGAACGTGCCGCTGAAGGGGTCCCCGTTTCTTGCAGTGAATGAGTGCCGGTTGAAGGCGTTGGGTATATCCACCTTGAAGGTGATGAATTGCCTTTCCGTCAAAGCGGTACGTTTGATAATGGAGAAATCCTCGGTCTTGTAGCCAGGGTTTCGAATGCCGCTGAAAAAAGGTGGCAGATTGCCAAAGGTATAGCCACGCTGGGCGACCAGATCATCCCCATTGGGATCCAGCAAAGCGGCGCAGTTGAAGTAGTTGTTGCTGCTGTTGGCTGTGAACGTCCCATCTGGATGCGCAGTACAGCCGCTATCAGATCCCAGAGCGTTATATGACGACGCGTTTAGACTAATGATAGGAACGCCCGGAACCTGGCTGAACCGGAAACCCCCGTTGGAAAAGGGATTTGACTTTGCACCCGCGCTGATCCTAAAGGGAGTTCCGGACTGATAACGGTGAACCCCACCCACTTGCCAGCCCCCCAGCACTTTGCTCGCTACTCCGTGGTTGAGGTATTTCCTCCCTGGCCCGGCGGGAAGTTCATAAAGATAACTCAACACGAATGTGTGCGGAACATCCTGATAGCTTACGGCCTTCTCCCCCCTGAGATTGAAAGCATTCTGCGCACCAAAAACGCCGGAGTTGAAACCGGTGAATACGGGGAAGCTGCTATCGGCGTCGGTGAGCGTTTTGGAGAAAGTGTACGACGCCAGAAGGTTGAGCCCATTCCGGAACCTGCGCTCGGCCTTGACTAACAAGGCGTTATACGTGGATTGTCCTTCGTTTTCCAGCGGAGTAGTGTCAATCGAACGGAACTGCGGATGTGGCCGAAGTAACTGACCCAATTGATCCTCGCCGGTTGGCGACCAGAGTGGTTCGAACCAAGAGGGCACGGTGACGCCGAGGGTCGCAATATCCGCTTGTGCCTGCGGGTCAGTAATCGGCAGGACCAAATCGTTGCCCAGAAAGTTGAAGCTGGGATTGATGCTGTTTTGCTGGACAAGCCAGGAATGTAACCGGGTGGAATGCATCCCCACATAGCCGATATTCAGGATCAGGTCCTTCGCCAATTCATGCTGAATCTCCAGACTCCAGTTTTGCACCATGGCCGGCCTGCCAAATTCCGGCGCTACGTAGGTTGGCGACTGTCCATTTAGCAGCGTTGGGTCTTTGGCATTCGTCGGGGGCGGGTAACTGGGGAAGCCCGCATCGGGCCCCTGCACTGGAGTGAAGTTATCCGGGGATTGGAAAAAGGGATTGGCGGTAGTCCCACTTGTCAGTGCGGTTCCAAAGTCAGAATACTGTAGAGGCGCGTAGTAAATGCTATACCCCCCACGGACCACGAAGTCTGTGTGTGGAGAGTAAGAGAAGCCAATGCGCGGCCCAAAATTCTTGTAATAAGTTTTTGCGCCAATAGCATTCTTCCCGTAGATCAGTGCCCCCGGAGTTCCGGGCGTGCCGGGATTGTCGGCGTTCAGATCGAGAACCGAACCTGCGCCATTTCCCTCATACCGCGGAGTATCGACTGAATAGCGCAGCCCAAGATTGAGTACCAGGTTGGGCAGAACCTTGAAATCATCCTGGGCATATCCAGCATAATAGTTGGAAGACCAGCGTGGCTGGACGGATACGATTGACAGACCCTCCGAGAACGGAACCCCGAGCAAGAAACTGGCAAACGGATCTCCGCTTTGGAGGTCGTTCGGAATGTAGGCCGTCTGCAAATTCGAAAAGTTGTAGCCCGGAGAATTGTTTGCCCGGCTAACACGCGAAAACTGAAAAGCCCTCCATTCGCCTCCAACCCGGACCGAATGACGCCCCCTCACCCACGAGACACTATCTGACAGCACCAAAGCGTTGGGGATATTGTTGTCGTCGTTTCCTGCGCCCAAGCCCTGGTAACCGACACCGCCCTGAGCTGAGCTGAAACTAAACTGCGGGACGACCCTGCCGCTGGCGTTGCCAATCCCCAATACCTGGTCCCAATCCACACCAGTTATGCCCTCTGATCTGCTGGATTGGGCGAGCCGATTGAGGCCAACGACAAAGTGGTTGAGCAGAGTCGGGCTGACTGAGTAGTCATACCCAAATCGCAAGTAATGAGTGAAGTTCGAATTAAAGTAAGTGGGATCGAAGGGCCCAGGAATGACAGGGTCGCCGTTTAAAACTTCCTGATCGCGGCTGCTGTAAGAGAAGAAAGCCTTCCCATTGGCGGAAACGTTCATATCGATCTTGAACGTCATGGTCGTATCCCGGGGGCGCTTGCTGGATAGAAACTGGAAGTTATTGCAAATGACGGTATTGCAGCCCGGACCGTTGCCTCCAGTTGGGAGCGGTATGTATGTAAGAACATTCTGGGCGACCGTACTCAGTCGGTTCGTGGGAATTATGTTGCCGGGGAAAGCCGTGCGGCAAGGTTGGCCCCCCACGACCGTCGTGGTGGCGGGATCGAAGATCTGGCCTTGCAGAACTGGAGTGCCATCGCAGGGGTTGGTGACTCCGAGGGGCGGTCCCAGCAGCACCGAGAAATCACCGGCCCGTTCCGCGGCGGTGGGCAGGGTTGTGTGCGTCACGGTTCCGGCGTTGTTGCGATACTGTTCCCACGAGAAGAAGAAAAATAACTTGTCATGGCCGTTGTACAACTTGGGAATCCAGACCGGCCCTCCGAGACTACCGCCAAAATCATGCTGATGGTCGGCGGGCTTCGGATCACCGTTGAAATTGTTTGTCCAGGAATTTGCGTCGAGCACATCGTTGCGAAACAACTCAAAAGCGGTTCCATGGAACGCGTTGCTGCCGGACTTAATAGCAAAGCTTTCGACGCCCCCCGAGGTTCGGCCGAACTCAGCAGGAATGGTCGACGTGAGTACCTTGAATTCACTCAGCGCTTCTACCGAAGGGGCGGTCTGGTCGAAGGCTGAGCCCTCTTCCATACGTTGTGTGCTGATCCCATCGAGGATGACTTCGGTGGCGAAATTCTGCCCTCCACCGAGTTTCGACTCAAAGATGCCAGCGGAGGCAGCGTCACTGTTCGTCCCAGGGCCTGCGGTTCCCGGCGTCAGGAAGACAAATGTCTCCGGCGATCGCAAAAAGCTCTGCCCCGACGCGAACAAAGCTAACGGCAGATCCTTGATCTGCCTTTCGCTTACTACTGTCCCAATCTCGGACGACTCCGTTTGCAGCGTAGGTGCGTCCCCCATCACGGTCAGTGTTTCTTGCACTTGGCCCACCTGCAGAGTGATGTTGAGCGAGGTGACGCTATTCACCTGGATTACCACCCCAGTCTGCTCTGCGGTCTTGAATCCCGTCGCCGAAGTTTTGACATTGTAGGCACCCAGTTGCATGTCTGGTATCCGATACCCGCCGGATGAAGTCGAAGTGGTGTTATACACACTTCCCGTGCCGACTCCGGTCGCGGTGACGGTCGCGTTGCCAACCACTGCACCGGAGCTGTCCTGGATGGTGCCCGCGAGCGAGCCGCGGCTAGACTGCGCGGCTGCCATCGTTCCCAGTACTGCGATCACGGCAGCAATCGCGAGATACGTGCGCATGAACTTCAGCCACCTCATAGATTCCCTCCGGCCTTGACTGGAAAGAGCTGAACCCAGTTGCGTTCTGTTTTCTCTAATCTCTCGTGCCTGCGAAATTTAATTCTTAATTTCGCCGACGTTAAGCCCCAACGATGGCTGGCATTGTAGAAAGAAAGTCGCAAAAAAGCCAGCGGTTGATTAGTCCACCCCTTTGTGCGGGCCTCCCCCCTAAAAGCACGGCGATGATATATTCTCCGGTGCGTAATCGTTGGTCCGACGAGAAAAAAGAATGTCAACCGAATCGACGCGACGAACTTTTCTCCGACTCTCTGCCCTGGGACTTGCCACGACCGCAACCTCAAGGATGGCAGCTTTCAGCGATGAATCCACTACTGCAACACCAGCTGACAAGATCGAATCATGGGTGAGCGATCCGCAGCTTCGTTGCACGAAGGCTCAACCCATTTTGTGGCGGCAGGCTTCCGCTAAACCGGCGGAGCCGGCAATCGTTCTGAACCCTGGCAAAAAGTTTCAGACCATTCTTGGTTTCGGCGCGGCTTTTACCGATGCGGCCTGCTACATGTTCAAGCAACTTCCCGCCCCCGCGCGAGAACAGTTATTTCATGAAATGTTCCACCCGTCGGAGATGGGCCTGAATGTGTGCCGCACCTGCATGGGCGCGAGTGATTACTCGACGCAGGCCTACAGCTACGACGAAGGCGATCCCGAT
>DASXTB010000192.1:0-23422 GCA_036505615.1 Acidobacteriota bacterium
CGCTTTGGCGCCGACACCATGGAGGAGGACATTGACCGTTTCTTCAACGCGGTGATCGAAGAATTGGTCATACCGGTGGTGGAAAAGTCAAGCTCCCAGGATACCGACAAAGGCCTGCCGGGACGGCAGTTCTGGGATCAGGTATTCGGCCGGATCGCGGAGATGGTGGCCGATCTGTCCGCGGGCGACCGGCAGTTGATATTGCGAGCGCTGGTGAGCGTTGAGACTTACCACAGATTTCGTCAATTGCTGGAAGACGAGAGTCACCCCGCGTAAATCCCGGCAGAAGAAAGCTGAACCACGGGGAACACTGGGAACCTGGGTAGATGTATTCCGTCTGTCATTAGGCTCCGTTGGCACTTCGAAAATGTCCTTTCAGCCCCCAGTGTTCCCCGTGGTTTAAAAAAACTTCATCACAAAGGACACAGAGGACACAAAGGAACAGCCGCGGCTTAGGACGATGCTAGAATTAGCTCTAACCAAGGAGATCGGCGATCGCGACCACCGTAGCAGCAATTGACCTCATCATAAACGCAGACCACCACGACCCTTTTGCTGTGCTCGGCATGCACCCGCTCGATGGGCGGCCCGGAAAAGGGATCGTCGTGCGCGCCTTCGTTCCCGATGCCGTACAGCTTTGGGTAGTCGATGCCCGCAAGCCAGAGCTCCAGTACGAGACAGAAAAGATCCGCAGGGAGGGGTTTTTCGAGGCGGCCTTCCGCGACAAGCAGGAGCGATTCGCGTATCGCTTGCGAGCCTCCAACTCGTTCGGCGATACCTGGGATTTTCACGACCCTTACAGTTTTCCTCCGGTCCTTTCAGATTTCGACCTCCACCTGATGGCGGAAGGGACGCACTATGCTAATTACGAAAAACTGGGCGCACACATCCATGAGATCGAAGGAATCCGCGGTGTCCACTTTGCTGTTTGGGCTCCCAATGCCAAGCGGGTCAGCGTAGTCGGAGATTTCAATCAGTGGGACGGCCGCCGTCATTCGATGCGCGCGCGCGGCAGTTCAGGCATCTGGGAAATATTCATGCCCGGTCTCTACGAAGATACCCTCTACAAGTTTGAGATCAAAACACAAAACCGCAATCTGCTGACGTTGAAGACGGACCCTTACGGTTTTTACTTTGAGCGCCGGCCAAAGACAGCCGCTATTGTTTGCGATATCAACAAGTACCAGTGGAATGACGAATCGTGGATGGAGGGGCGCGCACAAAAAAACAAGCTGGATGCTCCGATCACAATCTATGAAGCGCACCTTGGTTCCTGGATGCGAGTTCCCGAGGAAGGAAACCGTTATCTGAGTTACCGCGAGTTGGCTCACAGGCTGGTCGATTATGCCAAGGAGATGGGCTACACGCACATCGAGATGCTCCCAGTAACGGAACACCCGTTTGACGGAAGCTGGGGCTACCAGACGATAGGCTACTATGCCCCCACAAGCAGGTTTGGCAAGCCGGATGACTTCATGTACTTTGTCGATTATTGCCACCGCAGCGGCCTGGGAGTGATTCTGGACTGGGTGCCGGCCCATTTTCCCAAGGATACTCACGGCCTGGCCTACTTCGACGGCACCCACCTTTACGAACACGCCGATCCCAGAAAAGGCGAACATCAAGATTGGGGAACGTTAATCTTCAACTATGGAAGAAACGAAGTTCAGAACTTCCTGCTGGGAAATGCGCTCTTCTGGATTGAAAAATATCACATTGACGGATTGCGTGTGGATGCCGTCGCTTCCATGCTCTATCTGGATTACTCGCGGCAGCCCGGAGAGTGGATTCCCAACATCCACGGCGGGAACGAAAACCTTGAAGCGATCGATTTCATCAAGAGATTCAACGTCCTGATTCACGGACGGCATCCGGGCGTGATTACTGCGGCGGAAGAATCGACCGCCTGGCCCATGGTGTCGCGGCCGACCTACGCGGGTGGGCTGGGCTTCAGCTTCAAATGGAACATGGGATGGATGAACGACACCCTTTTTTATTTGTCCAAGGATCCCATCCACCGCAAGTATCATCACGGCACGCTCACCTTCAGCCTGATTTATGCTTTCAACGAGAACTTCATTCTGCCACTCTCCCATGATGAGGTCGTCCACGGGAAGCACGCACTGCTCGATAAAATGCCGGGAGATTTCTGGCAGAAGTTTGCCAATCTCAGGCTGCTTTACGGGTACATGTATGGGCACCCCGGCAAGAAGCTGTTGTTCATGGGTTCAGAGTTCGGGCAGTGGAGCGAATGGCGCCATGACGCGAGCCTCGATTGGCATCTGCTTCAATACGAGTCGCACCAGCGGCTGCAAAGACTGGTAAAGGACCTCAATCGCCTCTATAGGAGCGAGCCTGCGCTGTACGAAGTAGACTTCGAGCCAGCCGGCTTTGAATGGATCGACTTTCACGACTGGGAGGGAAGCACGCTTTCGTTCATCAGAAAAGCCAAGGATCCGGACGACTACCTCATCTTCGTGCTCAACTTGACGCCTGTTCCAAGAATCGGGTACCGGCTGGGTGTTCCCGAGGGCGTCTTCTATCGGGAAATCTTCAACAGTGACTCCGTGGAATACGGAGGCAGCAATATGGGAAATTACGGAGGCGTGAAAGCAAGGCCCCGCGATTGGTCAGGCCGGCCCTATTCGGTGGAGCTTACGCTTCCACCGCTGGCGGTGGTGGTACTTAAGCCTAAACGACCGGACAGCAGCCTGTCGTGAACTACTGCGCGACTGAATCCGAGCTTGTCCGCGAGTTCTGCTATCAAAGCCAGACCCTCCTCTGTTATTTCGCGGGCATCATTCAATACTTGCCAGAAGAGATTTTGCAGCCGCCATAACTCGAGACCGACTCCAAGCTGTTCGGCGATGTCCAGGTAACCAGCCGCGTCCTGCGCCTTCGTTTCATCCCGGCTGGATCGGTATGCCGTCAAGCGCAGATAGGCCGCCTGCTCTAGAGCCTCCTTCAAAACGGACAGATCGACTTTGCATCCCAGCGCTGCAGATTCTCGGAACACAGCGGCGGAAATATCCCGCAGCTCCACCGGCGAAATTGCGTCCTCTTTCAACTGTGCCGCCGCATGCCGCAGCCTTAACCCAAGCATGTACTCGGCGGCTATTCGCAGCGAATTGGGCATCGGGATCCGCAAGTTCACTAACAATCTCGCAACATCCTGGCTTTCTTCATAAATGCGCCGGTAGTGCGTCCGGGCTCTTTCGACAGCGTCCTTCAGAAGCAGCCGGCCGATCTTTCTCCGCTCCTCGGTAAACAGGTCTTTGAAGGCAAAAGTTTCTCCGCCCAGGGTGACATCGATGGCCTTCAACAGGTCATGGGTTGAATCTTCCACGAAGCTGTGGAATAGTTTTTCCTGCAGCAGCGGGCGCTCTTTCAGAGACGCTGCTGCAGTGACGGCGCAGTGAAAATCATACCCACCGAGATGCAGCACGGCAAAAACGGCGTCGAGCTCATCTTCGGTAACCGCCCATCGTGCAGTAACGGAGCCTAGCGCGAGCGTGCGCAAGCCAATTTCTTCGCGCCTGTAGTCTGAGCGATCAAAATCAAAGGAGTAAATGCGCTGCCGCAGCGCGTACTCCTCCACCAGGGAACTGATCGCATAGTGAGCTACCCCTTTCTTGAGATCGACCATCGCCGGCTTCACCAGCTCCTGATAAACTCTTGCTCCATCGCTGAACTGGGCCTTATTGCCTGGAGCTTTTCGTAGGCCTTCTACAAACTGCGGCTCCAGATCGATTCCCACAAGTTCACCAGCTAGTTGAATCGCCCGCGCGGCGAATTCTAAAACCTTGACGGTCTCAATATTGGAAATATCCGAGAAGAACCATCCACAGCTGGCAAACATCAGAAGCCGGTGACGCTGCAGCTCGAGAAGCTTCCAGCACCTGATTTTCTCGCCGGTCGACAACTCTTGACGCGCATGCTTTCCAAGAAATGCCGCGCGATTCTCAGGCGAGCGGTCGAGAATCACCTCGATGTAATCATCACGCGCCTTCCACGGATCGTGAAGGAGGACGGCGGCTTCACGCTCGAAGTTGAGATCGAGTTCTGCCGTGAGAGCGTCGAGCGATTCCCTCAGCGGCGCGCGCCAGCGCTGGTGGTAGCCGGGATTTCCCGTCCTGCAGCCACAATCGGCGCGCCACCTTTCTACTCCGTGCGCGCAACTCCATGAGGTATTCTCGAAAATCTTCACTTCATACTGGGAAGGCTGCAGCGCGAGGTACTCCGAATAATTGGTAATCTGCGCCAGGCCTTCGCGCTCGATCTTCTTGATTGCGTAGGCAATGGCCATATCGCCGAATCGGTGGTGGTGGCCGAACGTCTCGCCGTCGGTCGCCACGTGCATCAACTGCGGCCGTTTGGATGGGCTGGCAAACCCGTTCATCAGCCGCTCGACAAGCCTCTCTCCGTCCCCCAGCAGTCCCCCGAAACTGATTTCGGCCGATACCGCTCCGTCGAAGAAGAAGATGTCGATGAAGCGCCCTCCGCGCAAGCTGCATCGATAGGCGCAAGTTGGATCTATTTTCCGGTCTGAATCGTCGATCCATTCCTTTTTTAACTGGCGAACTGCCTGAGCCTGCTGAGGCGCCAGGATTGTGAACTTAATCTCGTGGTCGGCCAGAATCTCCAGCGTGGCATTGTCCACCGCCGTTTCGGGCAACCACATCCCTTCCGGATTCCGGCCGAATCTCTTCTGGAAATCCGCAATCCCCCAGCGAACCTGGGTGTTTTTGTCACGATCGGATGCCAGAGGCATGATCAGGTGGTTGTAACACTGAGCCAGCGCATTACCGTGGCCCTGATATTCATCACAGCTTAGACGGTCTGCTTCGAGGATCTTTTCGTAGACGTCGTTCCGGTGCTTTTCAAGCCAGGAAAGCAGCGTAGGTCCGAAGTTGAAACTAATTTTTGAATAATTGTTTACTACTTCCGCGATTTTCTGATCAGCACCGAGGATTCTGGAGACGCTATTGGGCTCGTAGCACTCAGAAGTTATTTTTTCATTCCAGTCATGAAAAGGCGCAGCCGAGTCTTCGACCTCGACCTCTTCTAACCAGGGATTTTCGCGTGGAGGCTGGTAAAAATGTCCATGGATGCACAGGTAACGTTCATTCATTCAGGCGCGGCGTTTCATGGGCGAGCGGCTGATGTCCCCCTCAGAATCAATGAAATATAAGAACCCTTTCTCCCGCTTCAGCCCGATTTGCTTGATCTTCTCCTTTCTCCCTTTCTGACCCGTTTTGGATCGGGAAATGTCTCCATCTTGATCGATGAAATAGACATATCCCTTTTCGCGCTTAACTCCGGCTCTCTCCACTTTCTCTGCCATCGTCATTCTCCTTCAGGATTTTAAGAGTAGTTCACCCCATCATTGCGCCCATGTACAGCTTATCGGGGAAGAAACAATACCCCCTATTGAGGACGATGTGAATTACTCATCGTATCATGAGGCGAAATTCGGGGACAGACTATTGGTTTTGTTAGCCGCGAATGGACGCGAATGAATTTGGGGACAGACCCCAATTCATGCCACACCCAAGCCGGCCAGACCCAAACAGGCGGATCTCTTCCGTCGTCTGATTTTGGATCTGTCGCTGCATTCGCGTCCATTTGCGGCTCCAACCCCTAGGGGAAGCGATATATGTAAATCGAATAACCGACACGGTCGCTCGGTCTAAAACGCTCCAGCCAGTCCAGGTTTGGGTCTGCACCTGCCACTATCAGCCGTTTGATCCCTACCAGATTGTTGACGCTGATAGCGTACACTCCCGCGGGCGGGCGGGCCTGGCGAGCTTCTGCTTGTTTCCACGGCTTGAAGTGAATTCCGTAACGATCGCCGTAAAACTCCGGAGGCGACGGTCCCCAAACCGAGAGTGTGACCTCCGAGATGCCATTCTTCCTCAGATACTGCACCAGCCTCTTGAAATCCTGCCCCCAGTCCACATTCGAGTCATCGAGATAATAGGGCGCATATGAGGGTCCTCCGATCAGCTCATTGAAATACGAAATATAATGTGGAGAAACATGCAGCACTGAAACGAACAACCAGGCCGCCAGCAAGCCTGCCCATATTCTGGACTTTCGGTTGGCCATGAAAATAAAGAAGGAGCGCCCCGCTACTACCAGCAGGAAGGCAGTAACCGGTATCATGTAACGCACCCCGAGATTATCTGCAAAAGCGCACACGGCCAGGGTGATCATTCCAGCCGGCAGCAGTATGAAATTCAGATCTCTGAAGCGGCGGCTCCTTTTCTGAAGATTAGAAATCAAAGCCACGACGATCACAACGATCGTGGGCAACGGCGTCTTTAGCAGAAAAGCATATAGTGGATACCACCACACCCCACCCAAGTGGAATTTGCCGTGCGCATAGTAGAGGTAGTTGGGATTGTGATTTGCATTGACTTCCAGCACCCCCCGGACGTAGAGCATCAGATCGGGAGAAAACAAATAAAAGGCCTGAACCACCACCGCAATCCCCGCCGCCACTAGTACGCTCAGCAGGATCTGGCTCTTAACGGAGTTGCCGGTGATCAGAAATCTGGCTTGTTTAAAATTATTGACGGGAAATCGAACGATAAATAGAAAGAAAAAAACGGGGAGCAGAAAAACTGCAGAAAACTTGGACGCCAGTGCCAGCGCCATCCCCAGCGAAGCGAGGACGAGATTTAGCGGCTTCCCTTCCCGGCTGAAGCGCCAAAGAAGAAACATTGCCATAACGCCAAAACAAGCAAATGCAACGTCCATTGTAACGTAATGGCTGTGCGCCACGATTGAGGGCTCCAGGGCCACAAGCAGCAGAGACAGCAAGCCTGCGCCCGCGTGTCCATGGAGTTCCCAGGACCAGCGAAAGATCAAGAACGCCAGTAGAATTCCCAACAAGAGAGCAGGCAGGCGGCCCCAGAACAAGATTCGATCTGCGTCCTGTTCAAACAAGAACTGGGAGCCGAAGACCTGTTGATATTCGTTGTAACTCAAACCGGTCTGCGGCTCCGTGGGAGGCATCTTTAGTTTCATTCCGAGAAGCGGAGCGGAACACAACAACTTGACCAGCGGCGGATGCTCGGGATTGAGACGAAACTCGTGTTTCTTCCAGTAAGCATAGCCTACCGGCAAGTGAATTCGTTCATCGCTGGTCACCGTGTCCCCTGCCATTTCCCATAGCGAAAGACCGGCAAACAATGCCAGCAGCATGCCGGCAGCAAGGATTACAATCCAGCGAGGAAAAGATTGAGGTACATTCTGTTGGGCTTTTTGAAGTCCCTTCTGTCTTCGAGCGGCTTCCCGTCTCTGTTTCCTGTTCATACGTGAAAAAAAATACTCATTGAGCAGGTGTGAAACAAATGCATCTGATCGTACGGGCGGCCAAATAGGTTCGCCCGTACAGATTGAATCAATTTTTTCACACGTTCTGACGGTCAAGGCTCAGATTTTTTCCTGAAGCTCACGCCCGCGTCGGGATGCTACCATAAGCACATGAACACTCTTTGGCTGGTCATTATCGTTATTTGCGTTTACACAATCGCATATCGTTATTACAGCGGATTCATAGCGGCCAAGGTGTTAGTGCTGGATGAAAACCGAGTGACGCCGGCGCACCGCTTCTACGACGGGCACAATTATTACCCTACCAACAAGTGGGTTTTGTTCGGACACCATTTTGCTGCAATCACTGGCGCAGGCCCTTTGATTGGCCCGGTGTTGGCGGCGCAATTTGGCTACCTTCCCGGTTTATTGTGGCTGGTCATTGGCGTGGTGATCGGCGGCGCGGTGCACGATTTTGTCGCGCTGTTCTGCTCCATTCGTCACGACGGCAAATCACTGGCAGAGATTGCCCGCAGAGAGGTCAATCCGGTCGTCGGCATGACGGCAGCCGTCGCAATCCTGTTCATCATCGTTATCGCGCTCGCGGGTCTCGGTTTGGCAGTGGTGAACGCGCTCAGTGAGAGCGCCTGGGGGACTTTCACTATTGCCGTTACCATTCCGATAGCTTTGTTCATGGGACTGTACATGTACCGCTTCCGCAAGGGAAAGATCGTGGAAGCGACTGTTATCGGCGTGATCGCGCTGATTCTGGCGGTCATCTTTGGAAAGTTTATTCCCGGCTCGCTGCTGGGCCCCTGGTTCACATTGAGCCGGCATCAGGTGACCGTGGCGATGGCGGCCTATGGTTTGCTCGCTTCGGTGCTTCCCGTCTGGATGCTGCTCTGCCCGCGCGATTATCTTTCGTCGTTCATGAAAATCGGCACCATCGCCTTTCTGGCCGTGGGAGTCATCCTGGTGCACCCGGACTTGAAAATGCCCGCGCTGACGGAATTCGTGAAGGGAGGCGGCCCCATTATCCCCGGCAAGCTCTTTCCCTTTGTGTTCATCACTATCGCCTGCGGCGCTATTTCAGGATTCCATGCCCTGGTTGGGACTGGAACCACGCCCAAGATGATTTCCAATGAGAAGGATGCCCGCCCCATCGCTTATGGAGCGATGCTGATTGAAAGCTTCGTCGGCTTCACCAGCCTGGTAGCGGCGGCGTCGCTTTTTCCCGGGGATTATTTCGCAATTAATGTCAGCCCGGACAAGTTTCAGGCTCTGGGCTACAGCGTGGTCAACCTGCCCGAGTTCTCTCGTGAGGTAGGGGAAACGCTGCAAGGGCGCCCCGGAGGCGCAGTATCGCTTGCAATCGGAATGGCTCAGATTTTTAGCGGCCTGCCGGGGATGAAACAATTGGTGAGTTACTGGTACCACTTCGCGATCATGTTCGAGGCGCTGTTTATCCTGACCACCATCGATACGGGAACGCGGGTGGCGCGTTTTCTAGTGCAGGAATTCTTTGGGAAGTTTTACAGACCATTCGAGCGGACCGACTGGGTGCCCGGAACACTTGCGTCCAGCTTGATTGTGGTCTTTTGCTGGGCCTACTTTATCTGGACCGGCAGCATCAGCACCATCTGGCCCATGTTTGGGATCGCCAACCAGTTACTGGCGAGCATCGCCTTGTGCGTGGGAACTACCTTCCTGGTGAATCATGGTAAAGCAAAGTACATGTGGGTCACGGCATCCCCTCTGGCGTTCCTCAGTGTAAGCACGCTGACAGCGGGCTGGCTGAGTATTCGCGACAATTTTCTTCCGATGACAAGAAAACCGGAGGTTGCGTTTCAGGGGTGGTTGAACTCGGTACTTACGGCGGTCATGATGGCTTGTGTCGCCATCATCATCGTGAATTCTGTTTGGAAGTGGTATTCGGTGCTGGCAAGACCGCGCGTTCCTCCCGAAGCGGTGGAAGCGAGCGCACCCTGAGGCTGGGGCAGGCGGCAGGAAACAGGAAGCAGACGGCAGGAGGCAGAGGCAGACGGTAGACGGCAGGAAGCAGACAGCAGGAGGCAGGAACAGCGTCATTTGGCATTCGTCGTTACTAACGGTCCTCTTCAGCAGTTCTGTCTTGCAATAGCCAAATTCGAATAACAATGACAAATGACAAATGACGAATGACGCTGTTCCTGCTGCCTCCTGCCGTCTGCTTCCTGCCGTCTGCTTCCTGCCTCCTGCTGTCTGCCGTCTGCTTCCTGCCTCCTGCTTCCTGCCGCCTGCTGTCTGCCTCCTGCCGTCTGCTTCCTGCCTCCTGCTTCCTGCCGTCTGCCGAGTTACCTCCGCCTTCCCTTCTTCTTGTCCTTCTGTCTCGGAGCTGCAGTCTCCACTGGCTTGACAGGAGGCGTTGGATTTGCCGGCGCAACCGGTTTGCTGCGCTGTTTTAACACTAATTGCTCCGTCACAAACATAAATCCGAAGAACAGAATGATCCCCACTCCCACAAGGTAGAGGTATTGCACTTATTCACCTCACAAGAACAAAGGCGCCAGCACCAGAGTAATCGTGCTCAGCAGCTTGATCAAGACATGCAACGAGGGCCCGGCAGTATCCTTAAGCGGATCTCCCACCGTGTCACCTACAACCCCCGCCTTGTGCGCATCGGAGCCTTTGCCGCCGTAATTACCAAGCTCGATGAATTTTTTGGCGTTGTCCCAGGCACCACCTCCATTGTTCATCATCGTTGCCATCAGGATCCCGGTGATGGTTCCCACCATCAGCAGCGCGGCGACCGCCTCAGCGCCGGGGCGCCCCTCAGATCCGAGATACTTGAAGCTGAAACCTACAGCCACAGGTACTACAATGGGAAGCAGGCCGGGCAATATCATTTCCTTCAGCGCCCCGGCGGTCACAATTCCCACACAACGCCCATAATCCGGTCTGGCGGTCCCCTTCATGATGTCCGGGTTAGCTCGGAACTGCCGCCGCACTTCATTGATGACATAATACGCAGCCCGGCCCACCGCCCGAATGGCAAAGGCGCTGAACACAAACACAAGAGCGGCACCAATCAGAGCGCCGACAAAGGTGGGAATGTTGGTCAGATCGACGGGAACTTTTTCCACTTTAGTGATCTTCTTGACTTCATCGAGGTAAGCGCTAAACAGTAGGAAAGCCGCCAGCGCGGCACTTCCGATGGCATACCCCTTTGTCAGCGCCTTGGTGGTGTTTCCAACAGCGTCCAGCCGGTCCGTTCTCCTACGGATCTCTTCGGGCTGGTCGGACATCTCAATGATTCCGCCTGCATTATCGGTAATCGGCCCGAAGGTATCCATGGCCAGAATGTAGGCACATGGCGCCAGCATTCCCATAGTGGCGACCGCTGTGCCATAAAGCCCGCCGCCCGGCATTGCCTTTTGGCCCAAATAGTAGGCGCCCAGAAGCGCAGCAGAAATGGTAATTACAGGAATTCCGGTGCATTCCATAGCGACCGAAATTCCGGTGATGATGTTGGTCGCCGGGCCGGTCTGGCATGCTTCGGCGATCGACTTAACCGGCCGGTATTTGTATTCGGTATAATACTGGGTGATAAAAACGAAAGCCAGCGCCGTAAGTATCCCCACCACTCCAGCGGCGAAAAAGTAAAGATTGCCTCCCAGCAACGTGTGTACAGCGATGTAGAAGCCTCCCATCGCCAAGACGGTAGTGACGTAATAACCTCGGTTCATCGCAGCCATCGGATCGCCGTCTTCTTTTACTCGCACCACCAGGATTCCAATCATGGTGGCAATCAGTCCGAAAGCGCGCGCTACCAGAGGAAACAATATTCCCTTGGTTCCAAACTCGGTATACAGGACCACACCCAGAATCATGGCGCCAATATTTTCGGCGGCCGTCGACTCAAACAGGTCAGCGCCGCGTCCGGCGCAGTCCCCCACGTTGTCTCCCACCAGGTCGGCGATCACAGCCGGATTGCGCGGATCATCTTCTGGGATTCCCGCTTCCACTTTTCCTACCAGGTCGGCGCCCACGTCGGCGGCTTTGGTGTAAATTCCCCCGCCTAGTTGCGCAAAAAGAGCTACAAAACTAGCGCCAAATCCGAAACCCACGATTTGAAGCGGAACGTGTTCCGGATCCTGCATTCCGCCGTACAGATAGAACAGGCCTCCCACTCCAAGTAGGCTCAACGACACTACCGTGAGGCCGGAGACAGCGCCTCCATAGAGAGCGGTGCGAAGCGCCCTGTCCAGGCTCTTCATGGCTGCCGCCGCAGTGCGGCTGTTGGAGCGTATGGAAATAAACATGCCCACAAATCCGCTGAGGGCTGAGCAGGCCGCGCCCACTAGAAAGGCGAACGTGACTTTCAGTGCGATACCGGGACCCAAACTCCGAATATTGGGGCTGCTGCTGTACTGGTAGAAGAGAAAGATAATAACCGCCACAGCAACACTCAACAGGCCAATCGTCGTGTACTGCCGGCGCAAAAAGGCCTCAGCACCTTCCTTTATGGCGTTGGAAATCTCCTGCATGCGCACAGAGCCGGTCTCTCCCTTAAGTACGTTGGCTGCGAGGAATGCTGCGAACACTAACGAAAAGATCGAAATGCTAAAAATTAACGTCAACACGAGAGTCATGTCATCTGCTCCAAGATTCTTTGAACAGGAGTTCCCGCTGAAAATTGCCCATGTCCGGAGTCGGATTCCGATTCCAGACAACCATGGGCCCCACGAAATAAACGAGAGAGGATATAACCAGAACACCCGGAATATCAAGCTTTACCAATTGCGGATTGGGGATTTCGGATTGCAGATTTGATGGTAAATCATTTCTATGAGCGCCAACCGTATTGACACATTGAAATCGTTTGTTGCAAGAAACCCGAACGACCCGTTTTCTCACTATGGTCTTGCGATGGAATATGTTCGCCAGGACCGCCTGGACGAAGCCCTGGGAGTGTTCGCCCAGTTGCTGGAGCGGCATCCCGATTACGTTCCCACTTATTTTCAGGCCGGGATGGTTTTCGCCAAGGCTGGCAACAAAGTCGAGGCACAGGCAGTGCTTAGCAAGGGGATCGAAGTGGCCGAGCGTTTGGGGAACATCCACGCCAAAAACGAATTGCAGGAAGCCCTCACGCAGATCGCAATCGGGAGCTGACTAAATCGGGAGCGGGGGAGTGAGAGAGCGGGAGAGTGGGAGAGCGGGTTAGTTTCAATCGACCTTTAGTTCTCCCACTCTCCCGCTCCCCCGCTCTCCCGCTTTCGGCAAACTCACTCTCCCGCTCAATCCTTCGGTCTGGCGAAACTCCGTACGATGGCGTGCTCCGCTACGACGTGCTGCGAAAGTAAAGGAAAGTTTTGCTCCATTCGCTGGCTGAGATCCTGAAGCTTGGGCGTATAGGGCTCGTAGACAGACACCATCCAGAGTTTTTGAGAAGAGGCCACGTTCTTGCGGGCGCTCTTCAAAATGTAATCAATGGTAGACCCGTAGGGAACCTCAATGATGTTGAGCCGTTTCTCCAGATAAAAACCAATACAGTTGCTTACTTTAGCGTCAGTACTCAAGACGGCGTCATCAGTTCCAACCGTGGAAGACAAGTATCGGGCCACATCGCGCCACTCGACTGCCTTTGGGGTTTCGTAATACTGCCCCAGCGCCTTCGCGTTCAATATAACGAGAGCCGCCAGCAAGATCGGGATGCAGTATTTCCAACGGAACCGCACGACGGAAACACCCAGAATCAAAAGCATTGCCGGGTAACTTACGATGAAATACTTGCTGATCTCCAACGTCTTTGTGCGGAAGAACACGTCGGCCGCCAAACCGCTCATTAAGGGGAACAACAACCACAGTGTGAGCATCCTGCCGTGGCGCTGCCGCAGCAGAAACGGACGCTGAAGCAAAATCACGATAAAGAGAACTCCCACCACCCAACACATCACGCGGAGTCCCCACGTACTGCTTGGATAAGCGTAGCTCTCCCCAGCGGCAAAGCGGAACAGAATGGTCAGAGAGTTGGCAATTCCCTGCCAGAGAACAGTCCCACCGCGTGCATTGTTTCGAATCCAAAGATCGGATTGGTTTTTCTGAGCAATCTGATACAACAGTACAGGAATCCAGGGAATGAAGCAGAGAACAATAATGGAAAGGCTCAACAGGAATTCATGAACGCGATCGTCGCCAAAGAAAATCCAATAGAAGATCTGAAAGCAGAACAGAAAGACGTAGTAATAATGGGTATAGATTCCCAAGATTGAGAACAGGACAAAGGCTGCATAGCTGCGCCAGTCCGCTCGCTCCTGAATCTTCAGAAAAAAGAGCATGGAAAGAGAAGACAGCAGTAGCAGCAGCGAGTACATGCGCGCTTCCTGCGAAAAGTAAACAAGGTAAGGGGAAAAACCGAATATCAGGCACGCGACGAGAGAGACTTTCCGGTCCTTGAAGATTTGCCACGCCAGCAGATAAACCACGGGCAGTGTTATCAGGTTTATCAGCACTGAGAGCATTCGCGCGGAGAATTCCGTCATCCCGAACAAGTTCAGCCAGAGTCCCAGCAGGATAAAATAGAAGGGTGGATGGTTGTCGTTGACGTAGTACCTGAAGACATTCTCAGAGAGCTCGCGCCCACCCGGAACATCTTGGCCCAGTTGGTAAACTCCGATCGCGTTCAACGCGAATATTTCATCGTCCCAAAGGCTTTTACTGGTGAGGTGATATATCCGCAGGCATGCGGAAAGCACCAAACAACCCGTGATCGCAAGGACGATGACTCGAATTCCGGGGTTCCAGGTTTCGGTGGCGGGTCTTGGGTCTCGGGTTTCGGGTCTCGGGGCTTCGAGCTTCGGGTGTCGGGACCCGGGTTTCGGGTGTCGGGTGTCGCGTTTCGAGTTTCGGGTCTCGAGCTTCGAGTTTCGGTTTGGGATTCCCAAGTTCCGCATAAAACGATTGGATGACGGCTAATTATTGGCTGAGAGAACTCGTGACTCAACATCCGAAACCCGAGACTAGAGACTCGAAACCCGAGACTCAGACCCCGAACTAGGACCCGAGACGGCTTATTGCAGGATGTCCTTACGTGACAGGTCGATCGTTAATCCCAGTCTGTTGATCGTGGCCTGATCGATCTCTCCCGAAGGCACCAATTTGTTCAACTTTTGAAAGTCTCGGAGCGCCGCATGTGTTGCCTGGTCCAGCCGGCCGGTTATGGGGCCACGATAAATGCCGCCGGCCTGCAGCGCTTGCTGAACTGCCCCGATGTCTTTGGCGGTAATTACCAGGACAAACGATTCAGGCTGGCTTGGTCGCGCAGTTGGTCCCTGGACCATCGACTGCGACAAACTCATTGAGGCGCGTCCTTGAGCCGGTATGTTGACATGCAGCGCTGAGACAGTCGCAGCATCCAGTTGTCCTGTGATTGGCAGGTTATACCTCGCCTGAAAAGTCAACAGCGCGTTTTCCGTCAAACTGTTCCATACACCGTCCGTAGGCCCTTTGTACAAGCCTGCCATCTGCAGTGCACGCTGGACATCACGTATCTGCTGGCCCGAGAGTCTGGCGGAAGATGGCGCCGGTCGCTCGGCGCGAGGCGGAGTGCGAGTATTTGTTTCAGTGGCCGTCATCGCTACAGTATTGACCGCAACTACGCCCGGAACGCGCCGGACCCGTTGAGCCAGTCGCAGGACAGTGGCTCTGTCTTTCACTTCGCCGACAAGCTGAACATTGCCGCGTGTCACTTGGACGTCCACCCTGCTGGTTCTGAATTCCGAGTCTGATAGCAAGGCTGCCTTCACCTTGTCAGCCAGATCTCGGTCTCTCTGAGCATTGGACGAGGGCACGCGAATGACCGTCGGCTGTCCTGCTTTCGCCGGGTTTACCTGGAGATCGAGCTTGACTTCTTTGACTCCTGAAACAGCTCGCAGAACATTTAAAACCGTCTGTCTCTGTAGGTCCGTATCGACCATTCCGCGAGCGGTAACCGTCCCGTTCTGGACCGAAAGGTCGATATCGTATCCGCTAACTTGCCCGTTGGCCAACAGCGCCAGCTTGCTTCGGTAGGCAATACCGGAGTCACTTTTATCGACCACGTCCTGTTGAGTTGCAGCTTGCACAGAGTCCACGCCCACGCCTGCACCCAGGAGAGGACAAAAGATCAATACAATCAAGAAAATCAAATATACCGGTTTCATGGCGCCTCCCCGTTCAGTTTAGCAGAGAAAGGCTGTGAGGGATTTGGGAAGAAGGGGGTGGAGAGGATAGAGGGATATGAAGAGATATGAAGGGGATATGAAGGGGATATGAAGGCTAGGAAGAGATATGAAAGGGTTTGGAGGGATATGAAGGGGACTCGCTCTGAATCTCGAACCGCCGTCCGAAACAGCCATCCACTAGCACCTGATTCCGGACCGTGAGATTTGGTTTGCTTAGCCACTTTTTGCAGGGATGAGACATCCTTCAAAACCCGAAGGGTTTAAAGAGTATAGCCGGCGGCAAAGCCTGCGTCCTTTGCGGGCGACGCCGCCGGTTAGCCATCCCCCCAAAAACGCTCGCCCTGAAGCGGCGAAAGAATTTTTCGCAAATTTGACGCCGCGCCGGTTTCCCGAATGATTTAAAAAGCATCACGCCCAACTGAACAATAGTCTCCTAAGTTTGGAGTTTTCTGCCGGCATGATGGTTTCAGCACGATCCGGGCCGATGGAAATGATGGAAATGTCAGTTTGGATCAACTGGGAGAGCCGTTCCAGATAGCTGCGGGCACTCGAGGGCAACTTTGAGTATTCTTTGACGGCGCTAGTATCACTCATCCAGCCTGGGTGCGATTCATAGATGGGCTGGCACTGCTGCAGCGTCTCGATGTCGGTAGGAAACCCCTCAAGCTTGCGGCCATCGATCGTGTATCCGGTGCAGACCCGGATTTCCTCCAACTGGTCTAGTACATCCAGCTTTGTAATCACCAGCGTATCCACGTTGTTGATCAGCGCCGAATACCGCACCACGACGGCATCAAACCACCCGCAGCGGCGCGGCCTGCCCGTGGAGGACCCAAACTCTGCTCCCCTGGTTTGGATCTTCTCTCCTACCGAATTATTCAACTCCGTCGGTAAAGGACCCGCCCCCACGCGCGTGGTGTAGGCTTTGGCGATTCCGACCACGCCGTGAATAGACGTCGGACCCACTCCCGTCCCAGTGCAAGCCCCACCTGCGGTTGCATTGGAGGCAGTCACGTAAGGATAAGTGCCGTGATCCACGTCGAGCAGCGTCCCTTGCGCTCCTTCAAAAAGAACACGCCGCCCCAGCTTGATTTGTTTGTTCAGGTACTCTGCCGTGTCGGTAATGTAAGGCTTGATTTTTTCGCAAAGAGAGCGGTACTCGCGGTATGTCGCCTCCGCGTCCAGAGGCTTCAGACCGTAAACTTCCTGCAGCACGGAATTCTTTTGCTTCACGTTTTCTCTGATTTTCGCCGCGAAGACCTGATCGTTGAAAACATCTCCCAGGCGAATGCCTCGGCGTCCCATCTTATCCTCGTAGCAGGGCCCAATTCCGCGAGCCGTGGTGCCCAGAGCCCGGTCGGCGCGAGCCAGTTCTTCGCCGGCCTCCATGGCGCGATGGTAGGGCATAATCATGTGCGCGTGGTTGGATACAAATAAACGGCCCTCTTCGGAGACGCCAAGACTGTGCAATGTTTCAATCTCCTGGATCAGCGCCGGAGGATCGACCACAACACCATTGCCGATCACGCAGATTTTGCCGGGATGGAGAATTCCGGAGGGAATCAGATGCAGGACGTATTTCTGGCCCTGGATGATGACCGTGTGCCCGGCGTTGTGCCCACCCTGGTAACGGGCCACGATGTCGAACCGCTCGCTGAATAAATCGACTATCTTTCCTTTTCCCTCATCACCCCACTGTGTGCCGACGATGACGACGTTCATGATTCAAAGTTAACAGTAGCAAGAGTTACCTTTTAAAGTGGAGAATCACCAACTCCCGGCGGGGAGCCATCCCCTAGGGTAGGTGTGAGAAACCCCGCGGCGACCGTTAATGGTTTTTCAAAAAATAACGTGCAACATCAGGCCCGCAGGGCCGCCACTGAGTAGGCCCGCCCGTCATGTTGTTTTTTGAAAAACTCATGAACGGTCCTCTACGGTGAATTTCGTGACTAAGCGGAGGCACTTAACTGCTCCGGGGCTTCCACTGGTAATTCTTGATCCTGTTCACTTGCCGCTTGAAAGGTGTGCCTCGATCATTTTGGCAATATTTTCCTTCGATGTTGCTCCAACAATTTGCTCTTTGATGACGCCATCTTTAAACAGAAGCAAAGTAGGAATACCTTTGATGTTGTATTTGAAGGAGGTGGTGTTATTTTCATCTACATTCAGTTTCGTTACTTTCGCGCGTCCGTCATACTGCTCGGCAATCGCCTCCACAGCAGGAGCGAGCATTCGACAGGGAGCACACCAGGCGGCCCAAAAGTCGACCAGGACAGGCTTGTCCGCCTTCAGAACTTCCTGCTCGAAATCGGCATCCGTTACATCTACGATCTTTCCGCTCATTTACTTCCTCCTTGAATGCGCTTCATTCGACCTGTGGCAATTTGAGCAATATCTTAATGTTAGCATACAATCCCGAGAATGAGCGCCGCTAAGAGATCGCTCGGGCAGAACTTTCTGCGCAATCCAAGAACTATATGCAGGATCATCGAGTTTGGTCGCATCAAACCGGGCGAACCTCTGCTGGAGATCGGTCCGGGAAAAGGCGCTCTTACCTCGCATCTGCTGCAGTCGAGTGACGATCTAATCGCAGTTGAACTGGATGCCGATTTAGCTCGTCAATCGCTGGTTCCACTGTTTGAGAAATTCCCGCGCGCCCGTCTTTATATTGAAGACATACGCTCCTTTGATCCCCGGAAAATTCCTCATTTCGGAACGCGAAAGCTCTTTGGCAATCTCCCCTATTATGTGGCCACTCATCTGTTGATTGAATTTGCAGAGCCACAGTGGCGGCAGTTTTTTTCCGAGATGATCGTGATGGTTCAAAAGGAAGTAGCCGAGAGAATTGGGGCGAAAACTGGTTCCAAGGAGTATGGTTATCTCACTTGCATTTGCCAGCTTGCGTATCAAGTTGAGAAAGGCTTTACGGTTTCGCCCGACGCTTTCTCCCCCCGGCCGAAAGTCGACTCGATGGTTCTGCGGCTGGTACCGCGAGTTCCGAGGCTGGATGAAGAAGCATTCTGGAATCTGCTCAAGGAAGTGTTAAAGCAGGCCTTTGGGCAGCGGCGCAAGACCATTCAGAACAATCTGAAAGGCACACGCTTTGCCTCTGCTCTAGCAGAGGCTGAGATTTCTCCAAGAGCCAGAGCCGAAGAAATACCGCCGGAAGACTACCTGCGCCTGGCGCAAATTCTGGCCGCAAATGAACGCGCATGATTGCGGAATGCGGAATGCGGAAGTCGGAATGCGGATTCGAGTCATTGAGCCATTAAGTCGCGTGCCGGGTTACAGGGATTCGAGCAAAGCTGATCCTTGGCGGTCAAAATCTCATCCCCGCCCTTCTCGCAATCCCCACTCCGCAATCCCCAATCCGCATTCCGCAATCTGATTGCGTCTTTGCGTTCACACGGGAGCGTGCCCGAAGGATATTCGAGGCTCGACATTCGAAATTCGACATTCTATAATGCCCAACGGCAGATACATCTCTTCGGCGGGAGAAGTTATCGAGTAAAAGTTTGCAGGACCAAGAGATACAAATCATCCCTTTCGGCGGTTTGGGCGAGTTCGGCATGAACACCCTGCTGCTGAAAAGCGGCAATCAGGGCATTATCATCGACGCGGGCATCATGTTCCCCGGCGATGACCTGCTTGGGGTCGATTTTGTCACCCCGGATTTCACTTACCTTTCCGAAGTCTCTCTCCAGTTACTGGCAATCATCCTGACGCATGGACACGAAGATCACATCGGCGGCCTACCCTACCTGCTGCCACGGCACTCAGCGCCTATTTATGGCACTCGTTTGACCCTCGAACTGCTGCAAGGCAAACTCCGCGAGCACGGTCTGAGCGGTAAAGTGGACCAGCATTGCGTGGAGAACCGGCAGAGGATTCAGCTCGGGCCATTTGAGATCGAATTCATTCACGTCACCCATTCCATTCCCGACTCGATGGCGCTAGCGATCCGCACGCCGGTGGGAGTGATCTTTCACACCGGCGACTTTAAGTTTGACCAATCTCCCGTGGACCGGAAGCTGACTGACTTCTCCAGGATTAACTATTATGGAGAGCAGGGCGTCCGGCTGCTGCTCTCCGACAGCACAAACAGTGAAAGAATGGGCTTTACACCCTCGGAGTCCTCGCTTTACCTGACGCTGGAAAAAATCTTTCTTCGCGCTAAGAAAAAGATCATTGCTTCATGTTTTTCCTCAAGCCTGCATCGCCTTCAGGTGTTCATCGACTTGGCGCATAAGTTTGGCCGCAAGGTGGCGCCCATTGGACGGAGCATGACCAACGCCGTTCACATCGGGACAACACTGGGTTACTTGAAAGTGCCGCCTGATGTGATGATCGGGGCCCCCGAAGTAAAGTTCCTGCCAGCCGACAAACTGCTCGTGCTGTCTTCAGGAAGCCAGGGAGAGCCGATGTCTGCCCTGTCGCGGTTGGCAGTCGACGAGTTCAAGGGCGTTTACCTCGAGCCGGAAGACATTGTGATCCTCTCAACCCGTGTGATTCCCGGAAATGAACGCCGCATTTCCAATATGGTCAATCATCTATCTAAGCGCGGAGCTGTGGTCCTGGACGAGCACATGGAGCGAGTCCATGTCTCCGGGCACGCCAGTCAGGAGGAGCTGAAGTTAATGATTAGCATGATCCGGCCCCAGGTTTTTGTTCCCGTACATGGGGAATACAGGCAGTTGAAGTTCCATGCCGACATTGCGCGCGAGGTAGGCTTGGCTGACTCACAGATCCGCATCCTTGAAGACGGCGATTGTTTGCGCCTGACGCCCACTGAGGCTGTAGCCGGCGAAAAGCTTCCCATTGGGAGAAGTTTTATTGACGAGGAAATGGCCCAAGAAATACATGACGTTATTCTTCGCGACCGACGCTTCCTTTCCGAGGATGGATTTGTAGTGGCAATTCTCAAAATCAACCGCGGAACAGGGGAAGTCCAGGCGCCCGTGGAGATCATCACTCGCGGATTCATCCACGCTGAGGAATCAGAGGAATTCTTCGAAAAAACCCGCAATCTGATCCAGGAACTAGTGGCCAGCACTCCAATCGAAGAAAAACAAGACGAAACTATGTTCAAGGATATGCTGAGAAAATCCCTCAAGAAGTTTTTCTACAAACAAACTCAGAAGAGGCCAATCATCCTGCCCGTGATCATGGAGGCTTGAGAGCACATGGCGACAGCGACATGGAAGAAAAGCCGATTGAATGAAATGCTTGGAATCCTGGCATGGTCGGGGTCCTTGCTTGTCTTCATTTGCCTGCTCACGTACGACGCCTACGACCCCTCGTGGAATGTCACTGCCAGCCGTGAGCTCTACCACAACTCTGCGGGCAAGTTCGGAGCGTATGTCGCGGACGGCCTGCTTCAGTTTTTCGGATATGCCGCCTTCCTCATTCCTCTTCCACTGCTGGTAGTGGGGTATAAGAAAATCCGTGGCCGCGACGTCGAGGCGCAGCACAACCGGGTCGTAGGAACAACTTTGCTGCTGCTGACGACGTCAACCATTCTCGAATTCTACCAGCCGCACTGGATTCGAATCGCCAACTTCAGCCCCGGTGGAACCCTGGGGTTTTTTGTTAAGCTGGAGATGGTCCGCTATCTGAATGTGACGGGGAGCATCATTGTTGCCTGCACGGGACTGGTTTTGAGTATTTTGCTGAGCACCACGCTTTCCCTGTCGGCACTGGCGGACAAGGTGGAGAGCCTTCAATTTCCCCGCATCGCATTATGGCCCCGGTTTCTATCGCGCAAGAAAAATCCGAAACCGAAACTCAGCGAGCCGGCCGGCACCAGGCCGCGTACGCCGATCAAGGATTTTGGCGAATTGAATCTCAGCCGCGAGAACCCGAACTTGGATGACGGATGGAAGCCGCCCTTCTCGCCTCGCGTCGAGGAGGTTGCATTTCCACCTATTATTTCCGCCAAAACGGCCGACCTTAAAAAGACAGAAAGAGCCCTCAGGCCAGAACCAAGGCATGATGATTTTCAGCTCCCCAGTCTTGACTTTCTGCCGCTGCCGCTGGAACACGCCACCGTCGAAGAAGCCGAATTACTCGAACGCGCCGAACAGCTCACGCAAAAATGCCAGGAGTTCGACGTGCTGGGGAGTGTGGAACAAATTCATCCCGGGCCTGTAGTCACAACCTATGAATTCAAGCCTGAAGCCGGCGTCAAGTACAGCAGGTTGACCAATCTGGTCGACGATCTCTGCCTGGCGCTGCGAGCAGAATCAATCCGGATCGACCGCATCCCAGGGAAAAATACCGTTGGCATTGAAGTACCCAATCACAAGCGAGAATCGATATTCCTTCGCGAAATCATTGGTTCGGACCCGTTCCATAAATCTAAGTCTCTTTTGACTCTTGCTTTGGGAAAGTTAATTCACGGCGAGACATACGTCAGTGACCTGAAAAAGATGCCCCACCTGCTGATTGCGGGGGCGACCGGATCGGGCAAGAGCGTGGCGCTTAATTGCATGGTGTGTTCTGTGCTCTATAAGGCCACTCCGAGCCAGGTCAAATTCATCATGATCGACCCCAAACGGCTGGAATTGGGAGTGTATGAGGGCATTCCGCACCTGCTTACTCCCATCGTGACCGACCCAAAACGCGCCGCCAATGCCCTTGGTTGGGCCGTCACCGAAATGGAAAATCGTTATAAGAAACTGGCAAGCCTGGGCGTACGCAATATCGACCAGTACAACGCCATGGTGGAAAATGAGGATTTTGAAACGCTCGACGAAGAAGACAATGAGTGGATGCCTTACATCGTAGTTATCATCGACGAGCTGGCCGATCTGATGATGGTTGCCGCCAAAGAGGTGGAGGAATCCATCACACGGCTGGCGCAGATGGCCCGTGCTGTGGGGATTCACCTCATCCTGGCAACCCAGCGTCCCAGCGTGGATGTAATCACGGGGCTAATCAAAGCAAACTTCCCGAGCCGCATTTCCTTCCGAGTCTCTTCAAAAATCGACAGTCGCACGATTCTGGATGGCAATGGAGCCGAGCAACTGCTCGGCCTGGGAGACATGCTCTTTCTCCCTCCAGGCACTTCTCGCCTGATCCGAATTCATGGAGCCTATGTGAATGAAAAGGAAATCCACACCATCGTGTCCTTCCTGAAAAAGCAGGCAGATCCTCTTTACCGCGAGGAAATTCTTGAGGACCCCGCCGTCTCTGAAACGGACGCGGAAGCTGTCGAAGACTGGAATGACGATCTCTACGGAGAAGCAGCCCGTTTCGTAGTGGAAATCGGCAAGGCTTCGACGTCGGCGCTGCAGCGGCGTTTTCGCATCGGTTATGGCCGCGCGGCGCGCCTGATTGACATGATGGAGCGCGACGGCATCGTTGGTCCTGCTGACGGCAGCAAGCCGCGGGATGTTTTGAAAGAACAGGATTATTATCGAGAAGTCGATGACCGGACGTGAGCGGTCGCAGGTCTCAGGTCTCAGCTCTCAGCCATCAGCTTTCAGCCAACAGCTCTCAGGTCTCAGCTTTCAGCTCTCAGGTCTCAGCTTCCAGCTCTCAGGTCTCAGGCCTCAGCTCTTAGCGCCGTCAGCTCTCAGCTAGGTTCCCTTGGTGCACACGAAGTTCACAAATTGGTCAACTTTTGATCATCCCGATGAATCCCGACTGGCCACTTGCCGCTGCATGCACCCACAGAGCCGCGACCGGAAGGGCGCGGCGCGGCAATCTAGGTTATCCGAACAACCCATAACCGTGAATAGCTGGCCCGCTTGAGCACAACGGGATTGCCGAAGCCTATTCTGGCGCGCCGCGCCCTTCCGGCCGCGGCTCTGTGGCTGCACACAATGTCGTGCCATCGACTGGCGGTCCATTTCCCAAATCTGAATTGCCCCAGTCCATACCGCGGTATGAGCTCGCTC
>DASXTB010000193.1:0-7513 GCA_036505615.1 Acidobacteriota bacterium
GCGTCTCCTGCACGATGAAAGATTGTGCGGGAGACGGCCCACCGGCCGTCTCTCCAAAATGTCCAAACTCCAGGGCGCGCCGGAGGCGCGCTAAGGCCGCGAAGCGGACCAATAACAGTAGCCGGGGGTGCCCAGGCGCGGAGCGCCAGGCACCCCCGGTCAGCGATTCCCCGCACGGAATCGGACCGCGCAAGCGGTCCCATTTTTTCCTTTCTGTCGCCCGCGATGCGGGCTCAAATCCATCAAATACTGCAAACTCCCCGGGTTCCGCTTCGCTCCACCCGGGGCCATGTGCTGGCGCCTGAGCGCCCTTCGCGCCTACTGTACCGACGTCAACGAATCCGCCGCCTTGAGAACGTGCAGCCTCACATCTGGTTCTTCCCGATCAGCTCGCGGAATGCGCCTTGTCTTCTGCTCGGCTGCCACCACCGATTCGAAAAACTCAAGCAGCAGATCCGGCGTTGGCACCGGAGTGCTGAGCAGAAGCATAATTCCATCCATCTTTGCAATTTTTGCGAGACAGTCATAGATTTTTCGTTCTGTCGTTTCCATTTCGACCTCCTTCGATATACACAACTGGGGCCAGTTCGTTTTTGCGAAAAATTTTTTGCCTGGCACAGTCTGAGAGCATTAACGCCCTCATTAGCCCGCGGGTGATCAACGCCAAAGCTTCGATTCTTCATCCGGTTGGCGCAACCGCAGGGCTGGGGCTTCGGATCGCCAAGCAGTGGAAAAACCATATTGCAGGCGAAAAAAAACCAGTATTAAATCGTACTAGGAATTGGAACGGAGTTCGCTATGAATAAAGGAATGACCCTGATTACCGCCACTGGCCTGGGGGCCGGTTTGATGTACATGTTCGATCCCGATCGCGGAAAACGCCGCCGCGCAATGATTCGAGACAAGGTAGCGCATACGTTCAACCAGACCGGCGACGCGATTGGTGTGACTTGGCGAGACCTCAGGAATCGAACCAGAGGCCTTGTGTCGGAGATCGTCTCCCTTCCCAAGGGTGACCGAATTCCGGACGAGGTGCTGGAAGAACGCGTTCGGTCGAGTATGGGACGTGTGGTTTCCCATCCCGGTGCTGTCGAGGTGACAGCTAAGAGTGGCCGCGTGCAACTGCGCGGCCCGATCTTGGCCAGCGAGGTGGAATCCTTGATCTCGTGCGTGTCCTCCCTGTGGGGCGTGACCAAAGTAGATAACCTCCTGGAAGCGCATGAAGAGGCGGATATTTCTGCCTTGCAGGGTGGATCCTCTCGGCAGGGACCGCATTTCGATTTGCTTCAAAACCGTTGGTCGCCGGCAACACGATTCCTGGTAGGCGCAACAGGAAGCGTGCTTGCATTGTATGGCGCGAAACGCCGTGGAGTGATGGGCACGGCCGCCGGTGCGCTTGGAGTCGGCATGCTGGCGAGCGGATTGACCAATGGCAGAGGATAAATACTCGCGATCGCCAGACCATTGAAGGATTGCATGCTCACGATTTTGCAGGAGGGGGAATGCCTGAGAAGAAAACGATAAAGCGAGCCCGAGAAGCTAAGAAGGAAGGAAAGGCCCCTACCACGCAAGCGGGCGAGTTTGTTCGAGAAGAGATCGAACACATACGCTCGGGCAAGCATGGGGCTCGTTCCACAAAACAAGCGATTGCCATCGGCTTGTCGAAAGCCCGGCGGGCAGGGGTCAAACTGAAGCCGCCGAAAAAGGGTACCGTCTCGGCAAAGACGCGAAAAAGCGCCGCGCGCGCTTATCGCATGGGGCAGAGCGGCCGAAAACGAAAGCCCTCGGCAAAGCGCTCGCGTGCCATCTCCAAGGCGCTCAGGCGTGAGGGGCGCAAGGCTGCATCAAGAAGGGCGCTTTCCCGCCAAGCCCGCCGCGCTTCACGGCGTCGAAGAGCCGCGTAGCCCCAATTATTCACAAACACTCACCGACGAGACTTCAAGCTTCAGCCCTGTTCTCTGCGTTGCCTCTGCGGTTTTTGTGTCTCGGCGGTGAATGTTTGTGAACTAATCCAGGCTAGACAGACGGAGCGGCGAAGTTTCGCGCTTGATTTTAGGCCAAATGGCGTATAGAATACGGCCAAATGGAGCATAACCCCCATGCGAGCGCGGAATTTCCAGGAATCTGAAAAGGCAACAGTTCAGGAAGACGAGAAGGCAACAAAAGATCTCCTGGAATTTCGTAAGTACCTGCACCGTGGCAAGCCGGGACCTCACTCCTACGTGGTCCTCCTCGGGCTCAGAACCTTTGACACGGGGAAGCTGCTGAAGAGTGTTGAAGAAGGGCTCTCGTACAGTGCCTTTGAGCGGTTCCAGCGAAATATTGAACTCCCCGTCGCCGTTCTCACCGCGCTTGTACAGATTCCACTCCGGACTCTGACGAGAAGAAAAGAGCAAGGTCGTCTCCAGCCTGATGAGTCAGATCGGCTGGTGCGGGCTTCACGGATTTTCGGAAAGGCGCTGGAGTTGTTCGAGGGAGATCCGGAAGCTGCCAGATCGTGGCTATCCGCTTCGCAAACCGCCTTGGGCGGGGCCATCCCACTCAATATCGCCAAAAGCGAGCTGGGAGCACGCGAAGTCGAAAAACTGATCGGGCGACTCGAGCATGGTGTCTTTTCCTGATGCCGGACGGTTGGCGAATTGTCAAAGCCAAGTATGCCAGCCAGGCATTTGATGGCGAGGGTGCACGCGTCAACGGCGGCCGATGGAATACCCCTGGCACCCCAATGGTATATACGGCCGAGAATGCTTCCCTGGCGCTACTAGAGGTGCTGGTTCATCTTCAGAAGGGCAGCCTGCTCACATCTTATGTTTTATGCGCTGTGCACTTCAAAGATTCGTTTGTAAAAACGCTTGACCACTCAAAACTGCCGAAAGACTGGCCCAGATATCCTCCGCCGCCTGAACTGCAGAAAATTGGCGATGACTGGGCCCGAAGCGGATCCTCGCTCGTTCTAAAAGTCCCCAGTTCAATAACCAAGACGGAGAGTAACTACCTGATTAATCCCCTGCACCCTGACTGCGCCAAGATCACCATTGATTCTCCCAAGCCCTTCGAATTCGATCTGAGACGCCTGAAGCTTTGAGCAGCTGGGGTGGAAACAGCGATGGTTAACCGTCATAGTCACAAACACTTACAGCGGGTCGAATAAAAAGACCAAGAAATTCTCGAACTTTTCCTCCTAGCCTGCATCTTCCCCTTTAGTACAGTTAATTCCGTACTACCAGCTACTACGGATTCTGTATCCTTATTGAACCCGCTGCCCGTTCTTCTGCAGTCCAGCTTCCTGCGGACTCATTAGGCAGCCAGCTTTTGTTGATTTGGTTCTCCGGGCCGGAATGGCCTTCCAGCGCCAAAAAATCAAGAAGCTAAAAAAATTCTAAAAAAGGTGGCTTCGTTGCGTGACATTCTGGATACCACTGATATTACTTTTTTCATTTAATCAGGACCCAGCGGCCCCTGTCGGTCGCGTAGAAATTGCCCAGTTGGCGGCGGTTCCGCTTATTCCATTTCCCTTAACGCCCTACGATCCCTCCATTTACAAACATGCATTGGCCTATGGTGTCGATCCAAACCTGGTCCGCGCCGTGATGGCCACAGAGTCGTCTTGCAATCCGGAAGCGCTGTCGAGAAAAGGCGCGCGCGGATTGATGCAATTAACTCCGGCTACGGCCAAAAGATTTGGAGTTAAGGATATCTCCGATCCCGATCAAAATATCGAAGGCGGCGTCAAGTACTTGAGATTTCTTTTGAAAACTTTTGATAATGACCTGAGGTTGACATTAGCTGCTTACAACGCGGGAGAAAATGCAGTCAAGCGAGCAGGCGGAATTCCTAACTATAGAGAGACGATGCATTATGTGGAAAAAATCACCGCCCTCTACGGAGATGCTTATCGGCCATTTGCGAGCCTCTCTGAGGTCAACGGCGGCGCGAAAAGTTCCACCTTGAATCAGGATCCGGTGGCAACGGACTGACGACTGCGACGCCATTCATGCGGCTCCCGGCGAGCAGCAAGGCGCAACCAAACACGCGGAGACGTTCAAAACTTCACTTCCAGCAGTTCTTTTCCGTCCTGCAAGTCCTTGGTGTCAAAACCTTCCGTAAACCAGTTATAGATTTCTTCCAGCATGCTCCGATCCTGGGGGCCGGCCCGGGAACCCAGGGAACGAATCAAGCTCACAGCTGCCCTTAGTTCCAGGGATCGGGCACGCTGTCGACGGGCAATGTCCAATGCCCGGCGAAAACAGTTTTCTGATTCCAAGCAGGATTCCGAACCTACAGCGACCGATTGCGACTGGGAGAAATCCGCCCGTTGCCCTGCCACGGATGAAACGTACGTTGTACCGGCCGGCTGTCCAACGGTTTGATTCAAGAGTATTTCTCCCCGAAGGCGGTACAACTCGGCTTCGTAATAACACTCACCGGTGGCTCTGGCCGCGTCAAAAGCCTCGGCCAAAGCAGCCAGCGCTGCCGTCGTCTCTCCGGCTTTGCTCAACGATTCGGCCAGCAGCCCAAGGAAATGCGGGCGCACAATCTCAGAGCCCATAGCTCGCTGCGCGGCGAGGCTCTCCCGCATTTGCTCAATGCCCTCTCCGGTTCGACCGAGCTCGGCCAGCGCCCAGCCATGCCAGACACCGGCCCAGGCGGCAATTTGCGGCATTCCATGTTCGTTGGCAAGTTGGAGCGCTTTTTCAGTCTGCTCTAAAGTCCTTTGCACTTCGCGCCGAAGCTGATGAGCCTTGCCGTCAAACATCAGAGCAAAAGCAAGACTAAAGGGGTGAGATATCTTCTCAGCCAAAGCGATCGCCTCGGCCGTGCTAACGACCGCCTGGTCCGGATACCCGAGCAGCCACAGAGTGCGCGCGTTCTGAGACTTCGTGTTCACACCGAGGTCGATGGCATAGATGGCCGCATATCGGCTATGCTGCCGGTAATCGTAGATGTCATTTGCCTGCTCCATAAGCTCGCGGGAGCGTTTCAGTTCGCCCACATAACCGAGAGCGAATCCCAACCCATGAACGGCATGAAGCCGAAAAACCTGGTCCTTCTCTCCTTCCGCCAAGCGTACCAGCTGCTCGCCCAGTTTTCGGGCCATCGCGTAGTTTCCCCGTATTCCGTAGAACGCAATCAATCCTACCAGCACGAAGAACACCTGACGCTTGTCGGCCATCTGCTGGCACAAATCCTGCGCTCGTCTGTAGATCTCCTCTACCTCGGTCGAACCGTAGCCCTTGGTAGTCATCAGCGGCCCGCTCAGCGTCATGAGCAACATCAGTTCCTGACTGTCTCGCTCCGGGGAGGGAGAGACTGACCTAAGTAATTCCAGTCCGCGGCGCGCCAGCACTATCGCTTCTTGACAGGCGGACACGCGAGCAGCGTTCTGGGCCGCCAGCTGGAAATATTGCGAAGCTCGCGAAAAGTCCCGCGCCGTCTCCAGCAGAAAGGCCAACTCCGCAGCAATAGTCCCATTTTGCTCCCCGTAATGATCCAACAGCGCCTGCGCCACTGCCGCGCTCAGCGAAGCTTTTCGCGTCGGCGCGAGCGAGCCGTAAAGCGCGTTTTGGTAAAGCACATGGACAAAGCCATACCGAACCGTGAGCGTACGATCAGGGAATTCCCATTCGCCCACTTTGTGGACAAAGGCGAGCACGCGCTCTAAAAACTCCAACCGTTCCTCTACATCAGCCGGATCCAGCGCCAGTACTCTGGACACAACGGCCGAGTCGAACTCGTGACCCTGCACGCTGGCAGTCAGCAACAAGCGCCGATCTCCTTCTCCAAGCTGATCGATTTTTCTCTGGATCATGCTTCGGACCGATTGGGGCAGCTCCCGCTCAAGATCGGGCAGGGACTGAGCCAATACCCAGCGCCCTTGAACCTGGTCAATCACGCGCCTTTCGCGGAGGTAGCGCAATAAATCCACCACGAAGAGAGGATTGCCCTCGGTCTTTTCATGAATAAGTGTGGAGAATTCCCGCGAGAAGTCCTGTCCGGGAAATTCGAGCTCAAGGTAGCGTTCAATGTCGTCTGTACCCAAAAACCCGAGCGCTATCTCCCGGCAGAGCCCGCGACCTTCGAGATCGAGTTTGATCGAGAGAAAAGGATGATTCGACAATAGTATTTCCGAAGGCCGGAAACTGACCACGATCAACATTCTCGCCGACGCCATCCTGACGGAAAGGTAAGCCAGCATATCGATGGTCGATACGTCCGCCCAGTGCAGGTCATCAAAGAAGAGAATCAAGGGCTGTGTGCGAGAGACCTCTGCGAAGAACGCTGCCAGTTCCCGTTTCATCCGCTCCTGCGACGCGGCTTTTACTTCCGGAGCGGATTGCGCCGAATCGTCGCCTTCAGCCGCGGGCTTAATTTGAGCATACCAATTAGGCGCCGCGGTCTTCATCAGATGAGCGACTGTCTGGCTCGATTCAACCCGGATTAAACTTTCCAGCGCCTCCAGAAACGGCAAATAGGCCTCCGCGCCGGCCAGCCGTTCCGAGCAACGTCCGCGCGCAACATTACAAGGCTGAAGGCCGGCTCGAATTTCCGCGATGAACTCCTCGACAAGAGTGGTTTTGCCAATACCCGGCTCTCCGCTCACACACAGCAGCAGGCCGTGCCCCGCTGTCGCTGATTCGAAGCCCGCGGAAAGTTCGGCGCGCTCCCTGTCGCGTCCCACCGTATGGCTCCGGGCGATTCGCCGCTTCACTTCGCCCCCGCGCTTTCGGCCAATGTCGGCAAGAGACGCCTCTACTTCCTCTGCTGTCGGACGCCGGCTCGGCTCCTTTTCCAGCATTTGCAAGATTAGAGCCTCCAATGACGAGGGTATTTCACAGTTGAGACGGGACGGTGTCGGCGGCGCCTGAGAAATAATGGCGTGAAGGGTTGCCAGGACCGACTCGGCAGCGAAAGGGCCCCTGCCCGTCGCCAGTTCGTACAGGACGACACCAAGAGAAAAGATGTCAGTGGCGCTGCTGAGCAGCGTCCCGCCGCGGGCCTGTTCCGGAGACATATAGGGAGCCGTGCCGCTGAGGATGCCCGGCACCGTTTCAATCACGGTTTCTGCCGAATAAACCTGGGGGTTGTTTACAGTGAGGCAGGCAAGACCGAAATCGACTACCTTTGCATAGCCGTCATCGCGCAGCATGATGTTTTCAGGCTTAATGTCGCGGTGGACGATCCCCGCTGCATGCGCCACAGCGAGCGCCTTGCTCACTTGCCTGCCTGCACTGATCAGTGGCTCCAGGCTAGGGCCCTGGCCTGCCAGAGCGCGTAGACTGCGCCCTGTAACCAGCTCCATGACGATAAAACGGCCCTGCGGTGCCTCGCCGATTTCATGAATGGTCACGATGTTGGGGTGATTGAGGGCCGAAGCCGTCTTCGCCTCCCGAATGAAACGTTCCACTGCGGCCGGATCTTGCATGAACCGCTCAGCTAAAAACTTCAACGCCACAAAGCGTTCCAATTGCGTGTCTTGAGCTTTGTAGACGGCGCCCATGCCGCCCTTGCCGAG
>DASXTB010000194.1:0-11526 GCA_036505615.1 Acidobacteriota bacterium
ATAGCCCGGAATCAGACTGGCAGATTGGATCCGGCATCTTTTCATCGCACTGAGACATTTCCATGCCATCCTGACAGGTGACCGTTAAGAACTTGTATCGGCCCGTCAGAAGACATAACTGGCCAATGTCGAAATTTGCGACAAAATACTGATCGATTGGGAGGAAAAACATCCAGACTGAGAAAAGAAATCTTTGTCAGCCGCTATTTGCAGGATAATAACGTGACAGGCAATGACTAATTGTTTTTTCGAAAGTGGTTGTAAGAATAAAAAGTAGTATGCGCAAACTCAGATTTATCGCGATTCTGTTGATCCCTGTGATCTCCTTCAGCGCGCAGGGGCTCTCAGGTGTAATCTGTCACGATGGTCAGTTCGAGATCCAGGCAGATTCCGCTTTTGTTGAGGCCAAGAAGTTTTCTGCGAGTAGATTACGGGGAGAGCTCAGAAGACTAGTAACGGTTTCGGATTCGGGAGAGTTTTATGGAACGATCAGCGCGGACCGAAAATTCCTCGAGAAATTGAGCGCAGCTGAAATAGGTACGGTGCACTCGTTGTCCTCGAATGCTCTTACCACATCGGCTCCTCTCGCCTACCTATTCAAGGTTGGAAAGAACGAGTTTTTTCAATACCGGAACGCAGAAGGTCATGTCCAGTGGGTACTAGTGAAGGGAGAAAACGTTTTTGACCGATCTGTAGCAGGAGTTCCTGTTTTGTATGCCGGTCAAGCTTTCGCCCGGCCAAATGAACCCTGCAGTCATGCTGCAAGAAAAGTTGTTTTTGTCATTCCAAACCTGCGCGAGCTAGAGATTCCGCAGATCCGCGAAATCTTGAAATATTACGACTCGCTGCTAAAGAGTCCGAAGCAACTTCTCATCTGGTTTTTTGACAGCTTTGCGCCTGCTAGTTTGGCAACTGAACTCAGGCTACCAGTGCTGCTCAACGGCATCGCTCAAAGCACCCGATCCGGCCCCGCAGTGAGCGTGAATTACTTGCGGCTACCCAACCTCAACCGCATCACGAATGTGTATCAGGATGGAAAACTCGTCTTCCGTGAAGATATGCCGGGAAAAGCCTCTACAAAAACACCTGTAGTGCAAAAATGATCAAGATAGCAACGCACTCTACGAGCGAGCCCGTCACCATGTGGCTTGACGATTAACATCTATGAGAATTTCAAAGAAGCGGCGAGAGAACGCGAGTATCAATTCCCTAGTCTTGAAGCTGTGGCCGGTGGTTTTACGGGGAATCCAAGCTTCAACGGGCAAAAGGTCTTCTTCGTGCGTCGCCCGCGGGTGCACGTCCGAGAAGTGAGAATCTTTAACAGCGAACTCGTTTATTCAGGGCCGCCCTAAATAAAGTAGAATTCGGTGCCTGTTGTATATTTTTCTCACGCCCTCCGATTCTCGATTTCTCTATGATCACCCCCCGCGTCTTTGTGTATGCAAGTCATCATTGTTAGAGCCGAAGAAACCTCCAATCAATCCGAATGCGCCGCGATCATCTCAAATACTTCATCCTGATTCGCTCATTCATCCCCGGAAGAACGATGCCACACGGCAAGACATGGGGACGCAATCCTCTCTAAATCTCCCGCTTACTCTTTGTTAAACGTCACAAAAACAACTCATGTCATAATGTTTCTGTTTCCCTTTAGGCCAGATCGATCATTTTTCGGTGAGTTGTGGCAGTTACGGGCTGGAACCGCAGTTCGATCTTCAAATTCTCCGCCATACGATTGAGGTGTATCCATGCAAGGCAAGCAGATCTACCCATTTTGGCTGCCGATTCAGACCCTGTTGGTCTGTGTTTTAGGTTGTAGTGTTCTCTGTGCCCAACAGGCGCTTCCGGGGGACGGAAATCCGCCGCTCTCGACGGCGTACAATTCCCTCAGCCAACAGTTTGCCGTGAAAAAACCGGCTCTGCAGGAAGGCTTCAAGAATCCGGGTGACGTGTGGCTCCTCTATTCAGAAGACTTCGACCGCCTGTCCGGCGCGGCGCAGTCTTACTTGTTGCGCAAATATGGCATTCTCGAATTTGCCGCGATGGGGCGCGAGCATGACAAAATCAACGATCCTGCCTTGGACTTGCTTTCCGGGACCCAGAGTGAGACCAGTAGCGCCACCTCTGGTTCGAACATTGTCGTCGGCTACAACGATGCCAGCCTTTCTGTCTACGGCTCCAGCATCAGTTATTCAAAGGATAGCGGCCGTACCTGGAAGCAGACATCTTCTCCTCTGTTTCCCTTCGGCCAGGGTTTTGGCGATCCGGTGATCGCCGTTGGGCCCGACGGCATCTTTTATCACTCGTATTTGGCAGCCACCGGCTCCGGTAACTCTGCGGTAGCCGTGACAAGATCCGTTGACGGCGGAGCCTCGTGGACCCGACCGGTCAATGCTTCTGCCCAAATAACGTCTGGTGCCGCCTTCCACGACAAGGATTGGATGACTGTGGATAACAGCAGCAGCCAGTTTCGCGGCTATATTTACGTCACGTGGGTACGCTTTACGATCGAGCGTCTGCAGAAGAGCGGCATCGGCCTGGTGCGTTCCTCAGACGGAGGTAAAACCTGGTCTCTCTTTAAGATTATCGGCAAGCCGAATAATGACGCCGGCTTCGTCCAGGGACCGATGGTGGCCACCGGACCCGCGGGAGAGGTCTACGTCGCCTATTTCGACAGCCGCATTCCCGGGATTGCCCTGGTAAAGTCAACCGACGGCGGTGACAACTTTAGCGAGCCGGCCGTTGTGATTCAGGATGCTTCCTTGAGGACCTCAAAGATTCTGAGCGGCGGATTTGCAACTCAACCATTTCCCAGCATCGCAGTCGACAACACCGATGGCCCGAATCGTGGAGCGGTCTACGTAACAGTAAACGTAACGCCGGCCCGACAGAACGATGAAAGCGACGTCGTCCTGGTGAAGTCAGCCGATGGCGGAATTACGTGGAGCAAGCCACTCAGGGTCAACGATGATGAAACCGGCACCGACCAATTTCAGCCGTCCGTGGCGGTAGCTAGAGACGGGGCGGTGGGCGTGATGTGGTATGATCGGCGCAACGACCCCACGAACAACGTGCTGCTGGATGTGTACGCGGCTGTTTCTAAGGACGGTGGCAACAACTTTCTGAAAAATCGCCGAATTACCCCGGGCAGTTGGATTCTGCTGCCGACACCGCTAGACTTTAGGACGAACTACCACGGCGACTACAATCAGATTTCCGCTGGCTCCCTAGGCCTTGTCTTCAATTGGTCTGACGATGAATCAGGGATAGGTTCAGACATCTCGGTCGCCGTCCTCCCGCCGTCGGACGCTGCTGTTGCGCCGCCAGATTTTGCTTTTTCCGGCAAGATAATCGCCGCCGATGTGCTCGCCGGTTCAAGCACCACGTTTAAGCTTTCCAGTTCCCGGCTGAATGGTTTTGATGGCGCCATTACGCTGGAAGGAAATTCCACATATCCCGATTTCAAGTTCAAGTTTTCCTCCGACGAGTTGAAATCGGAAACTGAATTCACCCTAACCGTCGATGTGCCGCCGAGCGCCCCGGCAGGAACTTATCCGCTGAAGGTTGTGGGGAAAGGCGCAGGGCTCACAAGAACCGCGGGACTCCGCCTCACTGTCCATAATGCCGGAGAAACGCGCGAGGCGCCTCGGGCGATTAGCGACATCCGAACTCCCTTGTTTCAGCCAAAGGCGGTATTCGATGCTGCCGGCACTCTACACATCGTCAGTTTTGCCGGCAGCAATTCCAGCCGGCTGCTTTATACTCAGCATCGCGACGGCTCTCAAATCGCTTCCTCGACAGTTTTCGACATCGACGGCTCCAGCCAGGTATCCAATCACGCAGTCGGTGTGGACACTGCGGGAAAAATCACCGTAGTTTGGCAGATGTTGAACCGCGTCTCCAGAATCACCGATCTCTTTCTAAGTCGCTCCACTGACAATGGCGCAACGTTTTCCGCTCCGGTTAACTTGACGCACAATACCACGGAGCGAGTGAGCGTCCTAAGGCCGTCCATGGCCGTCGCAAAGTCGGGAACAATTCATCTGGCCTTTGTACAGCACGACCGCAACAGCGGTTTCAGAGACGTCTACTATATGGCGACCTCGGATGGAGGCGCCACCCTCACTCCCAAAGTCAACGTCTCGAACAGCGGTGGAAAATATCCGGATTTTTACGGCGAATTTCCATCTTTAGTGCTTGACGCAGCGGAGAGTGTGAATGTTTTCTACATCTACTCTACTTTTGATACGTTCGGCGATGTTTACTTCTCGCGGTCTGGTGACGGAGCAAAATTCTCGACCCCAACGAAGATTTCCAAGACGGGTTCGGATCTGTTCATCGAGGCTCCCTCGGCAGCGATCGATCCGGCCGGTAACATAAATGTCGCGTTTATCCAGTTTGACTTCTTTCAAGACAACCCAGATATTTATCTGTCTCGCTCTACTGACGGCGGGGCAAACTTCAGCGAGCCTTTTCTGGCGGTGCAGTTGTCTTCTGAACTAGGATTGATGTCGGCTCCGCCTCTTTTGGGCGTTGATAATTCCGGTACGCTGGGAATCGCGTTCCCGGCGCTGGTGTCGGGCCCGCTTTTTCCTGGCGGCCGGGACGTGTTGTTCTGTAAATCCATTGATGGTGGCATGACATTTTCACCGATCATCAATCTTTCCGGCAATCTGGGCCTGGAACGTACAAATCCACTGCCGGTCGTTAACGAAGCGGGCCTCCTGACCGTGCTCTGGGAAGACGAGACAGGAGGCAACAGTCAAATCTTTTTGGCGCTGCCATGAGGTTGTTTGGGTCGCCTCCCCAGCGGACGGACGCTTAGAGTTTCGAGAATTCAACTTTCCGTCTTTCGCCGCCCAAGTCCGAAATAATGACCTTCCATCCCGATTCCGGCTGGGGGCGAAGTTTCTCTCCCCACTCCACAATGACAATCGCATCCTGGTTTGAAATCTCATCCATGCCGATTGTTTCCAGATCGCGCAAAGTATCGACGCGGTAAAGATCCACGTGATAAATCGGCACGTTTCCTGAGTAAGGATTCACCAATGTAAACGTAGGGCTGCGAACCGGATCATCTTGCGCGCCCAGTCCGTTCACCAACCCTCGGGTGAATGTTGTCTTCCCCGCCCCCAGTTCGCCATGCAGTAACACCACCGAGGGACTGCGAAGAGTTTCCGCGAACGCCCGTCCCAGCCGAACTGTTTCTTCCGCCGAGGAAGTGACGCAGCTTCTTTGGTCCCAGACGTCCTGCATTTCACCTCAAGACTTCCGGGAGAGATCGGATAATGTCCCCCGCAATCAACGAAGCTTCACCCACATCGCGTTTTGCCACGTCACCTGCGGCGCCATGAGCGTAGACCGCGGCGGCTATCGCATTGTGGGCGGAAGTGAGCTGCCGGCGGTTGTTGCGCGCCACAAACGCCGCGATGATCCCGGTAAGTACATCTCCGCTTCCCGCCGTAGCCATCCCGGGATTCCCCGAGGTGTTGACCCAGATTTCACCGCGCGGATCACTTACCAGTGTGCGGTACCCTTTCAGAACGAGGTAACATACTTTCCTTTTCGCAAGCGACGAGCACAAATTAATTCGATCGGCGAAAACCTGATCTATGGATTTTCCCGCCAGGCGTCCCATCTCACCCAAATGAGGCGTCAGGACCAGAGTGGATTTGGATTTCCACCGGCTCCTTTTCGCGGCCAGAGCGTTGATGGCGTCGGCATCGGCAATTATCGGTACTGGAGACTGCTCGACTACTTCGAAAATCGCCGACACCGTCCCCGGTGCCGTACCCAGTCCCGGGCCAATGGCAATAACGTCAAAATTCTTCAGCAGCCTAAGGATTTCTTTTCCAGCTCCGGCGCTCAAAACTCCCCGCCTTGTGCCCGGAAGGCCCTCGGTCATCAGCTCAACAGGAGCTGCCGCCATGACAGCGTCCTGAATCTGCGCCGGCACCCCGAGCGTCACCAGGCCCGCCCCGGCGCGGAGGGCTCCGAGCCCGGCCAACATAGCGGCTCCGGACTTTCCGCGAGATCCCGCCACAACCAGAATCTTGCCGAAATCACCTTTATGGGAAAAAAGGGGACGCGGTTGTTGAAAAGGCTTCAATAACTCTGCTGTGCTCAGTGAAAGCTGCGATCCGCATTCCTCCACAAGCTCGGCCGGCGTCCCGATGGGCACCACAATCATTTCTCCCACAGCGCCGGCGTTCGGTCCCAGCACCATGCCGATTTTGGGCGCGGTGAACGTGATCGTCACATCCGCTCGAAAACAGGGGCCGCGCGTTGCAACATCATCGGAAAAAAGGCCTGAAGGGATGTCTACAGCAACCTTGGGCACACTGGCCAGGTTCATCGACTCCACTGCATACAAAAGCAGGCCCTGGAGCGGTTTCGAAATCCCGGTTCCCAAAAGCGCATCGACCAGGCAAGCCGAACCCTTTATTTCGGGAAGGACCCTGTCCCAATCCGCCTGAGAGTGTATTTCCTGAACTGCCGAGTTACCCAGATTTTGGAGGCGCTGGTACTGGATTTGCGCCAATTCCTTCAGATCTGCCGCCGAGGCAAACAAGAAAACTCGCGGCCTGGCGGCAACCTCACCCAGCATCCGGGCCAACGCGAGCCCGTCTCCCCCGTTGTTTCCCTTGCCACAAACAAGGGATATCGAGCGGTCCTTTAGCGTCCCGAAGCGTTGAGCCAGCGCTTCCAGTACGCCCCGAGCGGCGTTCTCCATCAATTGCTCCTGGGAGATCCCAAAACGCTCCGTCGTTAGCCGATCTACCTCCCTCATCTGAGCAGCGCTTAGGATTCTCATCGCAACTCCGCCATCATGCGATCAATTCTCTCTCAGCGCGGTTCGCCGACGAAGCCTGCGGTGAGCTGGTAGAGGACCGTACAGTAATTTTAGCGGTTGGTGAGCGTGCACAGTCGATCATGCCAGAGTTGAAGAATTGATTGAGCTATCTCGTCCTAAAGTCCTAAGATAAATGATAAAATCCATAGCTTAAAACCCCGGGAATAAAATTCAGAATAGAAGCATTTCCGAGTTTTCTCCGAGTTGGCAAGCGCGTTCAATCTTTTCTTTGACGTCTTGGAAACATCGGGACTACAATTAACTTGAACTGAAGTTATCCTTTGTCACGTCTAAGAGCTAAGGCCAAAAAAGTGGTTCAATCTAACAAATGCTCAAAGGCAAGGCAAGCAGAGCCAACCTTGGGAGTTAATATGCAATCTCGCCAGTCGTTTTTCCGCACCTTCACTTTATTTGCGTGCCTTCTTTTAGCCGGCAGCTCGCTGCAGGCGGGGCGACGCCATGGTGACGTGGATAAAATTGGAAATCGGAGTGTCAGCGGGCATGTATTTGGAATCCTGCCCAACATGATTTCGTTTGAGAAGGAGGTCCAGATTGGCTCGCAGGTAGCGATGCAATTTGAACAAACTGCCAAGCTGGTCGAGGACCCTGTGGTGACCGAGTATGTGGATCGTGTCGGCCAGGGGATTGTGAAGAAATCTGATGCCAAGGTCCCCTTCCATATCAAGGTCGTGGACACGGATGAAGTGAATGCCTTCGCTCTTCCGGGCGGTTACTTTTACGTGAACAAGGGTCTTATCCTGGAGGCTGAAAACGAAGCAGAGCTTGCCGGAGTGATGGCACATGAGATCTCCCATGTCGCGGCCCGTCATGCAACCCAGCGTCTTTCAAAAGCTCAGTACATGCAGTTTGCCGCCATTCCCGCCATGATTTTCGCCGGGCCCGCTTATGGCACGCTCGGGTCGGTTGCGCTTCAAAACGGACTTGGTCTTTCCATAGACCTGGCGCTGCTTGGCATTACGCGCAGCAGTGAGGCAGAGGCCGACCAGCTCGGGATCCAATACTTGTGGAACACCGGTTACGATCCGTCCGCTTTCATCACCTTCTTTGAAAAGCTGAAGGCGAAGGAAAAGAAGAAGCCCGGCGCGTTTGCCGGTTTCTTTCGCACCCATCCCAGTCCGGAAGACCGTATTACGGCGTCTCAAGAAGAGGAGCGCCTGCTCCCCGGCAAGTCCGAATACGTTCTGACCACGTCAGAGTTTGACCGGGTGAAATCTAGACTGGTTGCCATCGACAACAAGCAGTTGGTCCCGGGCTCCCCAACCGGCAAATCGGGCACAGGCCGGCCACAGCTCAAGAGAAAGACTCAGACAGGGGATCCGGATGAAAAACCGACGCTGAAGCGAAAGCCCACGTTGAAGAAGGATACCCCACCGGACAGCCCGGACCCGGCGCCTCCTCCGCCGCCATTGAATTGAGCGGCTGTGAAAAAATACTGGTCCGCGCCCCCGCCCAGCGGGGACGCGGACCCGCGATCGATCAAATCAAAGAGGACTCGAGCTTTGTGCTGAAAGCTTGAGCTTTCGACAAACTTTGGCGCCGAACAGCAGACCACGTTCACGCTCACCAGCCTAGTGGCCAGGGCCAGAACCAAAACAAAAGCCGATCACGGCTACATGAACCGGTGAACCCGCAGCCCAGGATTTAAGAGGCCGTCGGTAAAACCCGAAGGGTTTACAGAGTATAGCCGGCGGCAAAGCCCGCCCGCCTGCGGCGGCGGGCGTCGCCGCCGGTTTGTCACCCCCATAAGATCATCCGACGCTGAAGGCGTCGCAGAGCCTTAGCGCCACAGATATCGCGAGTCGAAGAACTAAACGGGCTTGGTTTCAAATCTGCGAAAAATTCTGAGGCCCTTTCAGGGCAGATCGTTTTGGGGGGGATAGCCAACCGGCGGCGTCGCCCGCCAAAGACGCGGGCTTTGCCGCCGGCTATATTCTGTAAACCCTTCGGGTTTCGGAGGGTGTGTGATCCCCGGTAAAAAGAAAAAAACTCGATTTCACGGTCCGGTATCACGTCAACGTCCACGACTGCGACCAATCGAATCGTGAGCGATTGTGTATTTTTCGTCCGCGTAGGCGTGGACGTCCTCGTGAACGTAAACGTGGTAGTGATCGGCTTTTGTTGGTTTGCGGCTTTGCCGCGGTGTCCTTTGTGCCTCCGTGGTGAGCGGTTTTGAATAATGCGGGCTTACGCGCGCGGCTCAGTTTTTTTTCACACAAGTCCGCAATCCGATCCAAATTCGCAATTTACCCCACTGTCCGTTTTTGAGAATTCCAATGTCCGGTTTTGGAACTTAACCGGCAATCCGAAATTTGAAATCTGCAATTGGCAATATCCCTAATCCTCGAATTTTGAAACATTTAAGATTGTCATTCCGTATTTCTATGAAATTGTTGCCAAAATTGCTTAGAGTTTATGATTCTTGAACGCAGAGGTCCCGGATTGGGCATCTCTCCATTGCATTCAAAGGAAAGGTATATGACACATCGAATTCTTGTTTTTCTCCTGATCGTTGGATCCCTCTTTGTCGGAGTTCTGGCTCAAAACGAGAAAGTCCAGGCTCCTCCAACCCCTCCGCCCGGCGCCACCGGTCAAACCGCTACGGCGCCGGCCAAGCTTCAAACAACAACGCCTACAGAAACCTACATCCAGCGAGCCCGACGGGCAGGGCCCGTGCTTGACCTTACGTTGAACGACGCCATCAAGATGGCTCTGACCAACAACTTGGAAATCGCCATCGAGGATTTCAACGAAGACATTAACGACAAGCGCTACATTGGAATCAAAGGTTTTTACGATCCCCTGATGATCTTTGAAGGGGGTTACCAACACATCACTAATCCCACTGGATCTGTTTTGACTGCCGGCGCCGGGCAGACTACGTTTCAGAGCAAGAGGTCATATTGGAACACTTCGGTTGGCCAGAATCTTCCCTGGGGAGCTTCTTACAGCGTAGTCTGGAATTCGTCTCGCCAGCTCACCAACAGCCTTTTTTCGACTATCAATCCTCAGTACAGCTCTAACTTCACCCTGAATTTCACGCAGCCACTGCTGCGCGGCCAGGGTCGAACTCTAACCAAGCGAATGCTGAAGCTGACCAACCTCGATTCAAAGACCAGCGAAAGCCAGTTCGAGCAGAAAGTCGCGGACATCGTGCGCCAGGTCCACGACCAGTATTGGGAATTAGTCTACGCCCTGCGAAACGAGGACATCAAACGGCAGTCGGTGGTGCTGGCCGGGGTGCAGTACAACGACAACCGGAAGCGCGTTGAAATCGGAACCCTGGCGCCTATCGAGATTACCATCGCCCGCGCCGAGGTCGCCACTCGAGAACAGGACATGATTGCTTCAGAGGAAGGAATCAACAGCGCGGAAAATAACTTGAAGCGCCTGCTCGCGCCCGATCCCAAGTCAGACGTCTGGAACATAACGCTCATTCCGATCGATGAACCGAAATTCATCGATTTTAAAGTTGACCTGGCTCAGGCCATACAGGAGGCGATCAAGAACCGCCCGGAAATTGAGCAGATGAAACTCCAGATGGAACGCACCGAAGTGGATCAGCGATTTTATCGCCAAGAGGGCAAGTGGACCGTGAATCTTGTTGGTAGTTACTTCACCACGGGTCTATCGGGCGAGGCCTTCAAGAACACAACGGTGACAGACCCGACCACGGGCATACCTCAGGTCGTGCGGGTTGTCGATCCTACATCTCCTTTCTTCGGATCGCTCGGACCTCTTTATGGCCAGCTCTTCGGAAACGATTTTCACAGCTACACGGCAGGAGTCCATGTCGAGATACCGCTGCGCAACCGGCAAAACGACATGCAATTGGCTCAGCTCTACCTGCAGCAGAAGCAAAATGTGTCAAAAATGAAGAATGTTGAGCAGCAGATCGTAGTGGACGTACGCAACGCCGCCGAATCGATCGAGACCAACCGAAAGCGCGTGGAAGCGGCCAGGGTGGCTCGTGAGCTTTCACAAGAGCAGCTGGAAGGAGAAACGAAACGATTTCAGGCGGGTCTCACTACTAATTTTGTGGTGCTCACCTACCAGCGCGATCTTGCCAACGCGCAGCTGCTTGAAATGCGAGCACTGATCGACTACCGGAAGTCAATCACCGCGCTGCAGAAGGCCACCTACAACATTCTCTCCGGCAATGATCTGCAAGCCGCCAAACAAGGACCTGGAAAGAACGGGAACAATCCGGCTCCCCAGGAAAAGAAGAACTAAATCCAGCTCAGTGCAGCGGAACTGCGCCATACGAGCCGCCCACGACGGGGAAGGATCAGCAATGCATACCTGGATGCCCATTTCCTCGCCAGTATTTTCTCGACGGATTCTGATGCGCTAGACGCTGTCGCCCGCCTTGTAGGCTCGCGTTGCACTGAGAAATCAGAGAACCCGTGGCTCCACTTTGCTGCGCCAGGGGCTACACGCTGGACGCCCGCTTCGCGGGCGAAGCCCGCGGAGCGGGCCAGCTGTCCCGAAGGGACAGCCGGCGCCGCGAAGCGGCGCTATTGGAGAGACGCCCCGTGGGGCGTCTCCTGCACGATGAAAGATTGTGCGGGAGACGGCCCTCATGATGTCATAAGAACGACGACTCCCTTAAAATGGCGTCCAGTGTCCGTCGAGACGCGGAACGCCAAATTTAG
>DASXTB010000195.1:0-4443 GCA_036505615.1 Acidobacteriota bacterium
ACAGCATCCCCTTTACGTCGTGCGGCTGGCGGAAGGCCGAATACCGCACCCCAAGGTTCACAGTCAGGTTGGGCTGCACGCGGAAGTCATCTTGAACATAGCCCTCAAACTGATTGGTTCGGATGTCGGGGGTAAGATCGATAGAAGCCTGCGTAAAGGTCGCCAGGTTTCCCATCAGGAAGTTGGCCCAGGCTTGCTGGAAAGTCGCGGTCCCGCTGGGCCGCGGAGCGCTGCCAAAAGTGGAACCGAAGCTGAAGGTCCCAGTATTGTTACCGGCGGCGTTCTCCGTTTTCTGGTAGTGATTCCAGGTGAAACCAAATTTGAAGCTGTGACGGCCCAGGATCTTTGTCATGTTGTCGTGGATGCTGTGGTTGCGGTTGAAGTCGTCATAAGGGCCGAACCCCGTGATCGAACTCAACCCCGTTATCGAGAGCCCGGGAACGCGTCCTAGTGTGGACGGATAAGGTAAACCGACTCGAATGTCCGGGGACCGGTTGCTGCTGATCAAGCCCTGGACGCGACTGACGATCGCGCCGTAGGAAAAAGCATAGCCCGCTTCGTTCAACCAGGTGGGTGAGAAAGCCGAAGTGGCGTGGAATACCCAACTGTGCCCGGGTGAATCCGTAGACGTGGTGGCGACCTCCGGAAGAACGGCTCCGGTGAAGAGCCCGCCGGGTTCAACCGTGGGGATCGTGTCGTTCAGGTAGCGGCCGGAAATCGAAAGCTTGGGGCCGAAAACGTGGTCCAGCTTGATCAGCTCCTGCCGGTGGTTATAGACGCTGCGGACCGAGCTGAACAAGACCCGATTGTCTCCCGGGATCTTCGACCAGATATCGTTGATGTAGGCCTGCGCCACAGGGTTGATGTTGGTGATCTGCGTCGCCGTTTGCGTACACGTCGATCCGCTGGCTGCCACGCAAACCGGATTTGCGAAAATTCCCTTCTTCTCGTCACTCAGGGGCACCGTCGCCTGCAGTGTCGCCGGAGCGATAACGCGGCGGAATTCCTGCGACCAAAAGAAAAAGGTTTTATTCTTTTCCGTGTTGTAGTGACCGGGAATGTAAACGGGGCCGCCGAACGTATAACCGAAATTGTTGTAACGCAGCGGCGGCCGCTTGATCCCCCGGGCATTGTTGAAGAACGCATTCGCGGCCAGAACATCGTTCCGGAAGAATTCATAAGCGCTTCCGTGAAAGTCCTTCGTCCCGGACCTGGTGATGACGTTAACCTGTCCGCTGGCGCTGCGCCCAAACTCGGCGCTGTACAACCCGCGTAAAACCTTGAATTCCGCGATGGCGTCGACACTGGGATAATTCAGCAGCGTGAGGTTTGATCCACGGTCGACATTGTCGGCGCCGTCCACGGTCCAGTTGTTGGCGCTATTGCGATTGCCATTGATGGAAAAGCTGACCACGTTGGTTTGTCCCGAGGGATTGGTAGTTCCAATATAGAGCTGGTCTGAGGCGCCGGAAGACACGCCAGGCATGAGCGTCACCAACTGCAGATAGTTGCGGTTGTTCAGCGAGAGTTCGCGAACTTGCGTGCCGTCGATCAGCCCCGCGGAAGTGGGCGTCTGAAGCTCGACCTGAAGGGCGCCGGCGTCCACAGTGACCACTTCGGACACCTCTCCTAGCTCCAGCGTGAAATTTTCCGTCAGTTTCTCGTTGACGTTCAGTTCGATGTTTGTGCGCGATTCCTTCTTGAAGCCTTGTAATTCCACCGTGATCGTGTAATGCCCGATCGGCAAAAGAGGGGCACTGTAATTCCCCTGGTCGTCGGAGACTATCGAGCGGACGACGACATTCTTGTCCACGTTGGTCACGGTTACAGTCACGCCCGGTACCACGGCTCCCGAGTGATCGCTGATCGTTCCCACGATTGTCCCGGTGGTTTCCTGGGCGACCGCAATCGCGCTCATGAACGCAAAAATCATTAAGAAAACGCCAGCCTTTCTGAAGCTCATTTCAGGAGTCCTCCCTGAGAGATTAACGGAGCACTGCGTCTGCTCCTAACGTTAGCGTGTATCAGCAAGTATTGAGGGTTAGAGAAAACCACGTGGGATGAAATGCTAATTCCCTTTTATAAAAGACCCCTGAGATTAGCAAGTGTGACGGGCTAATGGCAAGTCCTTTGGGACTACGGCTTGACTCTGAAAACCGGCAGCATTGCTTTCACTGTTGTCCCACCTTCTCCCGAGTCGATCTCCAATCGTCCTCCCAATTGCCGGATGCGCTCGCGCATGCCCGCGATGCCCACCCCCAAACCGGACACTCCTCCCACCGGCTCTTCCAACGTTCTGGGAGGCATTCCTCGCCCTTGATCTTTTACTTCCAGCATCACTTCACCATTATTTATAGCGATGCGAATCCCGGCTGTGGAACTTCCGGAGTGCCGGTTGATGTTGGTGAGACTTTCCTGCACAATCCGAAACAAAGCCACTTCAGCTTCTTGAGGCAACCCCTCAAGTTTTGGGGGCATGACCATGTCAACCTGAATTCCGCTCCGCTCGACAAACCCTTCTACATACCAGCGCAAAGTCGAAGTCAATCCTAGCTCATCCAGCGCGGGTGGGTGCAACAAGTAAGATAACGTCCGTATTTCACGCGAACACTCTTCGGCTAACTCCAGAATCTCCGCGAGCATTCTCCGATCCTTTTCCTTCAAATTCCCCGATCTACTCTTTACCGTGCTCAGATTGATGACCAACGCAGCCAAAGTCTGGCCTGTCGTGTCGTGCAACTCGCGCGCCAGCCTGCGCCGCTCCTCATCCTGCAACTGCAGCAGACGGCCGGACAACTGCCGCAGCGCCATCTCCGCCTGCTGCACTTTCTGATACGCCAGAGCATTTTGAATCGCCAGAGCAGCGGTTTGCGAAACAGACCTCAGATTCTCTTGATCGGCAGCGGTAAAGGAGGAGCCATCTTTCTTGTTGTGGATTTCAAAAAAGGCAATGGCTTCTCCCCGATTGTCCAATATCGGTGTACAAATCGCCGACTGGATCCCAAACTGACTGCGCATTTCCGGAGTCATCTGTTTGTCGTGAGCGGCATCCCGGGTTACATAGGGAGTCTTGTGGTCAATCACCCAGCCAGGCAGTCCCTGGCCTGGGGACCAGCAGTATTCAAAGGGCACCACCTTGAGTTTTTGCAAATACTTGTAGCATGCCATCCCTTCCGGCGTGCGCAGGCCCGAACAGCCGCTTTCGGCACCGGTGAGCTTGATCGCTTCCTCGACCAACACATCCAGCAGTGTATCAACGTCGAGTGTGGAGTTCAGATTTTCGCTGATACGCAAAAGAGAGCGGACGGTTTCTTCCGTTTCCCTGGTCTTGGTGATCTGCTGTTTTAGAAGCTCATTGGACCGGGAAAGCTCCGCGGTCCGTTCGGCAATTCTCTTTTCCAATTCATTATGGGCTTTCTGCAATTCCTCTTCCGCGCGCTTGCGGTCCATGAATTGGCCGATCTGGCTGCCGATGGCCGTCATCATATTGAGAAGGTCTGTATCCGGCGGCTGAATCTCGTGGCTGAAAAACTCGATAATGCCCAGCACTTCATCTCTCCTGACGATCGGGAAACCGAAGGCTGCGTGCAGAGCCTCTTTGGCCGCCACGGCAGCGCGCGGGAAATTGGCGTCCCTAGTAACATCGGCGATCCACACGGCGGAACGATTAGCCCACACTCGGCCGGGCAAGCCAATGCCCGAAGCAAAGGTTCGCTGGCGGGAGTCCGCCTCAAATTTTGGAAATTGCCGTGACGGGTGATGCCACACTTCAAAAGGGCGCAGCAGGTTCGCGTTATGATCGATGCGCCAAATTGCTCCCAGATCCCATTGCAGACTTTCGCAAACCGCTTGCAGGATTTTGGGGGCTGCCTTATCCAATGTGGCCGACTCCGCCAAAGTTTGGGTCACGGCGTAGCCGGCGGCGCGGTGGCGCTCGGCGATGTTGCGCTCGGTAATGGCTGCGCCTAACAGCAACGCGCTGACCGCCACCACCGCCATGAAGAGTTGCAAAAAGATCAGGCTTTCGTTGGCCGTGCTCCTGCCAAAAGAACCGAAACCGTGTACTGTGCCCCAGATCGCGATCCCCGAGACCACAACGGTCACTGCCGTTGTTCCGCGTTGACCAAAGCGGAGCGCGGCCCAGATCACGAACGGGAAAACAAGATACACCAGCGGGTATTGAGGGATATCGGACCGCGTGGTGAAGGCGACTATGCTGACCGCGACTACCGCCATCAACAAGGTCACAGCCTCGCCAAGGCGGCGTGGATGCCAACGAATCGCCGGTCGAGCCGCCCAGGTCAGCAATACCGGGGTCAATACCAGCGCGCTCATGGCGTCACCGAGCCACCAGACCCACCAGAGAGGACGATAAGCGCCCCACGGCTGGACTCGACCGAGGCAAAGGCTGGTTGTGCCGATCGTGGCGCTCACGATCGTGCT
>DASXTB010000196.1:0-16013 GCA_036505615.1 Acidobacteriota bacterium
AGATATGAAGGTAAATCGACAAAAAACAGTTCGGTCTATGTGAAGACAGGCACTTCTAGCGACCGAGTTAGAATTCGCGCCAAGGCCGATTTCAACCCCGAATCAGAAGAATTTCTGCGGTTTCTGAAAGTCGTTCGAGAAGCGTATCCAAGGCACGAGGGAGGTGCTTTTCTCTCAGCCGAGCTTCCTTAAAAAGCCATTTCCGGGCCGATCAGACACTTAAACCCTTGGGGTATGTTTAACGAAAGCTATAGAAAACACGAAGTGGCGTTTTGCGCCGACGTTTCAAAGTGGACTGACAAGCTTTTTGAGGGCAACCCTTCACTACCCTTCGGCTCATCCGACATTGAAAGCTTTGGTAGGGGAAGCCAAAAGCGTCAAGACTTTCGAGTCTATGAGCGTAAGCCTGAAGGAACTGGGAAGCTTGCACTATGTGGGGAGGTAAAGCTGCCAGGGAGTCAGCAAGGACGCTCTCCATTTGACCCGGCGCTAATGCAAGATGCATTCAATAAGGCTAACGCAGAAAATTGTCGTTTTTTCTTCACCTGGAATGTGGAACATCTTGCCCTGTTTGACAGAGCGCTGTGGGATGCCGAGTCTATGCACGAGCGCTGCATCGGCCAGTGGAAGCTCGAGCTTGAGTTAAACAAACCATCCGACGTCACACGCGCCGAAGTAATTGCGAAAGTGCGGGATGAATTTCTGCCGCGGTTCTTTGCCGACTTTGCCCAGATCTATTCGGGGGTCAGAAGAGACATTGGCCAGCCGCCCTCCGAGTTTTACGTCACAGTTCTTGAAAGCCTTTTATCTGGTCCAATGGGGCCTGTTCGGGAATTGCGAGATTACCTGGCTGTTCAATGCTCTCGTAACCGGAGCTTCGATGCACGTGTTCGAAATTGGATGGCGACAGAACAGCAGTGGAGCTTTGATCGAAACGATCCCACGTCGTGGCGAGAAGCAATTGATCGAGCTGCCCGAAGCATGGTTTATGTCCTAAGTAATCGCATTCTGTTTTATCAAGCTGTGCGCCTGCGCAATTATCTTCCGCAGTTAAAATTCCCGCGTGCTGCAAAAACACCTCAAAAGGCTCTCGATTACTTGCGAGACCGGTTCCAGGAAGCTGTCGATATGACGGGGGATTATGAGCCAGTCTTTTTCCCAGAGGATAGAGAGTGGGCAGCGCTGCAGGCTTTGTCAGGCCCTAATTCCTTGGACGCTTGGGATCGTGTCATTAGGACAGTTGATCGGTTCAATTTCAAAGAGATCCCAACTGACATCCTCGGTCACATTTTCCAGAAGTTAATTAGCCCGGAAGAAAGACACAAATTTGGGCAGCATTACACAGACGAAAATATTGTTGATGTGATCAACGCTTTTTGTATCCGACACAGTGGAGCAGTTGTCTTTGATCCCGGGTGTGGGAGTGGTAGTTTCCTTGTCCGCGCCTATTACAGAAAACATCAGCTAGACAAAAGCCTCTCTAACCAAGAACTGCTTGAGGGATTATACGGTTGCGACATCAACCCATTTCCCGCGCACCTGGCGACCCTGAATCTTGCAGCAAGGAATATTTCGAATGAAGAGAACTATCCACGCGTGGTGCGGAAGAATTTCTTTACTGTTGCTCCGGGTGAAACGTTCTGTGAGTTGCCAAACCCATTTCCTGACCCGGATGGAAACCGACGACGTGACAGAGTCGAATTGCCGATACTTGATGCTGTTGTGGGAAATCCACCTTATGTCCGTCACGAGCATATTCCGAAGAGTTCCGAAAAGGGGGCCATCCGCGAACAGACGAAAGAATACTTTTACAACACCGCAAAGCAGGCTTGGCCTGACATTGAGCTCTCAAAGCAGAGCGATCTTCATGTTTATTTTTGGCCCGTCGCAGCGCAGTTCCTCCGGGAAAGTGGCTATTTCGGTTTTCTAACCTCCTCAAGTTGGCTTGACGTACGGTACGGTTTCCTTTTGCAGCGCTGGGTACTTTTGAACTTCCGTGTACTTGCGATAATTGAAAGCACCAACGAGCCCTGGTTTGAAGATGCCCGCGTTAAGACAGCGGTAACAATACTGCAGCGCTGTAAGGAGGAGAGGAAACGAAATGACAATCTGGTCAGGTTTGTACGGCTAGAAAGGCCTCTATCGGAGATTCTTGGGATTCGCGAAGATGAAGCACAACATCAAAAAGCCGCAGAGAAACTGCGGGACACGATTCTTGCGACTAGGGCCGATTCCTCCAACGACAACTTTCGAATCATGGTCAAAAGGCAGGGCGATCTCTGGAACGAAGGTTGTTCAGTGGCGCAGATGTTTACTAAGCAGAAAACTCTCACCGCAGCCGGATCTCAGAACGAGGAAGATAGTGAAGACGTGCATGACACGGAGAACGGCAAGCAGCCTGTTCTGAGCCTCCGTTACGGCGGGGGTAAGTGGGGACGCTATCTTCGAGCGCCGGATTTTTACTTTCATATCGTCCGTGAGTTTGGCAACCGCTTCGTTCGTCTAGGAGAGGTTGCAACTATCAGATTTGGAATCAAGAGCGGCTGCGATGCGTTTTTTATGCCCCGGAATGTCTCCATGAAGTTGCTGGCGACCCACGAGAGTGAAACTGAATGGCAGACTCTAATACTGATGAGGCGCTGCAAGCGTTCAGACGTTGAAAGCGGTAAGGTCGCTGTCGTCCAGTGCGGCGATGGAACGCTGCATCCGATTGAAGCTCAATTCGTAAAGCCTGAAGTCCATAGTCTGATGCAAGTGGATCGGCCGGTCGTATCACCTTCACAGCTTGACCGCGTAGTTTTATGGATCAACAAGCCACTAAAAGAGCTCGCAGGTACTTACGCCCATCACTATCTCGTTTGGGGCAGCAAACAGACGTTTGAATCTAAAAAATCTAAGAGCGTGCCGATTCCTAAGAGAGCCACTTGCGCAGGTCGATCCCCATGGTATGACCTAACAGGTTTGCAGTCCGGAATCGGCTTCTGGCCGATGGCTCAAAAGTATCGACACATCGTTCCGTGGAATCCCTATCATCTGCCGTGTAATCATAACCTCTTTGACATTCACGCCCCGGAACTCACCGCCGATGAGCAAAAGGCCTTCATGGCGATCTTGAATTCGACGCTAGTTGGACTTTTTAAACATTTTTACGGTCGATACGCGGGTTCTGAGGGAACACTAAAAACAGAAATCGTTGACGTGCTCATGCTCGATGTGCCATCCCCACTACATGTCTCAAAGGACCTCTGTCACCGGCTTTCGGGAGCACTGGAAAAAATCAGCCAACGCGAGGTCACACATTTAGTCGAAGAGGACTTTCTCAATTGTCATACGGAAGCTGAAATGCGGGAACTCCAGACTCGCCCGTTGAGACTACCATCAGAGTTACAACGACCGGATCGTCGCGAGCTTGATTTATATGTTTTCGAACTCTTAGGTGTGAACAGTTTAAACCAGCGCAACGAATTGGTGAATCGGCTCTACCTCGAGACCGCCCTTTACTATCGGGAGCAACGGGTCCAGGACATACAATCCACCATCAATCGAAGGAGGGCATCCTCCAAGGCCATAGCATCCCCGGTAGCATTATCTGCTGATGCCTGGGGTGAGTTAGAAACCGAATGGCAGAAACCGCTTTCCTGCTGGCTCAACGAGCAAGTTCTTGATGGGAGAGTTGTGGATCTACCTGAAGGCGACGTGCGGTTACCCGATGCAGGTAATTTCTTTGACGCAACCACACTATATTTTGGCAAAAAGCCTGTTACTCCATATGTCTGCACCAGCCGGGCGGAGGCAGAACTGCTATTCGCCGTTTCTAAGAGAGGACTAAAAAGCGCGATTCCGGTGCCTGACACTGAAGCCGAATGTCGGCGTTTAGCTCGACTTTTTAAGGAGCGAGTCGAGCTGGCTCAACGTAAGTTTGAACAACTGGCTGAAGAACGGGGTGGTACCGATAAACTCCGAGAACAGATTGCCGATTTACTGCTTCGGTGGTTCGTTCATGGAAAGCCAGAGTCGAAGCTACAGGAAAACTTAGTTGCAACGTCGAAGAGCGAGAATGACTCTGTCAACTGAGTTTTGTGAAGGTTTACGGGCCGTGCCACAACGATCCGCATCTGCTGAAAAGACTGAGAAGCTGGCCTTGGAGTTATTGGAGCTCATCGGAGCAGTTTATAAGGTCAGAGCGGTGTGAGCCGATTCTTTTTGGATACTTGAACTTCTCCGTCTACCTGATAGCCAGGAGAGCAGAGAGGCTCAGCAAGAAGACAATTTTCACAAAAGACGCAAAAAGGGAGATCGCGGAGGCAAGAAGCATGAAGACCTGAAAATGCCTATGGCCGCCTGCGGGTCGGCGTCGAGCCTCGCACAGCGCGGATTCGATTATTGAACCTGTCAGCCAGAAAAAGATTTCCCGCGGCATCCAGAGCGAGTCCATGCGGAAAATTTAGAGAGGCTCCGGTGGCCGGACTATTGTCCCCGGAGAAGCTTCCTAAGCCGCCGCCCGCCCCATTACCGGCTACGGTGATTACAATACCGGTCCCGGCAATAACTTTGCGAAGCCGATGATTGCCTGAGTCGGCGATGAAGAGATTCCCAGCTTTGTCGATTGCAATTCCGTAGGGAGAAGAGAGTGACGCGATCGTAGCAAACCCGCCATCACCAGAGAAACCTGCTGTGCCATTGCCGGCTACGGTGGTAATGATACCGCTTCCCGCATCGACCTTGCGAATCCGGTTATTGAACGAGTCGGCGATGAAAATATTGCCGGCCGTATCGACAGCGATTCCGTACGGAAGATTCAGAGAGGCGGCGGTTGCCGGCCCGTTGTCGCCCGAAAAGCCCGGCTGGCCACTTCCGGCCACGGTGCTGATGATTTCGGTTGCCGCATCTATTCTGCGGATCCTGCTGTTGCCTGTATCCGCCACAAAAAGGTTACCCGCCGTGTCAAAGGCGAGCGCGGAAGGGCCCGATAATCCCGAGGCAACGGCCGGCCCGTTGTCACCGGAAAAATTGGGCAAGCCATTTCCAGCCACCGTGGTGATGATTCCCGTGCTGGAAGCTATTTTACGAATCCGATTATTGAAGGAGTCTGTGATGAAAAGATTTCCTCTGCCGTCGACGGCAATCCCATAAGGAATGCCCAAGCGCGCGTTTATGGCAGGCCCTCCATCACCGGAAAAACCAAAAGTGTTGCCGCCTGACAGAGTGCTGATCACGCCATTGCCGGCGTCCACCTTGCGGATGGCGTTGAAACCTGTGTCTGCGATCAAGAGATTGTTTGCTGAGTCAAACACAATACCCGTGGGGGAACTCAGAGCTGCGGCGGTCGCGGGTCCGTTGTCGCCAGAAATGCTGAACACGTCCTTCCCGGCCACCGTCGTGATCAGGCCGGTTGCCGGGTCAACTTTGCGCATCCGTCCATTGGCGCTGTCGGCGATAAAGAGATTGCCGCCCGCATCGAGGGCGATTCCCGAGGGAACAGCCAGAGCAGCAGCGCTTGCGGGCCCGTTATCGCCGGAAAAACCCTGCACTCCGCTGCCGGCCACAGTGACAATCCTGCCGCTCTGGGCGTCCAATTTGCGGATACGATTGTTACTCTTATCTGCGATGAGAAGATTCCCCTGGAGATCGATAGCCAGGCCAGAGGGAGAGTTGAGAGCCGCCCCAACGGCGGGGCCGCCTTCACCGGAAAACCCCGCGGTTCCACTTCCGGCTACGGTCGTAATGATGCCGCTGTTCGCATCCACTTTGCGAATCCGATGACTAAGAGTATCCGCGATAAAAAGATTGCCGGCGGAGTCTATAGCGATTCCTTCAGGCAAGCTAAAAGTGGCGGCGATTGCAGGCCCGTTGTCGCCAGAAAAACCAAACTGTCCGTTGCCGGCTACGGTGGTAATGATCCCCGTGCGGATATCCACTTTACGAATCCGGCCGTTTCCGCGATCCACGATGTATAGGTTGCCGGAGAGATCAATGGCGATCCTGCCCGGCAAGCTTAGAGAGGCAAGCACGGCCGGCCCGTTGTCTCCGGAAAAGCCGAAAATTCCATTGCCCGCCGCTGTGGTGATTGACCCTGTCTTGATATCAACTTTACGAACGCGTGCATTCACTTGATCTACAATGAAAAGGTTACCTGCCGCGTCGAAAGCAAGCCCGCTGGGATCATTCAGAGTGGCGGCAGTGGCCGGTCCGTTGTCTCCGGAGAAGCCAAACACTCCCGTTCCCGCCACGGTGATGATCACGCCCGTCCCGACACCGACCTTGCGAATCCTGTGATTGAAGCTGTCTGCAATGAAAAAGTTGCCCAGCATATCCACTGCAATATCTTGTGGAAATGAAAAAGTGGCTGATGTCGCGGCAGTACCATCGCCAATGAATGTAGTACCGCCCGCAATGGTAGTAATTTGCCCGGGCGGTAGATCGCTAAGTGGCACGGGATCTACCACCAGGGATCCTTGAGCCAGGCCGCCTCGATTCTGCACCGTCACTGTGGTACGGCCGCTTGGCAGCGGTGGCGCCGTGAAGGAAATCGTCTGTGTATCCTTTATCTCGATTCCGGGAATGACCACCCCTGCGGCAATTAACAGCGTGTCCGCCGAGAAATTCTTTCCCTTCACCGTGACTTTGGCCCCGCCTCTATTGCTCGTTCGATCCGGCGTAATGCTGCCGATTTGGGGCTCGCCGTAAGTGATCTCCCGACCCGATCGATTGCTTTCAGCAATCACTACTTTTCCGCTTTGCGTGACGGTAATTCCTCTGGGGCCGAAGAAGGTGTTCCCCTGGGCCAAGGGAACGACGTTTCCCTTTTGCAAGATCGTCTTCACCTGGCCGGCATTCGTTTCACTGACGTAGATATTTCCGAACTGGTCGACCGCGACACCCGTTGGAGAGCTAAACGTCAGTGCTGAAGAGACGTTCCGGTGCGGCGTCTCATTGGGAATGGCGTCAAATCTTGAGACACCCCACCGGGGCGCGCTTGCAGTCTTGCTCTGGCCGGCCACACTGAGAGTTTCCACCTGGCCATCTTCCCTGACGCGGCGAATCAGTCCGTTGCCTGTATCAGCGATGATTACACTGACCAGCGGAGGAGGCGCTCCGGTTCTGTTTCGCTCCAGCTCCTGCGCCAAGGACTCGGTTTCCACGGCGATTCCCACTGGCGAGTTAAATAGAGCTGTCGTGCCCCTTCCATCCGCAGAACCAGCAGTGCCCGCTTTCCCCGCGACTGTCTGAACCATTCTGTTGACAAGGTCGATCCGGCGAATTGTGTGATTGCCTGAATCAACTACCCACTGATATCCTCGGTTGTCCAGAGCAACGCCTTGAGGATTATTAAAGCTGGCCTGATCTAAAGGACCATCTGCGCTTCCTGCTTGCCCGGTGCCTGCCAGCGTCTCCACCTGGCCGTTTGGTCCCGGCCGCACCTGACGAATCACGTTGTTGGCGCTGTCGCTGACGTACAAAGAGCCTTGGGCCTGATTAAAGGCCAAAAAAGCTGGATTCTTGAATAAGGATTTAACTCTATCGCCGTTTATTAGACCCTGTTGCTGGCTCACCCCGGCATAGATGCTTGGTGTTTTCTGCAGCTCGTCGGCCAACAGGATGGTGTCATCCCGAGTGTCCGCCAGATAGAGCCGGCGCGCCAAATCCTGGGCCACGCCGGTGATTTCAAATCCCGATACACCCGAAGAGATGGCCACCACGGTAACGGTTGTTGTGGCCACCACGGCGCCCGACGTGACTGCCAGCGTGGAGAATCCGGCTTTATTCCCTTGAATGTTCCCGGAAGCATCTATCGAAGCGACATCCTCGCTGAGACTCTTGTATGTCAAAGGCGCACTGTCGATGACGTTGCCCGAACCGTCGATGACTCGTGGTTTCAATTGCAGCGTGTTGCCTTCGTTGACGGTCACTTCGGTGGCGCTGGGGTTTGCAGGGTCAATGATGATTTGGGCCGCGGCCCCAGTAGCCCGCAGCGTTGCGACATGAGGTTTGACCTGTGAATGGAGAAAAATCCCCAGCAAAAGCGTGGTGACCGTCGGACCTAAGCAGGTCCAGCTGGATTTATTCATGGCGAACTGTGTTCCAATGACATTATTGAAACCTCAGTCGAGGTAACACGCGGTGGTTTCTTGCGCCGCCGTGTCCTTAGTGTCTCCTATGAAAATATTCGTACGGGCGGCCCTGTGTGGCCGCCCTTGGGGCTCCCCAAATTGCTCGAAAGCTGCGGGCGACCACGCAGGGTCGCCCGTACAAAGTTGAAGCGAGATTATACGCTTTGTGCAAAATGTTTGCCCAGAAGCGGCCAGGGAAAAAAGCGGTGACAGAGCAGGTATTATTTGATGAGCTTCCGTGGGGAATGAATAGTGCGGGTTAGGAAGCAAGCGAGGTGCAGTATGAAATCCATGAGGCCGAGCATCGCAGCCATCTGTGTCTGATACTTTTCCAAGGCATACTTCGACCGCCGTCACTGCGGAAAAATGACCTGCAGCACAAGAAGCAGGCGCTCATCACCGGCGCCCACAATGACGAATGACGAATCTCGAATGACGAATCTTGAATGACGAATGTCGAACTCCGGACCTTATCATTCGAAATTCGCACTTCGACATTCGTCATTCCTAAGCTTTGTCACCGGTCCCGATAGGGCTGGCGTGATCGATAGAGGGACAGTCGGGCTGCAATGGCATTTGTCAGATTCGGATTGCCCGAGGTTACAGCCACACTGCGCGCTGATTCTGCCGTCGTTGCCGCTTCCTCGAAGCGCCCCGTCTCTGCATAAGCTGCCGCCAGGGTATCGAGATGCTGCGGGTTTTTTCGTCCACTGGCGGCACAGGCCTGTTCGGCCAGGCGTACCGCCTCTCCCCCATTGCGCAGTTCTGACTGCGGTGCCGTCGCCAGCGCCCAAGCCAGAGCGTCAGCCATATTGGCATGGTTGGGAGAGAGGCGCAGACCTTCGCGCAGCACTCGTATTGCTTCCCCGTAGCGACGCGCCTGTGAGAAGACCAGCCCCTGGCTGAGATGTGCCTCGATGTGGTCTGGTTTGAGACGCAATGCTTCTTCAAACTCAGCCACAGCTTCCGGAAAGCGGCCTTCCTTCACCAGCAGTACGCCACGATTGTAATGAGCGTCAACAAAGGGAGGACGCAACGAGATAGCACGGCGGTAGTGTTCGTCCGCCCCATCGAGTTGATTCTCCCCGGCCAGCAGATTGGCCAGATTGTAGTGCGCCTCGACAAATCCAGGATTCAACCGTAAGGCCGTCTGATAGTGCTGGATTGCTTCGCTCGAATTTCCTTCCGCTACCAGTGTGTTGGCCATGTTGAATTCGATCTCCGGATAAACGGGTCGAATTTTCAGAAGCTCGCGGTAGTTCTCAATGGCAGCTTTGGTGTCTCCCCGCGCTGCGAAGGCGTTGCCGAGATTAGAGAAATGGATCAGGACCGGATCACCGCGCCCCGCCACCAAGCGATAAGCGGCGCCGGCCACGACCGAAAGTGCAAAGATACCGCAACCGATCAGGAAGAAGACGTGGTTGACATAATGTTTGTCTTTCTTGACTGCGGAATAATTACGCCAAAAATCGCTTCTCATCGAGCAACGGCGCCTGCCGGGGCAATATTGCGATAGTTCGGGTCTGACTTCAGCTTCCAGATATAAGCGTCGACAATGAAGTGGTGAATATTGATGACCGCGATTACCAGCAAGGCGCTTTCAGTCTTCCCAAAACCGGCCAACACGAAGGCATAAGGCCAGAACTGGAACAGCGCTACGGCCAATAGCAAACAAATCAAATAGAACCTTATGGTGTGATACAGCACTCCCCGCTGATTGCCTGGTTCCCTCAGCCTTTCTTTGACATGAAAGATTGCAACAATTGCCAGATATTGAACGCCATGAAAAATCGTAGCCATGTTGAAAGCGTTGGTATAGCCGGTAAAGACAATCCACCAGATGCCATTGGATACCAACAACAGCGGAACAATGAGCGGCCAAGGGCGGCGACGCTTCAGTAAAGGCCTGGCCAGGAAATAGGTAGGCAATATAAAGGACAGCAATGCCAGCAACCGAACCAGCCGCATCAGCAGCCACTGCATCTGAGTGTTGGACGCGAGGACTTCAGGCGTCAGAATCCATCCTTCAACGCCATTGAGTTCTTGCAAGCCAAGCGCATAGAAAAATGGCAGCAGCGAGCTCCAGCGCAGGAGACGCTTGTCGGCAGGACGGACTTCGCACCCGGAACGGTACGAGTAAATTAATGCCAAGCCGTAAGCCGTCGCTGCGTAGTGAAAGGGTGACCAGGTCAAATAGACTTTGTTGATGTAGTAGCCAAGCGAACCTGGAAAGAACAATGCGGCGACAAGAACAGCGACCGTCACCAAAGGAAAACCCATGGTCAGAAACGGCAGCTTTTCGAATGATCCCCTTTTTGTGTACAGCCGCACTGTTGACGCCGCAAAATGCGCGCTGTTGAAAAGCAGATAAAGCATCGGCAGCGACCGATTCAAGTGTTCCGTGCTGTTCCACCCAAAAGCTACCATGCCCCCGATCAACGCCAGGCTTAGCCCCCCACCGATGATCATGTAGTCGAAAAATGGATGGACAAAGGAATTGCCCAGTAGCGCTTTGCCAGGCGTCGGACTGGCGGCTGCTCGGCTCAAGCGTCTTGCGTCAGGAAAGGCGGTACTGGCAGAAGTCATGCGCTGAGTGATTTACTGCAAGCAATGTACTACTTAAGACTGTTTTTGAAAACAAGGAATTGCAGAGAAGCGAAAGATCATTTCCGGATTCAGAGGATCGAAGAGCCGAGGTTTGGTGGCCGACCCTAGGGCCGCGTTGCCTAAATTCATCAAGCCACCAAATCGCCTCCGCCGGGTCAAAGCCCAGCGGAGGCACAGTGTCGTCTTCACAATGTCAGTGGGCGCAGTCTTACAAAAAAAGCTTCGTAAACTGTTGCGTTTCAGTCCTTGCACTGCTGCGCAGGCTTTAGGAGGGTGTCTTTCTGCCGGGAGCAAATCCTGTGCCATCGATAAGGCAGGCGTGAAATAAGTATTCCAGCGAGCGGGCCAATCAGCGGCAGTCCACGATCCGCCTGGCTTTGAGCTCTGATCTGGGGAGTGAGCCGTGGGGAACGGAACGAGTGGAGATCCTGATTCCCAGCCCCTGCCGCAGCGCGTCGGCGACTCGCACGGCCACTGCATCATCGGCCTCCACTTCGATCAAGAGCTCCTCCATCACGTCGCGACGCTGCCGCAAGATGCGAAACTCGGCGACATCGAACATCCTCACGATCGCCTCGACTGCCGACGGATAGACATTGACGCCGCGTATGATCATCAGATCGTCCGCGCGGCCGATAATACCACCGGACAGCAACAGCGTGCTCCGCCCGCAGGCGCAAGCGCGGCCGCCTGCCCTTACCAGGTCGCCGGTACGATAACGGATCACCGGCCAGCCCGGCCGGCCCAGGTTTGTGATAACGAGCTCCCCAATATCGCCGTGGGCGACCGGCGCCCCGTTGTGCGGATCCAAGATCTCGGCGATGAATTCCCATTCGTTAACATGGAGTCCTTGTTGGGCCTCGCACGGGTATCCGTAGGCCCCTACTTCAGTCGCGCCGGCGTGATCGTAGCACCGTGCCCCCCAAGCATTTTCAATGCGCGCGCGGATTGACGGAATTGACGCTCCGGGCTCACCGGCGTGAATGGTGATCCGAACGCAACAGTCCGGGAGCGAGATCTTTTCCAATCGAGCCACTTCCTCCAAATGCAAAGCGTAGGTCACAGTAGAGAGGAGCACCGACGCCTCCGCGTCGCGGATCATGCGCAGGCGCGTTTTGCTGTCCATCCCGCCACCCGGAATTGTCATCGCGCCAAGCTGGCGCGCGCCCTCCAAAGCACTCCAAAAGCCGATGAACGGACCGAACGAGAAGGCAAGAAAAATCCGATCACTGCGTGTAACGCCCGCCCCACGATACACGTACTGCCAGCAGGCCGACCACCAGCTCCAGCTTTCGGGCGTATCCAGGACAATCAGGGGGCGACCCGTAGTCCCCGACGTTTGGTGGTAAGTGACGTAGCGGTCGCGGTCATAGGTCGCGATCGCTCCCAGCGGCGGGAATGTTTCTTGATCGCACACGAGCTCCATCTTGGTGGTAAACGGGAGCGCGTGGAAGCGCTCCCACGTCAATGGCAGGCTGAGATGCCCCAGCTTGCGCTGGTAGAACCGATTGGCCGGCAGGATCTCGGCGAGAAGCCGATTCAGCCGCTCCCACTGGCTGTTGCGAATAATTTCGACTGGCGCCCTTTCGCTCTCAGGCCGGTACACGGGAAACTCTTGTTTGGCCACTTCTGATGCCTCGTACAATTGGAGTCTCTACATTTGTTGGTAGTGGAGAGACGGCCTGAGGGCCGTCTCAGCCTGACAGTTTACATCGCGGGCAGCCGGCCTCAAGTCTTTCTGGGAGAATTTCATCTTGTGACTGGATACTGCCCTTAGGCCGTCTCTCAGATCATCGTCTTTTTTCGCAAAATCGCGGCCTGGCTGGCAGGAAAAATTCCGCGATCAAGTAGTCCGCAGCGAGAAACAGTTGAATGACCTGAAAGAATATCTCGCGTTGAACCCACGCAGATGGGAGATGAAACGGCAAAGATAAGCCACGATGAGACGGCCCTCAGGCCGTCTCTCCGCTCCCAAAATGTAGAAAGTACAGCGGCAGACTACACTCTGTCTCCTCTTCTCCCGCCCTTGACAGACCCACCCTGCATGGTAGCATCTTGTTTGTTGGCAATTTGTCTGCCGAAGTTGTTCGCGGCGCCTGACGGCGCGAGACGGGCAACGCGGGGAAACCGAGGCTCCGCCAGCGGCGGAGCAGGGGCGCAGCGCAAAGTTGTTGCGCAGGACACTTCCGGTCCGAGCCCGTCAGCTAACCTCGCAGGCTTAAGGAAGGGCAATTACGCAAGACTGCATGGAAGGCGCCAAGCCGTTGCTGGGCGCCCTTTCATCAGGCGTAAATCAGGGAAACGAGCGAAAGATTCTCCTCCGGGTTTTACAAATCGCGCCGCTTCTCATTCCCGAAAACCCCCTTTCTCAAAACGAATACCAGCACAATCGGCAGCAGGCTGTGTTGGCGAGGTCCGAGCGCGAGCGTCAGCGAGCGTGGAGATAAAGAGAAGTCAACTGCACCCACTTTAAAGAAGCTCGCTGTATCAGCTGAGATGACGACAATATGCATCAGCCTTCGAGGAGCAAGACAAGCCAGTGGAGCACAAGCGCCATGCTGCTTGCGGCCTTCTGCGCGATAGTCTGGTTTCATGGCTGCACGGGAAAGAAGGGAAATACCGACACGTTGGTGTTGGGAGGATACAGCACCCCGCGTGAAGCCTACGTCAAAGCGATTATCCCTGCCTTTCAAAAGTACTGGAAGGATAGAAGCAACCAGGAGGTTGAATTTCGACAGTCATATCAAGGAAGCGGCGCCCAGGCCCGCGCAATCATCGGCGGATTTGAAGCAGATATTGCAGCACTGTCGCTGGAGGCGGATATCGACAAAATCTCGAAGGCCGGACTGATCACCCATGAGTGGAAGGCCGCTCCGCACGCCGGAATGGTCAGCGATTCGATAGTGGTGATCGCGGTCAGATCGGGCAACCCAAAAGGCATCAAAGACTGGCCGGATTTGGCGCGTCCCGGGCTGAATGTTTTGACGCCTGACCCGAAAACATCGGGAGGCGCGATGTGGAACGTCAATGCAATCTACGGCGCGGCGCTGCGGGGATTTGCCGACGTCAAGAAAGGCGATGCTGCGGCTGCCAGCCAGTTCCTGGAAAAAGTTTTCCGCAATGTGTCGATCATGGACAAAGGGGCTCGCGAGTCGATTACTAACTTCGAAAGAGGTGTCGGCGATGCGGCCGTTACCTACGAGAATGAAGTGCTGGTGGCTCGCGCGGCCGGAGAGAAGTACGAATACGTAATCCCGCGCTCCACCATTCTGGTCGAAAATCCGGCCGCTCTGGTGGACAAGTACGTGGACAAACACGGCGTCCGCCAAGTCGCCGAGGCTTTTCTGACTTTTTTGTGGAGCAAAGACGCGCAGCGCGCTTACGCCAAGTATGGTCTGAGGCCGGTGGACCAGGATGTAGCGCGCGAAACTCAGTCGCAGTTCCCACCCGTCACGGACATCTGGAAGATAGACTTTCTGGGGGGATGGAAGAAGGTTATCGAAGACATCTATGGGCCAGGCGGCGTTTATACGCAAATGCAGGAAAAGCTGCGCGCATCAAAATAATGGATTCGACGACCTACACTCTGACCCGCACTTCCGCTCATCCATGGGGTAGATGGGGACTCCGGACTGCAGCCATCATCTACCTGGCGGTGATGATCGTCCTGCCCCTGGCTTCAATACTAAAAACCGGTGTGCAAGACGGTTTAGGCGCATTCTGGAACGACATTGCCAATCCGGTCGCAATCGCCGCATTGAAGCTCACTGTCTTTACAGCCTTGGCTGCCACGATCGTTAATGCGGTAATGGGAACGCTGACTGCGTATGTGCTGGTCCGCTATGACTTCACCGGGCGCCGATTGCTCGACGGCCTGGTGGACATGCCCTTTGCCATTCCTACGCTGGTCACTGGAGTTATGCTGGTGGTGCTTTACGGTCCGCAGCGAATAGTGGGGGCCTGGTTGGAGTCGAAGGGCATTCAGGTCATCTTCGCCACACCGGGCATCGTGCTGGCGATGCTGCTTGTCACGTATCCGTTCGTTGTCCGGGCGGTACAGCCTGTGCTGTTAGAACTGGAGAAAGACCAGGAAGAGGCTGCCTTCACCATCGGCGCCAACAGATGGGTCACGTTTTGCCGTGTCGTCCTGCCCGCGATTTCGCCCGCGGTGATAACAGGATCGCTGCTGAATTTTGGGCGGGCCCTCGGTGAGTTCGGCGCCATCGTGATAGTGGCGGGCAATATTCCGGGCCGCACACTGACTGCAGCAGTCCACGTCTACGGTCAAATTGAGTCGCAAAACCAGCGTGCCGCCAGCGCGATTTCCATTTTGTTGCTCGCTCTTTCGTTTCTACTGTTGTCCGCGGTGAATTGGATTCAGCGGCGCTGGGAGGTTCCACATGCCGGAATCTAAAGCGGCGTTAAATGCTCCCCAGCCACGCGCAAAGGCGCCCCAACGCGGTCGTATGGAGTGGATCTTGATTTCACTGGTTGTCTTATACGCGGCGCTGCTGCTTGTGGGCCCGCTGGCCGCCATCATCTGGGGAAGTTTTTCCAAAGGCATCAGCGAGTTCTTTCTCCAGATCGCCTCGCCTGACGCGGTGAGCGCATTGAAGCTGACGATGATTTTGACCATCGGCGCGACAATAATCAATACAGTCTTCGGTGTCTCTCTAGCATGGATACTGGTGCGCGATGATTTTCACGGACGACGTTTTATCGACGCATTGGTGGATCTGCCTTTTGCAGTCTCGCCGGTTATCGCCGGGCTGATGCTGATCCTATTGTTCGGCCGAGGAGGATGGTTTGCCGGCATTATCGATGCGGCGGGAATCAAGATGGTCTTCGCACCGCCAGGCATGCTGCTGGCAACAATTTTCGTGACCTTACCATTTGTCACCCGCGAGGTGATGCCGGTGCTGGTGCAGATCGGCACGGTTCAGGAGAGCGCGGCATACACTATCGGCGCAAGCTCGTGGCAGGCGTTCTGGCATGTGACGTTGCCGTCCATCCGCTGGGGATTGTTCTACGGCATATCACTTACGTTTGCCCGAGCATTGGGAGAGTTTGGCGCGCTGCTGGTAGTGAGCGGCGGCGTAAGCGGCATGACCGAGACTTCAACGCTGTTCATCTTCCGCTCTCTGGATGACCGCAACTATGTCGGCGCGTACGCAATGGCGATGACGCTGGCGGCGATCTCATTCAGCATCCTGATGCTGATGGAGTTTTTCAAGAAGAGGACCGAGGTAAGGTAATCATTGGTTGCGAACTTCGCTCCAATGAGTCATGGAAGGC
>DASXTB010000197.1:0-5423 GCA_036505615.1 Acidobacteriota bacterium
GTTTATTGAGAAGGAAAAAATGGGACCGCTTACGCGGTCCCATTCCGTGTGGGGAATCGCTGACCGGGGGTGCCTGGCGCTCCGCGCCTGGGCACCCCCGGCTACTGTTATTGGTCCGCTTCGCGGACAAAAAGCTGTCCCGGAGGGACCGCCTCGCCCGCCTAAGGCGGGCTCTGCCCCCGGCTATACTCTTCGACGCCTTCGGCGTCTAAGTCAAATCTTCGCGGGCCGAAAAGAATTTGATGGTTAGTATTACAGCCGACACGGCATGCCGGGGGCGGCAATAAAAAAGGCGGGTCGTGGCCCGCCTTTTTTATTTGCTATCAAACGTCGATTTTGACTACTTGCGCCGATCCTTTTGCTGCTTTTCGAATTTCTTGCTCGTCTCAAGAGCCTCGAAAGATTCGCGTATCTGGCCGTTGTTGCGGAACAGCTGTGCTTTCATCAAATAAAGATTGAATTTCGAGTCGTCAGTTTGGAGGTTTTCCAAGGCGAGATCGACCACCTTATGGCCGAGGATGAATTGGCGATTCTCATCTAACTTTAACACAGCCTGATACACAGCTTTGACCTGATACTTCTCGTAATCACGAGGAAGGCCGAGATCGAAGATCTTTTTCAAGTTCGGAATGATTTCCGAATATTTTCCCTCTTTAACGGCCAGCTGGATGGTTTCGTGTAACACCGCCGCTGTCTGAAGCTTCGCCAGCACTTCATCGGAAGTTTGCGAAGTTTCCGCGGCGCGCGTCTCTTGCTGCGCCTGCGCCATCAGCGACACCGGCGCGGGCAGGAGCAAAAGGAACAAAATAAAATTTCGCATTAAGCGCATAGACCTCTCCCTTACCGCGACCGCCGCGGTTCAAACGGATTCGTAGCGCGAGGCATCATCGCTTCCAGAAAGGGATTGCTTCCACTTACCGCTTCAGTTTGCGCCATCAGGAATGGATTCGAGTTCGCGCTTTGAGCAGTCAGCCCGCTCTGCGCCAAAATCTGATCCAGGTTAATGGAATTCGAATTCTCAACACTAGTCAAGAAGAATGAAAGTAGGACCAGCAAGACAACCGTAGCCCACGCGTAAGCTGACGGGACAAGTCCGGAAAACCAGCCGTTCCGGGCACGCCGTTCGCTCAGGCGATTCTGGATGCGAGTCCACAGAAACGGGGCCGGTTCCAGCACGGCCGCCCTTTGGAAAAGGGTGTCCACTTCCGCGGATTCCGCCAGCAGGGTAGAGCAACGGCGGCACCCGGCCAGATGCGTCTTTAACTCGAGCGAGACCTCAGCGGCGTCGAACCGGCTAAGAATTTCGTTTTCGGCTTCTCGGCACTTCATTGGCACTCTTGTCCACGTATTTGCCAATTATCTCCTTGGCAATCAACCGCGCCCGGTAGATGTCCGTCTTGACCGACAATAACGAGCGCCCCACAATTTGCGTCACTTCCTCGTAGCTGAACTTCTGTATCACCCCGAGGACAAACACGTCGCGCAATTTTACCGGCATTGCTTTCAGGGCCAGCTGAATCTGATGCTCCAACTCGCGATTCAGCAAGGTGCCCTCCGGGTTCATTCCTGAATTCGGGCTCGATAAGAAATTATAATACCCTGCACCATCGTCATCAATGGATACCTCGCTTTGACGCTTCCAGCGACGAATCCGTTGATAGACTTCATTGCGGGCGATTCGGTAAAGCCAGAACTTGAATTGCCCCGGATCCCTCAGCTTTCCGATTTCGCTGAAAACCTTAAAAAAAGTCTCCTGTGTGAGGTCCTCAGCATCTTCAATGCTGCCAATCAGCCGAAATACGAAGTTGTAGATGGGCCGCGAATAGACGTCGTAGAGGAGCCGAAAGCCCTCGCCATCTCCGCTTTGGGCCTGTTCTACTAACTTTATCAGGTCCGCTCTCTCCGGCTCTTTTTCCAGCATGGACTTAGGATACGTGATCGTCCTTGGCGCATCAATTGCCGGAAAGCGTGAGGAAAAGATGCCGCAGCCGCAAAAAAGTTGCGCCAAAGAAGCAACAGAAATCACACTTTGGCTGGAATACAATCAGAGGGACCACTGGAGATAGTGTCTTAAATGTTCCCTTCAATTGAAAATACCTTTACTGAAGGAAGCAAGTAGGCTATAAAACGTCGGGGGGAGAAGTGTACCCCCGTATTTCCAACCTCCCTTATGTTTTTAAAGAAAGCTTGTGGGTCGATAGCCTGGTGGGCTCTGGCCGTCGTTTTGGGAATAGGGGCGGTATTGTGTCTGAATCTTGCCGGCAACAAATCCCATTCGGAGCGAGTAGGGCGGAGTGTTCAAAGTTTTTTCTCGGCGCCCCTATCTGGATTCTTCTATGAACCACTTAGGAATGATCCGCGACTCAAAGACAGGCATGGTTGGAATGTGAGTGCTTCCACCAGTGCGGCGCCCGGTCTGGCGGATAACGCCACTGCAGCAGTTATCCGCGGTCGGGATGCGACGCCCGGTCTCTTTGTTTCTTCGGAGCGAAGCGGCTCGCTCGGCGGCGGTTTTGATTCGGGCGATGAAAGCGATCCGATTTCCATCCGATCCGGGGTATCGGGGGCCGGCCACAACGGGATTTCATTAGCTGGGGGAGAAAGAATACTGGGCCGTGCCAATCGGATTGTGCGTTTTCCCGCGATTTCAAAAGGCGGAAATTCCCCCCTTGCCCCGGTTGGATTAGACGCTCTTCTTGGCTCAGATGACAATCCCTTCATCACAGCCATTAAAGACAATTTTGGAAACCGTCCGACCGTGCCTACTCCCGACCTGAAGCCTCAGAAGGAAGCCAGTGCGGTTGTGAAATCGCCGCCTCCCACTGCGCCTCCCCCTTCCAATCAGGAGGTCGGTCGAACCGAGGTTTCCCAGGTTGAAGGTGGATCAACAAAATATAGTAATGCCTACATATATGTCGGGGACATGGGAAATCACCGCCTGCAGATATCCGCGGCTCTCAAGACAGGCTCACAGTCTTTCTCCCTCACTGTTGACGGAATCCTTGGCACGGTGCGTTTTGAGCCGGGACTAAATTTAGGTCCCCTGCAGTCCTTTGCAGTCAGCCGCGGCGGCGCGCAGACCGGCGTTGTCGTGACCGACGGGATTTTGAATTCGATTTATCTTTACACGGCGGCCAGCGGGGAGCAGTTTGTCGCCGGTGATGGCTTTTACGTGCCGATCATTGGTGCGGTGATCGTCGGGGCGACTCTCTCGGACGTCAACAACGACGGGCTGGCCGACCTTGTCGCGGGTGTATGGTTTCCGGAGTCCGGTCAAAGCTTCGTCTACCTGTTTCTTCAGAAGGACGGTACTTTTGTTTACAGCCGCAGATTCCTGACTGATCTTTCCATCGGTGGTATTCACGTGGATCGTTCCGGCGGTAACACGACCATTCTGGCGGTCGACCAGTCTTTGGGACAGGCGGAGCTTGTGACCCTGGACAGCAATGGCAGCGAGCAGACCAGGGTAAGTAATGTTCTCCCGGTTCGCAAGCAGGATACAAAGATAACTCTCTCGGACGGCAAGCCTCTTTGGATCCGGCTGGCGGAGTTTGTGAATGTCACTTTCCTCGGCAGCTATTCGGCGTCGGGAGAGTTCGGGTTGATCGGGGCCGTTGAAAACAGCGGTCAGCTGCCCTCGATGGCTATCGGAGACCTCCAGCAAAGTGGTCAGCGTCGTTGCTGGCTTCACTTTTGAATTTAAGGCTTTAACGCTAAATTAAGAGCGACTTTTTTCCTTCTGGCGCATCTTTTCGTTGACTTCGCCTGTGAATTTTGGCTTGACAGACGGTTTTTGTTGTATCTATTATACCTGCACCTTGGTCATAAGTTATTGAAAAAACAAAAGTAAGAGCAGATAGAATCAAGAGAGCGTGAAGGAGGTGGTTGCATCCTTTTGCAGTTGAGTTCAACCGGACCCTTTTTCTTTGTTAAACATTTCAAAGGAGTCAAAAGGACATGAAGAATCTTAAGATGGGGGCTTTTGTTTTGGCAGTCGCGTTTTTCGCCATGGGCGCAAACGCCGCGGCACAAAACTTGGGAGAAGTGGTTTACCAGCAGACCATCAGCACCACGCTTGCTAAATCGCTTCTGTATCACTTCGTTGCGACATTCAGCAACACGCAGGTCACGCCGAATAGGGTCCTGTTCGACACAGCGATGGAACTCGCCAACGTTCGTACGGACACCACCAGGGCGAACACTCCGGGAACTTTCGAGATTGTCGCCATAAACCAGGATGGTACTGTTATCCGGGCGACCTCCGATCAGTTAACCAGCGCGAGCATGACTGGTAACCTGACTACAGTCAGCGGTCACAAGGGCTTGACGGAAACTGCTGTCTTCTTCATCACCGATTTCTTTAAGGATCGTGGAGCGATTCCCGCCAGGTTTGTCGGTTATGCAATCATCAACCATAGTTTTCCGGTTGGAACCGGCGTGGCCAACGTGATCGATTTTGGTACGGGAAGCGGATTTAACATCTCTTACGTCGCCGCGCAGTTTAAGTAATCGCAATTCAGCCTTTTTCAGAAAGAAGAGGGGGTGCCGCCGGCACCCCTTTTTTTTGGCCTTATGCAATACCTTAGCAAGCTGATTGTGCTTGCGCTGTTTGCGGGCAATTGGAGTGGCGCAGGACTGGCTGCGACCCCTGATGAGTTGTCTCTCAGGGCCAGAGCTGCTCGCTTTTATGAATTGCAAATAGCGGGAAGGCACGCCGAGGCCGCCCAATTGGTAGCGCCGGAATCTCGTCCCATATTTCTCCGCGGTTCGCCGGTTGCTTACCGATCCTGCAAGATCAACCGTGTCCTGATAACTGCTCCGGACGTCGCCCAAGTGGAGGTTACGTTGGAAATAGTTTTTCCTCCACCCGTACTGCGAGTCCTGCCACGAACCTTTTCCACTCCATGGAAGAAGATTGGCGGCAAATGGTACTTTGTTGTCGATCCGGCCGTCCTGGACATCATCGGTGGAAAACCGGTTTCCACTACCGCAGAAGCAAAGCCGGTCCTCACCTTCAAGCCGTTGATTACTTTTGGACTGGACGGCGAAATTCAGAAGAGCCTGCGAATAGAAAACAACTCCGGCGGAATTGTTCAATTTCAGGTTGTCGGTCTCGATCAAGATTGGCTCGAAATCAAAAATCGAAGCGGTGAAATACCCGGGGGTGAATACTTCCCGATCGTGGTGGTTTTAAAGAAAGTGCCAACGGAGTCTCGCAAGCTGGTGATGCGGGTTGAAGGAACAGAGGCAAATCGAAAGATCACGCTGCTTGAAGTGCCGATCCAGTTGCAGGTTTCTACCTTGGAAATTCAGAAGGAGATCGAGAGGGCGATCCGGAAATACCGCCAGGAGCAGACGTTCTAGCTCAAAAGAGTCGTTCGCATCATAGGTCATCAGTCATCGATCCGCAGGTCCAAGAGTCA
>DASXTB010000198.1:0-30207 GCA_036505615.1 Acidobacteriota bacterium
TGGGGTCGCTAGATGTGCCGCCGGTAAGTCCACCAGTTTGAGTGCCAAAGGTGACGTTTGCTGTGTTGGTGAAGGCTGTTCCAGTAGCAGAAAACTTAGTCGTAACAGTTATAGTCCTCGTGTCCGACCGTTTCAATGTACCTAGATTGCAAGTGACTGTACTTCCAGCCACGCTGCAGGTTCCCCCTCCACCGCCGGTGAAACTTCCAGAGGCGCCACTTGGTGTTTTGCCTAGCGTAAGTGTGAACGTCACATTCTGAGACGAAGAGGGTCCATTGTTGATCACACCGGCCGTGTAGGTGAAAGTTGTCGAGTTAACTGTACCGGTTGAAGGCGAACCGGTGAATGAGGTGACCGCCAGATCCATAATGATGTTTGTCGGAAATACCGGCATCGACGAGCTTGACGAATTGTTAGCACTATTCGGGTCAGTCACGCCCCCACCGGCACTAACGCTGGCATTATTGGTGATGTTTCTCCCTTGAGCTGTGTCATCAATCGACATGGTGATCTTAACAGTTACAGAAGCTCCGCTGGCCATGGTGGGCAGAGTGCAGTTGACCAAAACTCCCGATGGTGAACAACTGACGCCAGCGTCGGATCCAGTGGAGTTGAGATAAGTCGCAACCGTCGCTCCTGATCCTGCCGGGTCAAGCGGCAGTGTATCGGTAAGCGTGGCCGCAGTCACCGTGGAGGGACCGGCGTTGTTAACGACGATAGTAAACGTCACGCTACTGCAAGGGACACTGCAGCTACCCGGGTTTGTCTGAGACGTGATCCGGACGTCCGCGCTCGGGGTGACCGTAGTCGGGTCGCTGGTGCTGTTGTTGGCAGCGTTCGTGTCGCCTGACGTGGAAACGCTGGCGTTATTGGTGGCGCTGGGAGCCGCGCCGGCGGCGACGCTTACTGTGAGCGTAATACTGCTGCTGGCACTGACAGCGATAGGTCCTGCATTAGTGCAAGTCACCGTCTGCCCTGCGGCCGAGCAGCTCCACCCCGAGCCTGTCCCGGAGACAAAGCCGAGTCCCGCCGGTAAAGTATCGGTGACGGTGATCGTCGCCGTCGTCGCCCCGGATCCTACGTTTTGCACGGTTATCGTGTAGGTCCCATTGACTCCTACCGTGAAGTTGCCGCTGTGAGTCTTGGTAATCGAAAGATCCGGCACTCCGTTGACCGTGGTCGGGTTGCTCGAGGAATTGTTCGCTGCATTGTTATCGCCGCTGGTTGAGACAGTGGCGGTGTTAGTCACGCTGGGCACGGCCGCCGCCGCTACACCGACCGTGAGCGTAATGGTGCTGCTGGCGCTGACAGCAAGAGGACCGGGATTGGTGCATGTCACCGTCTGGCCGGCAGCCGAACAACCCCATCCCGTTCCAGTCCCCGACACGAAGCTCAATCCTGTCGGGAGAACGTCGGTGACGGTAATGGCGCCGGTCGCCGCAGACCCCACATTCTGCACCGTGATGGTGTAGACACCGTTGACCCCGACCGTGAAGTTTCCGCTGTGAGTCTTGGTAATCGAAAGGTCGGACACGCCGTTAATCGTCGTAGGATCCGTGGTCGAATTATTCGCAGCATTGCTGTCGCCCGAAGTAGAAACTGTGACGCTGTTGGTCACGCTCCCCGGTGTGGTGGGAGATACAGTGAGCGTGATTGTGCTGTTGGACCCCGCGGCAATAGGACCGCTGTTGGTGCAGGTGACCGTTTGTCCGGCGGGAGAGCAACTCCAACCGCTGCCGGTTCCGGAGAAATAAGTCAACCCGGCTGGAAGCGTGTCGGTTACCGTGATAAGCCCGGTGGTCGGTCCCGAGCCGACATTTTGAACCGTAATCGTGTACGAGCCGTTAGTCCCCACCGTAAAGCTGCCGCCGTGGTTCTTGGAAATCGACAAATCCGGAACTCCATTGACTGTCGTGAGATCGCTGGCGGAATTGTTCGATGAATTCGTATCCCCGGATGTTGAAACGCTTACCGTGTTGGTTACAGTTCCCGCCGTGCCGGGTGAAACTGTCAGCGTGATACTGCTGCTGGCGCCGGCTGCAAGAGGACCGGCATTGGTGCAAGTCACCGTCTGACCGGCAGCCGAGCAACTCCATCCCGTTCCAGTCCCGGACACAAAGCTCAATCCACTGGGAAGAACGTCCGTGACCGTGATAGCCGCGGTAGTCGCCGCCGAACCGATGTTTTGTACCGTGATCGTGTACACCCCATTGGTTCCCACCGTGAAACTCCCGGTGTGGCTCTTGGCAACAGAAAGATCGGGTGCAAGAGCGGCGCTAATCGTGGTCGGGTCACTGGCGCTGTTATTAGCTGCATTCGTGTCGCCGGACGTAGACACAGAGACTGTGTTTGTGACGGTCCCTGCTGTTGTCGGGGATACCGTCAGCGTGATGCTGCTGCCAGAGCCGGCTGCGATCGGGCCGCCGTTGCTGCAGGTCACTACCTGGCCGGACGCCGAACAGCTCCATCCGGTTCCTGTTGCCGAGACAAAACTTAACCCGCTCGGTAAAGCATCGGTTACGATAATTACCGCGGTAGTGGCCGCAGAGCCCACATTTTGCACCGTGACCGTATACACGCCGTTGGTTCCGACAGTGAAGTTTCCGCTGTGACTCTTCGCTATCGAAAGATCCGGGTTGTTGGCCGCGCTCACCGTTGTGGTGGCCGTGGCCACGTTGTTTGCGAGGTTCGGATCGGTTTCGTTGGCTTTTACACTGGCCGTGTTGCTGATTGTGCCGGTTGATCTCGGAGTTACCACTATCGTGATCCTCAACACCGCAGCCAGGGGCAGCGACCCAAGATCGCACGTTAATGTACCGCCGGCGCTGCCGCACGTTCCCTGCGTGGGAGTGGCGGAAACGAAAGTCACTCCGGGCGGCAGAGTGTCGGTAACGCTGATTCCCGTCGCTGCAGAAGGCCCGCCGTTGGTGACCGTGATCAAGTAGGTCAGGTTGCTGTTGACGGTCACTGGATTCGGTGAGCCCGTCTTGACAATAGACAAGTCCGCGCTGTTGGGCGAATTCACCGTGGTCGTTACAGCAGCGGTGTTATTTGCGGAGTTGGGATCCAGCTCGTTGCCTCTCACGCCTGCCGTATTGGTGATTGTTCCCGCCGCCGCCGGAGTCACTATGATGGTGACGGTGGCGACTGCGTTGTTAGCCAGAGTTCCCAGATTGCAGTTCAGTGAGCCTCCCGACTGCGCGCAGCTTCCCTGCGTGGCATTGGCCGAGACAAACGTCACGCCTGCAGGCAGTGAGTCGGTGAGCGCCACAGCCGTGGCCGCCGAAGGGCCATTATTAGTAACGGTGACCGTGTAGGTGAGGTTGTTTCCCACGATTACCGGGTTGGGCGCGGCCGATTTGTTAACCGAAAGATCCGCTGCAGGCCCGGAATCCGGATTGTAGGAATCAGGCGCCGGTTGCGCTGGAATGTTGGCCAACACGGCTCCGTTGGAAGTGCCGAAAAGAGAAGTCAGATTGACCGGAGAATCGCTCTTTACCCAGATCAAACCGCCTGACTGTCCTGCCGCCGCCGGGATCAGCTCATCGATCAACTTGCTGATTCTCTGTCGTGGCTGCAGTACCGTGTCGTAGGAACCGAGGATCTGCCCGTTGGGCCGAATCGCCAAAACCCGCACGTTGGCGGCTGTAACTGCCGACTTGGCTCCCGCTCCAGTGCCAGAATTCAGGATTGCAATTCCATTGAAGAACCCCTGGCTGGTGGCAATGTGCGAAAAGATCGCCCGTGTCCTTCCCTGGCCGGAGCCGGCGACGGCCGCCAGCGAACCAATACTGGGAAGCCCGTAGGTGACATATCCGTTGATCGCAGCCGCCGAGGATTGCGCCTGGATCCAGCCATCCAGAGCATTGGGTCCGGTAAAACCAAACATGGCCTCGACGTCTTCGCGGAGGCTGCCTCCCGCTTCGAGCGTTCTTGTCACCGGGTTGTTCTTCAAGTTGGGCGAAGCATACGGTGTGCCGTCGGCCCGATAAGCCGTAACGGTCACGGTGACCTGTTTGGTTGAGTAGTTCAGCAGACCCAGTTCCGTTTTCCACGGACCCAACACCGCCATCTGCGGGAAATTCAATTCGCTTAGCTGTTCGGAAGCATTGCGCGCATTCAGGCCAAGCAAATCTCCAGTAGAAGATTTCACAAACTCAAATCCGGCAACTTCGACATTGGAAGACACCGCGACGTAGGCGCCGGGCGAAAGGGTACTGATGCCGAAAAAGCTTGCCGGGTCGATGCGCGCAACCCCCTTGGCTGCTAAAGTCAATGTGCGCGCCGGCGGGGACATACCGGCTCCCATCAATCGCAGCTCGATGTTGGCCACACCGTCTCCAGGATTGACGATGTTCAGCTCCGTGCTGAAACCCAAATCCTGGCGCACCAGATTGAAAATAATTGCAGAAGCGCTTTCGGGCAAGTCCGCCCCGTCAAATACAGTGATCGATCCGTTCAGAAAAAGAAAAAAACCTGCCAGCCCGTCCACTGAACTGGTCGCCTGAAACCAGGCAACCGTGGACGGATCGACTCCGCTGCCGAACAGTTCCGAGGTCAGCTTGGCTGTCTGCTGATTGGCCGCAATGGTGAGCTGGGCCGGGTTCTGCAGTCCACTGGCCGCCAAGGGTCGTCCATCTGTGCCGAAGGCCGTCAACGTAACGGCCGCGAGTTGATCGGTGGGGTTTACGATAGCGATGCCAGTTAAGGTGTTTTGCTCAAAGGAGAGACGAGGAAAGTTCAGGACGCTTCTCGCTTCCAGCGAAGCCGCCGCGGCGTGGATGAGCAGCAGCCATACAAGTAACAAAATTCGTCTCATACCTAAAGTTTGCGAAAATTAACTGGATCAGAAAACCAGCAAGCAGCGACCTCTGAGCGTGCGCTCTTGGATTCTCCAGATCACGTTGGCCACACGCTTCCAGGCTGAGCAGATGCACACAACTGTGGCGGAAGCGGTTTGTGCGTCGGGCCTTAGAACGATACCATAACCGGAAGCCATAAGGGGGAATCAAAAGAGCTGTATCAGATCCACGCAACGGCAGCCTTGCGATTGCTCCCGCCGATGCTTATTTGCTATAAGGGATCCCAAGTAAGCATTCAACTTCGACCGCTTTTTCCTCACGAAGAGACTCTTCGAGGGAAGGTCGCTGTGACTCAATGTTAAGAGGATCTTATGAAAAAGTCTCTACAGGCCCCGGTGGCAATCTTGGTGAGCTGCTTTCTGGGCATTCTCACTTTTCTCTATGCGCACGAGCGATCTGGCGCGATCCCACAACGGGCGACCGGCCCCGCAGCTCAAATCATTATCGATCCCTCCATCCCGGGGGCGACTGAGGTGACGGTCAACGAAGGCAACACGCTTCAACTTACACCGCGCGTGCTTGACAGCAGTGGCAACGTCATCGATGGCGCTCCCCTCAGCTACAACAGTTTGAGTTCCGACATTGCCAGGGTTGATACCGGAGGAAATATTCAGGGAAAAAGGGCCGGCTTCTCCACCTTAACTGTGACGTCAGGGGGGGTAGTAGCGACGGCCGCCATCAGCGTTGTCAGCATCACTTCCGGTCCCGCTGGGTTCGAAATCACGGGAGTGGCGCAAGATCGGGCCAGCCGACTGTTCCTGGCAGATACCCGGGACCACACTGTCTTGCTGGCCGATAACCTGCAGAAGACACCAAGTATTTATGCGGGAGTAAATCAGACTCCCGGTTATACCGATGATGAAAGGCTGAAGTCCTTATTCAAGAATCCGGCTTTTCTTTGGTTTAACGAAGCAGAACCCAGTTTGTACGTCAGCGACAGCTCCAACAATGTCATTCGCCTGGTGCGGCCAGGATCGCCGGGACGTGTCGAGACCCTGGCGGGAACGGGACAGATCGGAAGCCGGGATGGTCCACTTAATCAGGCAACCTTCAACAACCCGCAAGGAATTGCCTATGACGGTCGGGGAAACCTCTGGGTGGTGGATTCAGGCAGCCACACCATTCGAAGAATCAATCTGCTTAGCAGAACCGTGGAGACAATTGCTGGGAGAGCCGGGGTGGCGGGGTTGGCGGATGGCCCTGGCGCGGTCGCCCTATTTAACTTACCTGTTGGAATCTCGTTTGAACCTGTGCCCTTCGGCCAGCAACTGGCCGGAACTGGAACTCCTCCTTCTGCGGTAAGCATGATTGTGGCCGACGCGGGGAATGGCCGACTTCGTCGCATTAAAGACGACGGGCGAACCATTCAAGTGGAAAGTATCACCGCTATAGTTCCCAGCACTGCGCTTGAAATGAAATCGGACAACGGGATGCAGGCAGTCAACGCGATTTCACCAGTTAGGCTCAACTCTCCCACGGGTGTGGCGGTCGATCCGTTCGGAAACATTTATGCCACAGAACCGAGCACGGGTCAGGTCAAAACCATCCTGAAAAATGGAAATGTTGTCAGTGCTGCTCAGGCCAACGCCAATACGTTCTCCTCCCCTAAGGGAATAGCGATCAGCCAAAGCGGAAAAGTCATAGTGGCCGAGAGTGGAAGCTCAGGTCGAGAAATCCGCTATGGAGGACCCACACTCTTTAGTGTCGCACCGCAGCAAGTCAGCAACCGAGGCGGAACGCAGCTCACCATTAAGGGGACGAATTTTGCTCCCGATACGATTGTGATCGTTGCCGGCGTGGTCATTTCCAACATCGAGGTAAAAGACACACAGACAATCTCCTTTATCGCCCCTCCCTTGCCGAGTGGTCCTGCGACGCTCACGGTGCAGAACCGAGGCGGGCTGGCGCAGAGCGCACTCCTGATTAAGGCCGTCCCTCTGAGCCAACTGTCTGCCGGCCAGATCACTACCGTCGCCGGCGGCGCCAGCTTTGCGGGAGACGGACTGGTGGCTACAGCGGCCAGCATTTCCCATCCATTCGGAATTGCCGTCGATCCCGCTGGCAATCTGTACGTAGCGGATACTTTTCAAAATCGCATCCGCAAAATCTCCGCTCAAACCGGCGTTATCACCACCGTTGCCGGAATCGGCCAATTCCGTTTCACCAGTGACATCGGTGACGATGGGCCGGCTGTAGCCGCCGCGCTAACCTTCCCCAACGGCATTGCCGTCGATACTGTCGGAAATCTATTCATTGCAGATACTGCCGCCGACCGAGTACGAAAAGTTGCTGCCGGAACTGGAGTCATCACTACCTTTGCCGGTTCGGGAGAAACTGGTTTTTTCGGAGACAATGGACCGGCCACCGGCGCCAATCTCAATTCGCCGCAGGCAATAGCGGTTGATGCTTCGGGTAACGTCTTTATCGCGGATACAAGCAATAACCGGATTCGCAAAGTAGCTGCCGGGACAGGAATCATAACCACCGTGGTGGGAAGTGGTCAGGCGGGCTTTTCGGGCGATAACGGTCCCGCAACTCTCGCCGCCTTGAATGGCCCCTCGGGGATTGCTGTCGATGTCGTCGGTAACCTCTTTCTCGCCGATGCCGGAAATCACCGGATTCGCAAGGTCAGCACAAGCGGCATTATTACAACTGTGGCCGGCAGCGGCCCAATCGGAGAGGGTGCCGGGGGATTCTCCGGTGACAACGGACCGGCCACGGCCGCCGTCTTGAATACTCCCTTCGGAGTCGCCGTCGACGCCACCGGCAATATTTTTATCGCCGACACCGGAAATCATCGGATCCGCAAGATCGGAACAGACGGGATTATTACCACAGTTGCGGGTAATGGTCTTGCCGGCGGTAGTTTCTCTGGAGACGACGGGCCAGCAACGCTGGCCGGTTTGGCAGCTCCGATTGGTGTGGTTGTTGACGCCGCGGGCAACTTCCTCATCGCGGATACCTTGAATCATCGCGTGCGCAAAGTATCCGCGGGAATCGGAGCCACCGGCACTCCAATCATCACGACCATAGCGGGAAACGGGCAGGGTGGTTTTGTGGGCGATAACGGTCCCGCCACCTCGGCCGCATTTTCCGTACCCATAGGAATTGCATTTGACTCGGTGGGAAACCTTTTCATAGCCGACACCATCAACAACCGAATTCGCAAAGTGGATGCCAGCAGTGGGATCATCGTGACCGTGGCGGGTACCGGCGAATTGGGGTTTTCCGGCGACGGTGGGGCCGCTGTGAATGCCAGGCTGTTCTTTCCATTTGCCGTCGCAGTTGATCGAACGGGCAATCTATTTATAGCCGACACATTTAACAGCCTAATTCGCAAGGTAGACACAAGAGGAATCATTACAACCGTGGCGGGGGATGGTGAGGTCGGTTTTACGGGTGACAACAGTCCTGCGGTCTCCGCTGCTCTTAGTCTCCCGTCATCCGTCGCCGTGGATTCTGCCGGAAATCTGTTCATTGCGGATGGCAACTTCGCTTTGGAGATAGGGAATCAGCGCATTCGGAGAGTCGATGCTAGAACTGGAATCATTACTACGGTGGCCGGCACAGGTAGGAGGGATTTCTCGGGCGATGGAGGGCTGGCCACATTAGCTGCTTTCGATTTTCCCATGGGAATCGCGATAGATGCCGGCGGGAATCTCTTCATAGCAGATACCAACAATGACAGGATTCGTAAAGTCGCTGCCGGAAGCGGAATCATTGCCACGGTGGCTGGTGGTGGCCATCCCGCTGACGGGTTGGGCGACAACGGGCCGGCCACTGCTGCTGCGTTATCTAATCCGGTAGGTGTCACGGTGGATGCTTTAGGAAACCTTTTTATTGCCGACTCTGATAATTTCCGAATTCGCAAGGTCGCCGCAGCAACTGGAATTATTACTACTGTTGCCGGTAGCGGCCAAGAAGGCTTCTCCGGTGATAACGGCCCAGCTACCGCCGCCGCTTTGGGCCCAACTGCGGTCATATTCGATGCTGCAGGAAATCTGTTTATAGCCGACGCGGCAAACAGCAGGATTCGAGCCGTGGTCGTAGGGCAAGTAACAATAAGGCCACGGCGGCGGCCGTAAGTGCCTCGATTGCGGAATGCCGATCGCGGCCGACGCAAAAAATCTGCCCACCCATTGCTTACCACAAGTGTCGAAAACCACGTTGCCTCGCAGGATTGCGTTTGATATAAAAGAAACACTTTCAATTCTCTCTTCCGAAGATTGCCCGGATTTAAAACGGCCGGATCTTAAAACGAATTGAAGGAGGTTCTTGCGCAGTTGTGGCAAATTTTATGAAAAATCTCTCCCCCAAGGCAATTTTGCCGGCCGTCCTGGCTTTCGTCATTGGGCTATTTTCCCTGGCCATTCCCGCTTACTGTCAAAACCAAAACCAAGTGCAGGACGGATACGCCGTGATTACCGCCAGCGGCGGTATTACACCAGTCGGCACGGCGCTGTTTTCCTTCACGAACCCTTCGGGCATCCTCATCTGGCAAGCAGGCGTAGCGGCGGCCGAGCCCATTCGATCGGGGAGGATTTTCGTCGATCAGCAGGGCACGCGCACTGCGCTGGCGCTGGTTAATCCCTCCAATCAGACGATCTCGGTAACCTTAGTCCTGCGAAATTCCGCCGGCGCCGAAGTCAATCGCATTGTTCGCTCATTCACGGCGCGCCAGCACCTGGCGCTTTTCATTAATGAACTCTTCTCCAATGTCCCTGCCGGTTTTACCGGTAGTTTGACTTTTGATACCGCACAAAACGATCAGAAAGTCGCGGCCATCACCCTGCGCGAGAACAGAAATACGTTCGGGGAAACGATCTATGCCACTCTTCCAGTGGTCGACCTTACCTCTGCTGCCACCACCCAGTCGATTATCTTCCCTCATGTAGGCGCCGGTCAGGGTTTTTCCACGCAACTGGTTCTGGTCAGCCGGAGCAACCAGCGAATCAGCGGCCAAATCAATCTGACTCGTTCCGACGGCACTCCATTGCAGCTGGCGCTCAATGGAAACATTTCCTCAAGCTTCCCCTATCAGATTGAACCGAACGGTACCTATCGCGCCGAGCTGACAAGCTCTACCACCACCGGTGTCGGCTATGCGGTTGTCACGCTGGGACAGGGTGACGCGGCTCCCTCAGGCAGCGCGATTTTTCAGTTCAAATCGGGCAACTCGGTCATTTCCGAGGCGGGCGTCGCTGCCATCACGCCCACGACCAGCGCCCGTATTTTTGTGGATAACGCGGCCACCCGCACGGGCGTCGCCTTAGCGAGCGCGAATAATCCGAGCACAACCATTACTTTCAATCTGCTTGATCGCAGCGGCGTCAGCATCGAGACGACATCCCGCAACATCCCCGCCCGTGGCCACCTGGCTATCTTTGCCGATGAGTTGTTTCCGGATTTACCGGCTGGATTTACCGGATTGATGGAAATTAACAGTCCCGTGGCCGTCGCGCCGGTCACGCTAAAGCTCAGCACCAACCAACGAAACCAGCCGATCTTGACCACGCTTCCCATTGCCGACCTGACCAGGCCGAGCACGGCAACTTCTCTCGTCTTTCCTCAAATCGGATTTGGAGCCGGATTCTCCACCAGATTGATCTTTATCAATCCCGACAAGGCCAAGACGGCGGAGGGAGCTTTGAATTTCTACCAATCCAGCGGCGCCGACCTGACGGTTCCGCTGGGCAACCAGACGGCCGCCAGCCGGTTCTACTACCAGATCACCGCCGGCGGGGGCAGACAGTTTTCCGCAGGCGACCCCCGCATCGTCATAGATATCTCTAACCAGACAGTCAGCGAGATAGCGGTAAACCAGGGCAGGACGATTCGAATCACCCCTCGGATAGTCGATAGCAGCGGAAATGCTTTCGGCGGCTCCGATTTTAAATACACCAGCAGCAGCCCGGACATTGCCACCGTCGACGCGTTCGGAAATATTCAAGGGATAACAGCCGGATTTTCGACGCTGACGATTTCCACGGGCGCGCTGACAGCAACATTCACCATCACGGTGGTAAGAATAACTTCCGGTGTTGTGGCACAAAAGAGCGGCGCCTACGCCACCGCTTTTGAGGTCACGGGAATTGCTCAGGATCTGTCCGGCAGATTCTATTTAGCCGACACAGGCAATCACACTGTTTTAACGGCCGAGAATCTTCAACAGCCGCCTGTGATTTATGCCGGGACGGACAGGACGCCGGGGCTTAACGATGATATGCGGTTGCAATCGCGCTTCCGCAGCCCCGCGTTTCTGGCTTTCAATCAGTATGACGGATCTCTCTTTGTCAGCGACAGCGGAAACAACGTTATCCGCCTGATCCGGCCCGGGCCGGAAGGAAGGGTGGAAATTGTGGCAGGAACCGGCCTCTCAGGAAGCCAGGACGGTCCCGCCAATCAGGCGAGTTTTAATAATCCTCAGGGAATTGTGCTGGACAACAGAGGCAACCTGTTGGTGGTCGATTCGGGCAATCACACCGTAAGAAGAATCAACCTGATCACAAAAAATGTGGAGACCATCGCAGGGAAAGCCGGCAATGCCGGATCGACAGATGGCTCCGGACAAACAGCTCGCTTTTACTCACCCACCGGAATCGCGCTTGAAGATGAGTCGTTATCCGATCAACTGAAGCGTGAAAAAACGGGAGCTCCGCCACCGCCGCTGAGCTTCGTTCTGACCGATACCGGAAACGGCGCGGTTCGCCGAATCAAAGTAGTGGTAAACGCCGAGGATCCGAGCAAGGAGACCATAGAGGTCGAGACGGTTGGCTCCAGCTCTAAGCCGCAGAAAATCAATCAGCCCCTTTCGCCCGCCACGGCAACTACATTTAACTCTCCGACAGGAATTGCCGTGGATAGTTTGGGAAATATCTATGTTAGCGAAACTAATTCACGGCTAGTGAAAACCATCCTGCAGAATGGAAGGGTTGTCGGCGCCGCTCAAGAGAACACTTTTGCCGGCCCTAAGGGGATCACGATCACTCAAAACGGCAAAGTGCTGATTGCCGACAGAAGCAACTCCGGTCAAGAAATCAGCTACGGCCAGCCTTCCGTCTCCAGCATTACTCCCGACAGAGTCAGCAACAAGGGTGGCGCCAGAGTAACCATAAAAGGAAAAAATTTTGCGCCCGACACGTTGGTGGTAGTCGCCGACGATCTGATCCGAGGCTTGGACATAATCGATACCGAGACCTTATCGTTTGCTGCTCCTCAACTGCCCAGCGGCCGCACTACAGTCACGGTGCAGAATCGAGGAGGGCTCTTCCAGCGATCATGGCTGGTCGATGCGCTGCCGCTGAGCCAGTTGTCCGCCGGACAAATCACAACCGTTGCCGGGGGCACCACATTTGCAGGGGACGGCGGAGCCGCGACATCGGCCACTCTGGGATTTCCATGGGGAATCGCGCTCGATGCCAGCGGGCATCTTTTTATCGGAGACAAGGAGAACTACCGGGTTCGAAGAGTATCGGCTGGCTCCAGGATCATTACTACGGTGGCGGGCACCGGGACATTCCTGTCCTCGGGCGACAACGGCCCTGCCACCGCGGCCTCTTTTGGCTTCGTGAGAGGAATTGCAGTGGGCCCAGGCGGCAATCTCTTTATAGCCGTCGACAATCGAATCCGTAAGGTTACTGCTGCCACCGGCCGCATCAACACCATCGCTGGAAACGGCGACGGGGATTTTTACGGTGACGACGGCCCGGCCACCAAAGCGGCCCTGGACAACCCCACCGGAATTGCCGTGGATGCCTTTGGCAATGTTTTCATGGCCGACACCTTCAATCATGTAATTCGCAAAGTAGCCGCCCAAACCGGAATCATTACCACAGTGGCCGGAATCGGCCGCAAGGAAGGATTCTCCGGTGATGGAGGACCAGCCACAGCGGCCACTCTGAGATTTCCAACAGGACTGGCAGTCGATGCGAAGGGTAATCTCTTTATCGCAGACACGGACAACCATCGGATTCGCAAAGTGGCTGCCGGGACTGGAATCATCACTACCGTAGCCGGCAAGGATCAAAGCGGGTTTTCCGGCGACAACGGATTGGCCACGGCTGCAAGTCTCTTCAATCCATGGGGAATTGCCCTCGATTCCAACGGCAACGTTCTTATCGGGGACACTGGAAACAACAGAATCCGCAAAGTCAGCGCCGCAACCGGAATTATCACCACAGTAGCCGGCAACGGGCAGGAAGGATTCTCCGGAGATAATGGTCTGGCTATCAACGCTGCTTTGGACTTTCCGAGAGGGATTGCAGTCGATGCCGCCGGCAATATTCTTATCGCCGACACCAACAACAATCGTATTCGCAAATTCATTGCCGGAACGGGAATCATTGTGACGGTAGCCGGAAGCGTCGCCAGTGTGACTGATAACGTGCCTGCTACAGTGGCTACTTTAAGCCAGCCGGCCGAAATGGCCGTCGATTCTGCCGGCAACCTTTATATTGCCGACACGTTCAACGACCGCATTCGCAAGGTCGATGCTGTCACTAACGTGATTACAACGGTTGCCGGCGGTGGTAGCCCCTCAGATGGAGTGGGCGACAACGGGCCGGCCACGTCCGCCGCCTTGAACGGGCCCTACGGAATTGCGGTGGACGGTAATGCCAATCTTTTTATAGTAGACACCTTTAATCAACGCATTCGGAAGGTCGCGCTGGCAACTGGGACGATTACCACCGTAGCCGGGAATGGCGTGGAAGGTTTTTCCGGAGATGGCGGACCTGCCACCGGCGCCTCGTTGGATTCGCCCACGCGAATCGCCTTGGATACGTCCGGAAATCTTTACATAGCCGATACTTCGAACTCCCGGATTCGAAAGGTCAATGCGTCAAACGGCACTATTACCACGGTGGCCGGAGGCGGCAATCCGAGCAGCGGAATCGGAGATAACGGGCCCGCAACGGCCGCTACATTGAGCTATCCCTGGGGAATAGCGGTCGATTCCGCCGGAAATCTCTTCATCGCGGATGCCGGGAACGCGCTGATTCGCAAAGTAGCTGCAGGCACCGGAATCATCACAACAGTAGCCGGTGGAGGAGCGGACCCGGAGCAACTGGGAGATTTTGGACCGGCTAACTCCGCCTTCATGGTTCCCTACGGAGTTACCGTTGATTCGGCCGGCAATCTTTTCATCGCTGATAAAACCAATCACCGGATTCGTAAAATGAACGCCAAATCCGGAACTATTGCCACGGTTGCCGGAAGTGATAACTTCGGTTTTTTGGGAGACAACGCGCCGGCCACGGACGCGACTTTCGCATATCCGACCGGTGTTGTCTTGGATCGCGCCGGCAACCTGTTTGTCGCAGATCGATACAACAATCGAATTCGTGCCGTGCGCGGACCGATCAGCGATCCCGTGCCCTCCCCTCCGAAAGTCAATCTGGCTCCCTACGCCCCTGCCGGCTGGTCGGCTCCGGTAGTTCCCTCGGACGTCACAGGAACACACACCACCGGCAAGCTGATTGGGGGACAGCCCACGTATATTGACTGGGCAGTGGTGAACAACGGGCAGGCCGATATTACTGTTCCAATCACTTATGAGTTACGGATTGATGGCGTTTCGCAGAAACGGTGGTCGTCAGACGACGGGCTGGCACAGAACACCTATACTCCGGTCGAGGACTACGCCGTTACGCTGACGGCGGGACAGCACACGATCACCATCGTTGCCGATCCGGACAACACCATTGCCGAAAGCAATGAAAACGACAACAGTTTTACTTTCACCGGTACCTGGATCACTTTCGTCAGCCAAGTAAACCTCACGCCGTACACTCCCACGGGTTGGTCAAACCCAGTTGTTCCATCGCACGTTACCGGAACCAACACTACCGGCAACCTGATTGCCGGACAGCCCACTTACATCGATTGGGCGGTGACTAACAGCGGGGCTCTCGATATCACCGTGCCGGTCACCTATGAGTTACGAATTGATGGCGTAGCGCAGAATCGCTGGTATGCTTACGACGGGTTAAAGCAGGGTTTCTACAACTTCATCGAGGATTATGCCGTCACTCTGACGGCAGGCCAGCACACTATCACCATTGTCGCGGACCCGGACAACGATATCGTTGAAACCAGCGAAAGTGACAATAGCTTCACCTTTACCGGAACCTGGACGACGACCCCTCCCCCAGCCAGAGTTAATCTCACGCCTTATGCTCCCAGCGGCTGGTCTAACCCGGTGGTTCCTTCCGACGTCACAGGAACGCACACCACCGGCAACCTTATCGCCGGCCAGCCGACCTACATCGACTGGGCGGTGATTAATAATGGGGATGCCGACATCACAGGCCCAGTGGTATACGAACTGCGCATTGACGGCACCGCCCAGAAACGCTGGCAGTCGGACGGATTGAAACAAGGTTTCTACACCTCCACCGAGGACTACGCCGCCACTCTTTCGGCGGGCTCGCACACTATCACCATCGTCGCAGATCCGGACAACGCTATTGTTGAAACCAATGAAAACGACAACAGCTTCACCTTTACAGGAACCTGGACAGCTCCACCTAGAGTCAATCTCACGCCCTACACACCAAGCGGATGGTCCAATCCCGTGGTTCCCTCTGACGTCACAGGAACCCACACGACCGGCAAGCTGATTGCGGGGCAGCCGACCTATATCGACTGGGCCGTGACCAACAACGGGGATGCCGACATCACGGGCCCGGTGATATACGAACTGCGCATTGACGGCGTGGCCCAGAAACGCTGGCAATCGGACGGATTGAAGCAGGGTTTCTACAGCTTCAACGAGGACTACGGCGTCACCCTATCGGCCGGTTCACACACCATTACTATCGTTGCAGACCCGGACAATGCCATTGCTGAGACCAACGAGAACGACAACAGCTTTACGTTCACCGGCAACTGGACAGCTACCGGAAATGGGGTCAATCTAGTCCCCTACACACCCGCCGGGTGGTCTAATCCGGTAGTTCCCTCTGACGTCATAGGGACGCACACCACAAGCAACTTAATTGCTGGAAAGCCAACGTATATTGACTGGGCTGCGGCCAACGATGGCAATGTCGACATCACCGCCCCGGTCATTTATGAGTTACGCGTTGATGGTGTGGCACAAAAACGCTGGCAGGGCGCTGACGGCCTGAAGCAGGGTTTTTATGTTTCGATCGAGGACTTTGCGGTTACCTTAACGGCTGGGGTGCACACAATTACGATTGTCGCTGACCCGGACAATACCATTGCCGAAACCAACGAAAGCGATAATAGTTTTACCTTCACAGGGACCTGGGTGTTAGGGGTCGGCAAAGTGGCGCCAGTAAACTAGCCCTGGATTATTACAGACATTCACCGCAGAGGCACAGCACGGCGGGGCCGCAACCAAAAGTTAGAGACACGGTGACACGGCGACGCGGTGACACGGCGAGCGTACGAATCTTTGTGGCCAGTATTGCAGCAACGGTCGCAGTCCGCACAAGGAGACGCCGTAGGCGTCATAGAGTATAGCCGGGGGCAGGGCCCGTCCCGCTCGGCGGGACGGGCGGCGCCCCCGGTCTGTGACTTCGACGCCTTCGGCGTCTAAAGCAAACCAAATCTTTGCGGCTCGTAAAGAATTTAACGGTTAGCATTGCAGAGAACAGGGCTAAAGCTTGAAGTACGAAGACCCATCAAGGCACAATAGCATCCCATACAATGATACATTCAAGATTCCCTAAGCATCGCCATCGCGCCGCAGTCAAAGTTATGCTGCTGGCCGCGGCATTCTCTGGTTTGGCGCTGTCGATCTCCCATTCGGCCGAGCAGAACGATCCGCAGAAGCTCTGGGCCTTGGTCATCGGCGTTTCCAATTACGCGCATGCGCAACCCCTTCTCTACGCGGCCCAGGACGCCGCCACCATCAGCGATTTTTTAAAGAGCCCGCGCGGCAAAGGGTTTGTGGATGATCATGTATTCACCCTGTTGGAAGACCAGGCCTCACGCACGGCTGTTCTCAAGGCGTTTGATGTGCTTGCCGACAAAGTTCAAAAGGGGGATACCGTCGGTATCTATATCGCCGGTCATGGTTATACAAAACGGGGTGTCGGGTATTACGTTCCCAGCGACGGAAACGTGGACGAAATTACCTCGAGCGGGGTTCCCTTTACTCAGCTAAAAGACTTGGTCGATTCATACCTGGCGCAGGCGGGACGGCGAATTCTTATCACCGACATGTGTAACGCAGGAAGAATCGGTCCCGGGCAGTCAGAACTTGCTCAAAAAATTCAAAATTTGATCAATGAAGAACTGTTAAAGCTCGGCAAAACGCCAGGCGGCGCTTTCCTTAACCTTTTGGCCAGCCGGCCGACCGAGGCTTCATGGGAAAATGACGACTTGGGCGGTGGTGTCTTCACGCACGTGCTCTTGGAGGCACTTAATGGAAAGGGTGCTGATGGCAAGGCTCCCATCGCAAGCGCCAAGTACGTCATCGATTATCTGAACTCGGAGGTTCCCAAGTACACGGCCAACACGCAACATCCGATGTTCAATCCGGATTACGACCCCAATCTTGAGCTTTCCTATTTGGACCGCCCCGGCCCCCAACCCAAACCGGCGCTTGCCAAGGCGATACTGGAGATCCTGAATATCGACAAGAGTTCTTATTCTAGAGTCCAGTGGGTGGACCCGAAGACCCACGCCGATATCATCCGTAACCTGCCTCGAGATCAGGCTGCGGTCCAAATCACCTCGCTTCCGCCGGGGGAAGTGGAACTGGAGTTTTACGACGCTCAAAATCGCGGTCACAGGCTGAAAGTCAAACTTCAGGCTGGAAAAAACGACTTGGACCTGACCAAGGCCCGTCTTACAGATCTGGCGCCCGCAAACCCCACGTACGCGGCGCGGATGCGGCGCGGCTCATGGCCGCGCGCGCTGGCGCAATCCGCATCGCTTGCTCCCTATATGCCATCTCGGGTTGGGCGGGCGGCACCTCCCGCTGCGACTTCAACGGAAACGGAAGCAACGCTGCTGGTGCAATTGGAAAGCGGAACGCAGGTCTACGTGGATGGATCTTCATTTGGCGCCTCGCGCGGAAATGATCGCTTCCTCCAACTGGAAGGACTTGCTCCCGGGTATCACAACCTGACGCTGATTCCGTCTCCGGACCGTGAGCGCCGGTTTCGCGTGAAGTTGTTCAAAGGGTCCCAGATTTTCGACCCTCCCAGCGGCGAGATACGCTCCATCGCTGAAATCCAGCCTCCGCCCGATCAAATTGCCGTTCCTCCAAACCTCCCCGCCAACGTGGCGCAGGATTACCGGAGATTCCAGCAGGCGTTGTGGCAGGAACATCTCGTTACACCGGCAGGTGAGTCGGCTTGGGATTACTTCCAGCGGATACAAGGGGCGCTGCCGCCTTCAATGCGTGAGGAGTTGCAGCGACAGCTGACCGTCGCTATGGGGAATCGAGCGCAGCGCACTATTCTGAAGTACCTGCGGGGCGGAGACATTGTCTGGAACGCTGCGCTTTTCGATGAAGGCGCGGACCTTCTGGATCGAACGCAACGGTTGTTTAAGGCAAGCACCGCCTTTGAACCACAGCGAAGATTCTTTGCCGGGCGTGCCTTCATCGAGCGGGGAGATTATGCGCAGGCAGTGCCCGAGCTGCAGCGCGCTCTGGCAATCGATCCCGAAGCGGCGTACGCCTATAATGCGCTGGGGCTGGCGCTCTGGAAACAAAACCGTCTGCAGGACGCTATTCAGCCGCTCCAACGCTCGATACAACTGGCGCCTAACTGGACTTATCCGCGCGACACCCTGGCCCTGATTTACGTGGAGCAGCGGCAATACTCGACGGCGGAGCAGGCTTTTCAGACGGCAGTTCAAATCAACGCGCAAGACAGCGCAGCCTACCACGGCTTGGGGCAACTCTACCTGTTGCAAGGCCAGTTGCAGGATGCCGACGTGCAACTGCGGCGCGCCGTCGAAGTAAATCCAGGCAACGCCTATGCCTACGAAACTCTGGGCAAGCTGTACCAGCGCCAGCTGCGAAACAGCCAAGCCGAGCAGATGTTCCGCCTGGCCATTCGACTGGAGCCGGACGAGCCGTCCTTCCAGATCAGCCTGGGCGAGCTGCTGAGGCAAATTGGCCGCATCCAGGACGCTCAGCCGATTCTGGCGCGAGCAGTGGATCGAAATCCAAACAATCTGATGGCGCTTCAGGCATATGCTTCGTTCCTAACCGACCAGAACCGGCTGCCGGAAGCTGAAAAGCTGTTTAAACAGGCGTTCAAGAACTCTCCTGAAGATTCCAATCTGCATGTCGGCTATGGGTTGTTGCTGCAAAAGCAAGGAAGGGGCAGCGACGCGGAAAAGGAATTTAAGGCCGCCATCCGGATCAAACCCGATAATCCATACGCACGCTACAATCTGGCTTCCATCTACATCGAGCAGAAAAAAATAGCCGATGCCGAAAAGGAGCTGCTGCTGGCCGAAAAAGCGGACCCCCGATTCGCCAAGACGCCGTTATTGCTGGGGCAGATACGCCTGGCTCAGAAGCGTTATCCGGAGGCCCTGGAACAGTACCGTAAAGCGCTGGCCCTTTCCATCGAGGTCGCACAAAAGCAGGAAATCGAGGGTTATATCGAAGAAGCGGAAGGAGCAATCGTCCGCGAAAAACTGGAGCAGGCTAAGGCCAAGACCGAGAGGAAAGATTATCGAGATGCTTGGGTCCTCTACGCAGACACGCTGAAGACCGCGCCCGATTATCGGCAATTGAGAGACGCCATTCTGAAGTTCCAGGAGGAACATCCCGGCGACGCTGACGTCTCGATCCTGCCGCCATCCAATCTGTCTGAGGTTTTCAAAACGACCTTTTGGAAGAACCAACGGCAAGCCGATGAGCTGTGGCAGAAAGCACAGAAGCCGGCCGCCCTGGAAACATTTCTGTCGACTGTCGAGCATCTATCGCCGGCCGAGCGCCGCGTGGTGATGTCCACCTCTTTTAACCTGGGGAACACGGATTACGGAATACATCAGATAATTTACCGCTGGGGACTGCGCCTGGTTGGCGATAGCAATTACGCCGGAGCATTGAAGCTCCTGGACGCCGCGCTAAGCCAGAAAATCTTCGGCGCGGTGCCGGACTTCAAGCCTTTAACCATTGACAGCTTGATGATTCCGCCCGATGTGGCTGACCCCAAGAAATTCTCCGACTTCGAAGTAGCGCATCACCCGGACCGCAGGGCTCACGAGCTATACGCAGCCGCGTACGCCGGGAGTGGAGACATGGTCAAGGCGCGGCAATATTTGGCTGCGCTGGAATCAACCGGACCTGATCTTGCCGTACGCGCGAAAATTGCAAAGACTCTGCAGCAGGAGAAGAATTGGGACCGGGCCGGCGAGATACTGAAAGAGGTCATCAATGATTCGCACCTTGTTTCCCAACCCGACCAGCTTGCCGGAGTCTTTTTGTTACTGGCGGAAATCCAGTGCCAATCAGGAGACTGCGCGGGGGGGAGAAAGACGCTGGAAAACGGCTTGCGAGTCCTCCCGAACAGCCAACGAATCAAAGAGGCGCTGCGAAGATTCTAACGTGAATCCAAGGCCCGCGCCAAAAAACCAGAACACGCCCGTTGGCTGGCCCAGCCTCGAAGAGGCGTCATTGAGTAGCCCCGTCCGTAAGGGCGGGGTTTCCTGTAAACGAAGCAAAATGGGTTCGAGGTCCGAAGGACCGGCACTTTTGATGTCGCTCCTTCGGAGCTCGGACGGATTTGTTTTCTTCGAATCCCCGCCCTTACGGACGGGGCTACCCAATGACGCCTCTCCGAGGCTGAAAAACATCTCCTCCAATGGCCTGTTTTTGCTATATCTCTGCCGCGCGGTGTGCCTGTGGTGAATCCAATCTCTCCACGCCTGGCTTTCATCGCGCTCATCGCGGTAATTTTTTTTCTTAGCTTAAATCTGCTCGACACCAGCTTCGCCGATACGCTTACCGGAGAAGTTCGCGGTAAGGTGCTGGATGTGGAAGGAAAGGTTCCTCTGGCGGGGGTCACCATGACCCTGACCAATGTGGACCGCGGCTGGAAAAAGCAGCTACAGACAGACGCCACGGGCAACTATGTTTTTCTCCAGCTGGAGCCGGGAAATTACACCGTCAGTGCGGAGATATCCGGCTACTACAAGCTGGAGCGGACCGATGTCCTGATCCGACTGAACCAGCCGAAGGTAGTGATTCCGCCTTTTGAGTTGCGCAAGCTGGTCTCTACTCCCACGCAACAGATCACCCTGCGCGGCGAGCAAACCAAGACAGCCATCATTGATTTAACTGCGGCCGGACCAACTCCAGTAGTGCTGGCCTACGTTAACGAGCCGGGCCTGACTTCACTGGTTTCTCTTCTTGACGCCACGCTGCGCTCCAATTTCGATATCTCGCTGGTGCACAACCTTCCCCTGAAAGGAACGCGCTCGTTTGACCAACTGGCGCTTCTTTCCCCCGGTGTTTTCCGCGTCCCTTTCTCCGCGGGCCAGGGACCTGCCGTAGGCATCGGAGTGGGCACCAGTGGACAGTTCTCCGTCAACGGAATGCGCGGCCGCAGCAATAACTTCACCGTGGACGGTTCGGACAACAACGACGAAGACATCGGCGTGCGCCGGCAGGGATTTGTCGCCCTGGTTCCGCAGAGCATTGAGAGCGTGCAGGAATTTCAAATCATGACCGCCGGTTTTTCCGCCGAATTTGGGAGGAACGCCGGTTCCATGGTCAACGCCGTGTCACGATCGGGACAGAAAGATCTGCATGGCGCGGTATACGGGCTATTCAATGACGATGCCCTGAATGCCCGCAATTTTTTTGAACAGAAATTCACCGACACAGTCAACACAGGCGATCTGAATGGCGGCCGGTTCAAGGGGAAGGAATATTCGCAAGCGGTGTTTGGAGGTGTTGCGGGAGGACGCATCATCCCTGAAAAACTTTTCTTTTTTGTCTCTGCGGAGCGGCAGCAGAGTCATGGAAACAGTCTGGGACATTTTGTCGTTCCCACGACGAATGAGCGAGGATTGAGAATAAAACGCGACCCTAACAGCGACGACATTTACTTGCAGAATGGATTCGTCCCAGTAGCAGAATTGCGGAAATTTTTCGAGCCGCGGCTTATCAACTATTCCGATCTTGCCGGGAAGGGTGTTTTCAGCCTCTATCCGCTCCCTAACAACCCCAACGGTCCGTTCGGATCGCATACTTATTCGCAAGTAAAGCGAAATGAGGCAAGCGGCTCTGTCTTTTCCATCAAGCATGACTGGTACATCAATTCCGCCCACAGTTTTGCAGCGCGCTATAATTTCACCAACGACAATTCCATCCTTCCATTCACCAGCGATGCCATCAACTCCTCGCTCGCAACCAGCACCCGCACGCAAAACGTTTCTCTGTTCTTGAACAGCAGCACGCCTGGATACGCCAATGCGCTTCGCTTCTCCTACGGAAGGAGCCGGCTCGCTTTCCCTCCGGAAAAGAGCAGCCCTTTTCTATTTGGATCCGCCGTCACAGATGACTTCACTCGCGTGTTCGCGCGCCCCACCCGAGTCCTTCAGACTTCCTACGGTCGCTTCGGGCCTTTCGGCGCCACCGGCCCGATTGGGCAGCTTTCCATACTTCCTTACAGCACGATCGGCATCGATGTTTTCAATTTTCCTCAGGGGCGTGTGGATAACACATTTCAAACCAGCGATTTCATAACGTGGACGGTGTCTGCTCACTCTGTTAAGGCCGGCTTCGATATTCGGCGCTCTCAATTGAACAGCTTTTCAGATCGAAACAGCCGGCCTCTGCTCCTGTTCGGAAACGGCATCCTCTCTGACAGCTGCGCTCTCAATCCGTTTTGCGTTTTCGCCTCAAGTAGCGACCGTCTGTTGCGCGGTACGGATCTGGCAACTCTCGGCGCTCCAGCGGGGTTTCTGCAGTCAATCAGCACTGAAGCCCTACCGGACACCACGATCGGGCTGCGTTTCACACAGTACGATTTTTTTATTCAGGACAACTGGAAGTTGCGCAAGGACCTGACTGTGAACCTGGGCCTGAGGTATGAGCTGCAGACAGTTCCATCCGAGATCAACGGCCGCATTGAAAGGACTTTGGGGTTGACGCCAGACCAGTTCGGCCACCTCCAGCCGGAAGGAAGCGCCGAAGAGCAGTCAGTAATCAAAGCCGGAAACCTGGCGTTCGATGCGGCCTTGGGCGGTTGGCAAAGAGTGATCTCAGGCAGAAGGAAGATTTATCTGCCGGACCACGATAACTTTGCACCCCGCTTTGGCTTCGCCTGGGATCCGCTTGGGGACGGCAAGACTGCAATCCGTGGCGGCTACGACCTGAGCTATGATGCCAACCTGGGAGCAGTAACCAGCCAGTCACGCAACGTATTTCCAACTTTTGTCCCTTTGAACCTGGACCTCAACTTTCAGCCGCCCGCTGGAGTCGTGGTCAACAGCCCTACTTTTTTTGATTTCAGCCCCACCAAGGCTCCCATGATCCGGCCCGGTACTTTGAATACGTTTAATCTCACCGGAGACGCTCTGGCCACTGGTCTGGGGAGTTTGTTCGTGCAGGCTCCTCCGGCGCCCGGCATAAACTTGAGCAGCAACGGCCTCGCCTTCACGTTGCCGGAAAAGAACCTGCAAACGAGCTACGCGCAGCATTTTGTCTTCTCTTTGGAACGGCAGTGGGGAGACGATTTCCTCGCTTCGGTAGATTATGTCGGAGCCCGCGCATTGCACCTGATACGTTTCGCCACGCCCAATGCCGGTTTGATTTCCACGCCGGTGTTGTTTTTTCCTTTCGCCTCTCGTGACCGGACACGCCCCAATCAGAATTTATGGATCTTTGATTTGCCGCCCACGATTCCGGCTTCGGGAAATGCGCGACCGGAACAGGGACTGGGCGCCTACACAGTCTTTCAAGATTCGGCCGGCTCGAGCTATCACTCGCTGCAGATCAGCGCAGAAAAGCGCCTGCGGCACGGTCTTCAATTTCGCGCCAGTTGGACCTGGGCGCACGCCATCGACGAGGTGTCTGACCCGTTTGACGGGCGCGGTTTTTTCTCCCTGCCGCAGAACAGCACTCGATCCGACCTGGAGCGGGCATCTGCTAATTTTGACGCGCGTCACAGACTCACCTGGTTCTTTCTGTGGGACCTGCCCGCAGTCAGGGAGCAAGCCATATTCCGAAACTGGAAATTGGCCGCGGTGAGCGAGTATCAAACCGGCCAGCCGTTTACGGTCAATACCTCACTGGATCAAAATCGGGACGGAAACCTCACCGACCGCCTCGACTCTTTGAGCGGACTTACTGTGAAACCCGGCGACGCATATTCCATTCGTTTCGACCCGGGTGTCCGTCTGGCGCCCACGATTTCTTCGCAGAATCAGTGCCAGAGAAACGGGCTGGTGGCCTGTCCCCGCGAAGACGGAAAAGTGGGCCGCAACACTTTCCGTGCCGACGGCATCGCTGCAGTTGATATGGCTCTGTGGCGAAGCTTTGCCATTCGAGAGAAAACGACTCTGGCTTTGCGCGCCGAAGCTTTCAACATTTTCAACCAAACTCACTTCGGGATACCGATACGAATTCTGGAGTCTCCCGGCTTTGGCCATGCTTTTGATACCCAAATTAATCCAAGATCGATAAGATTGATGGTGAAGTTGTCGTTTTAGGACCAAGCTGTCAGCCACCAGTTGTCGGCTATCAGCTATCAGCCATCAGCAGTCAGCTATCGGCCCTGGCAGCGAGGATGGACTTCGTCCCGGAGGGACGATTCGAGAAGAGCCCAGCGATTAATTGCTGGGGATGCGGTGAGGTAAAAATAGGAGTCCCGTAGGGACCACTGAAATTTCTGGTTGGCAATCCAAATCAGCCGTCCCTACGGGACTTCTGGCGGCGAGGATTCTTCGTAAACCCAGCGATGAATCGCTGGGCTATTATCGGGGACAGCACTGGAGTGGACATTTTGGAGAGACGGCCTGGGGGCCGTCTCTCGCACAATCTTTCATCGCGCAGGAAGCAGCGGCCAAAGCTGAAAGCTGATTGCTGAGAGCTGACAGCTGAATTGCGGAATGCTGTCAGCCTTCAAGGAGGGAACCATGCCAATTCTGAGGATCTTGATTGCGTTTATCATCTCTTTTTCTTTCTGGAGTCAGGCTGCCGCGGCGCAGCAGAAAGCGGCTCCCATCGGAATGGTCCTCCAGGTCAAGGGGGACGTGCAGATTCAGCGAAGCGGGGCAAAGAAGCGGGCCAACCTGGGAGATTTACTTTACCCGAGCGATCACGTGATGACCGGGTTGGGAGAAGCCATGTTTGTCTTTTGCCCTTCTAACGAAAGAGTGATGCTGAAAAACCACACCACCTTGGACGTGACGGCACAAAGTATAAGAGTCGTGAAAGGAGCTCCGCCCACCAGGCAAAAAGCGTCAGCCTGCGTCTTGCCTCGCGTAGCGCTGGGGTCGGAAAGCATGGAGCGAGTGGGAGCACTTCGGGCCCGCGGTTACCCGCCCATTCTCCTCTACGTGGGAGGCCCCATCACTACTTCTCATCCTTTGTTCCACTGGGGCCCGATACCGGACGCCAAGATCTTCCACCTGACGCTCAGGGACGAGAATGGTTCGGCGATCTGGGAACATGAGACCAGTTCTACCAGCGTCGCTTATCCGGAGTCTGCGCCTGCGTTAGCCGAAAAGAGCTACCAGTGGGAAGTGCGCGCCGAAAAGGACGGCAAAATCGTGGCTCAGCAAGCAGCCAGTTTCGATGTCAAGCCGAACCGCGAATTATCGCGTGCATCCGCCGGCGATGCGGCCGAGCGTTTGCTGCTGGCAACCGAGCTTGAAAACGCCGGCTACTACGCCGAGGCCGCCGATTTTTTCCGGCAGTTGAGTGAGGCCCATCCGGACGACACGCGGTTGACGCGCCATCTTTCCTGGCTGTACTGGAAGGCCGGTCTGGTTACGGCGATGAATCAGGAATTGGATAAGCTAAAGTCGAAGGAAGACAAGTAAGCCTGGCGTGGCAAACATTCATCACAGAGGTACAAAGAACACAAAGGCAACACAGCGCGGCGTAGCCGCAACCCAATATGGGCAGCGAGGATGGCAGTCCGCACAAGGAGACGCCGAAGGCGTCATAGAGTATAGCCGGGGGCAGAGCGCGCTTTTGCGCGGCGCCCCCGGTCTGCGATACCCACGAAGGGTATGCACCCTGAAAGGGTGCGACACGAAGCGCGGAAGTATTTTTTGGGGGGAAGGCCGGCTCGGGTCATGATTCAACAAAATTTGGCGCTGAAGAGCCGATCACGTTCACGTTCACGAGCACGTCAACCCATGGTGGCCCTGCGGGCCTGATAATTACAGCTTAAATCAATGCACCACGATACGAGAAAACGGGCGATCCGCCTGTTGCTCTACCTGACAATCGTTGCCCTCTGTGTGGCCCTCGCTCTTCTTTTCCAGTCGAGTTCTCTGGGCGAAGGGATCGAGCAGCGAACATACGATTTGAGATTCAAACTGCGCGGCACTTTGCCTCCTCCTCAGAACTCTCCTATTACTATTCTGGCGGTCGATGACGAATCCCTTAACCGGATACCGGACCCGTTGATGCTGTGGCAAAAACACTTCGCGCAGGTCTTGAAGCGCCTGGTCGAAACGCAGGCTGCGGCTGTAGGTGTGGATTTTATTTTTTTCGATATTGAGAAGTACGATCCAGAAGGCCAGCAGGCACTGCTTTCGGCTTTTGTGGAAGCGAGTGCGGCTGAAGTTCCAGCCATTCTTGTCTATCAAGTCCGTCAGAACAGCATTGAACAGCCGCCGCCCCAATTCACAATGGCCGCGGGAGAAAATGCCTTTGCCTATGCCAATCTCACCACCGACAGCGATGACTTTGTTCGCCGGCAGGAACTCTTTTCAAACGATGAGAACCGACGACCGAGCTTTCCTTTTGCGGTTGCTCTTTCCTTTGCCAGAAAGCACAACCCGCCGCTCACTGCGGTGGACAGTGCGCCGCGCTCGGTCCTGATCAATTTCCGCGGTAGGGAACCGTTTCCCCGCATCCCTTTCTACGCCGCGCTTGACGCTGCCAGGAGCGGTGATTTGAAATTCTTCAACGACCATTTTCGGAACCGCATTATCTTGATTGGAAGAGTGAGCATCGAAGATCTGCACTCTACGCCGCTTTACTACTGGGATCTCCAGGAAGGTTTCAGGAGGACTTCGGGGATTGAAATCCACGCCCACACTGTCGCCACTCTTCTGGAAGGGAATTTCATCCGGCAGCTCAGGCCAAGGGTACAGCTACTGCTGACGGTGCTGGTTGTGGGCCTGACTGTTCTGTTTTGCTTTCGCTTCCCTCCGCTGGCAGGACTGATCTTAAGCGCCGCTGCTGTCGTTTCCTATCTGCTCATGGCCCAGTGGATGTTCGGACACAATTGGTGGCTCCTTGTCCTATCGCCGGTTACCGGGGCAGTCCTGGCGGCCGGTTCCTCTGAAGTTTCAAATTTCGTTCTCGAAGGCCGCGAAAAGCAGCACTTAAGGCGGCTGTTCAAACGCTATGTCAACGATCAGGTGATTGAAAAGATTTTGCGGTCGCCTGGAGGCCTGACATTAAAGGGTGAAACCAAGCGGATTACCGTGCTGTTCTCGGACATCCGGGATTTCACCACTCGCTCGGAGGGTGTCGCCGCCGAATCACTCGTTTTCCATTTAAATGAATATTTCACCGAAATGGTGGGCGCCATCCAAGCCAACAGCGGAATGGTGGATAAGTTCATCGGAGATGGACTGATGGCCGTTTTTGGAGCGCCGCTGGATGACCCTGACTCTCCACTGCACGCCGTCGAAGCGGCGCGTGCCATGCTGCGCACGCTGCGCTCATTGAATGCGAGCCTGGCCAGCCAGGGGATCGAACCAATCCGCATCGGAATCGGTATTCACACCGGGGAGGCGGTGGTGGGAAATATCGGGTCTCCTCAAAAAATGGAATACACGGCCATCGGCGATGTCGTGAATACGGCTTCACGCATCGAAGGCCTTACCAAGAAGTACACCTCCGACAGTTCGATAGGTGAAATCCTCATCAGCGGCGACGCTTATCGCGCATTGCAGGGAAGAATTCCAACTCAGTACGTGGGCGACGAATCGCTGAAAGGAAAACAGAAAACAGTTCCTGTCTATCGAGTTGATTCGGATAGTGGAATTAAGAATGAAGAATTAAGAATGAAGAATTAAGAATGGAAAGCTTCATTAGTCATCAGTCATCAGTCATATTAGTCATATCAGTCATATCAATCATATCAGTCATATCAGTCATCAGTCATATCAGTCATATCAGTCATCAGTCATCAGTCATATCAGTCATCAGTCATTAGCCATAATTAGTCATTTAGTCATTAGTCGCCATTAGTCATTAGTCACTGGCCCACGAATGACTAAAGACGAATAACGCTTTTCATTCTTCATTCTTAATTCTTCATTCTTCATTCTTAATTCTGTGGTACTCCACCGTCAAACTGGTCGTTGTCTTTGAGCTCCCTTTTCAGCCGGTAAAGCTCAATCTTGAGCTTCTTGATCACGCGCGCGTAGTCCGGATCGTTGTAGACACTGTTCATTTCACGAGGGTCCTTTTTTAGGTCGAACAATTCCCACTCATTAATCTTGTTGAAGTAGATCAGTTTGTAACGCTCGGTGCGAATCCCATAGTGAGGCTGTACGCGGTGATCCTGAGGATAATGATAGTAGCGGTAGTACATCGACGTTCGCCAACCCTTCGGCTTCCCACCTCGCAACAACGGGACGATGCTGCGCCCCTGCATGTCACCAGGTACTGGCACGCCGGCATATTCAAGGAAAGTCGGCGCGAAGTCTACGTTCAATATCATGTCGTTGTTGATGGTCCCAGGTTGAATTTTACCGGGAAAGCGAATCAGGAAGGGCATACGCAGTGATTCTTCGTACATGAAGCGCTTGTCGAACCAGTTGTGATCGCCCAGGAAAAATCCCTGGTCCGAGGTGTACACGACGATGGTGTTGTTTTTCAGGCCCGCTTGATCCAGATAATCGAGCAGCCTTCCGACATTGTCATCTACCGAAGCGACGCAGCGGAGATAGTCCTTGATGAAGCGCTGGTATTTCCACTTTTTCAGCGGCTCTCCTGAAAGACCGACGGGCGGTTGCTGCTTCAGATCGTTCGCTGTTAGATCTCGATCGATTCGCATCGTCGCTTCGGCAGCCGCGCTGGAGCGATTCTTGTAGTCGTCGCGGAATGTGTCCGGCTCAGGGATCTCCTCATTTTCGTACATCGCCCCGTGTTTGGCGTCGGGCTCCCAGTTTCGATGTGGGGCCTTGTGGTGAGACATGAGAAAGAATGGCTTGTCCCTGGGACGGTTTTTCAGAAAATCGATGGACAGATCGGTGATGATGTCAGTGGCATATCCTTGAATGGTTTTTTTCGCGCCCATTTCGATCATCTCGGGATCGTGATATCTGCCTTGGCCAGGAAGAACATTCCAATAGTCAAAGCCGGTCGGGTCGCTGAACAAATGCCACTTTCCGATCATCCCGGTGTAATACCCGGCCCGCTGCAGATACTTGGCCAGCGTGGGCTGGCTGCCGTCAAAGCGGTTAAAGACAGGCACGCCATTGATGTGGCTGTATTTGCCAGTGAGGATGACAGCGCGACTGGGGGTACAGATCGAATTGGTCACCAGACAATTGTTAAATCTCATCCCTTCCCTGGCAATGCGATCGATATTGGGTGTCCGGTTGATCCTGCTGCCGTAGGCACTGATCGCATGGACCGCATGATCGTCGGACATGATGAACAGGATGTTCGGCCGATTGTCCGGGGCAGGCTTGGCACCTCCGGCAACTAGGAAGACCCACAACGCCAACGCAAGTGGTCGAGCCGCTTTACGTGCGTTCACAGAATTGCCAAACGCGGACGTGGGCGGCGGACGTCAAGCCGATGCAGGCCCACCTCAATTGCGATCTGCCGGGCCTGGTGGAATTCAGATGAAGTCAATCCGCGGTTGATCTCCGGGTAGCGCTCCTCGCTTATCTTGCCGGCCGGGTAATACTGGTCCATCAGGTTGACGTACGTGTCCCGCCCAAGTTCAGAGGCGATCCACTCCAAGATTGCTTGCGTCTCGTCCAGGCATCCGGGCATGACCAGATGGCGGATGATCATTCCTCGCTTTGCGAGCCCTTCGTTATCCAGCACCAGCGGTCCCACCTGACGGTGCATCGCTTTAATTGCGGCGCGCGCCGCCTCAGGGTAATCTTCCGCCTGCATGTATTTCCGGCTTCGCTCCGTCGACCAGTATTTAAAGTCGGGCATGTAAATGTCCACAATGCCGTCCAT
>DASXTB010000199.1:0-21987 GCA_036505615.1 Acidobacteriota bacterium
ATTTTGGAGAGACGGCCTGGGGGCCGTCTCCCGCACAATCTTTCATCGTGCAGGAAGCGCCGCTTCGCGGCGCTCGCCGGCTTCCAGCCGGCTTCGACAGAGCGACTAGGACAGCAGTGCCGGCCAGAGGCCGGCGCTACAATTTTTTCGCGGCCATTCCCCTGACGGCTACTTTGCTGTTAATTTCCGAATCTCAATATTGCCGTTGACAGTTTCCAGCGAGATCCGCTCGCCGCCGCCGTTCAGTAGATAGCTGGCGCGAATCTCCCCGGCATCGTCGTCCCTCTTAAGTGTCTGGTGAGGGAAGTCGGCGCGGATCTCGTATCTTCCGCTGACGCGGCCTGATTCCCCTCTAAGCCGGATCAATGCCTCGATGGAAGCTCTCGCATTCTCAGGCAGGAAGAGCCTTACATCTCCGCCGGCAGTCTGAAGCCGGCTTGTGCCTGTCCCGCTGGGGATCAATTCCGCCTCGATGCTCCCGCCTGCGGTTTTGGCCTCTATGGAACCAGAGACATTTTTAATGTCCAGCGTGCCGCCGGCCGTCTTGGCCGTGATTTTGCCGCTGCCTCCCCGTAGCCGGATATTTCCCCCCGCCGTCTTCAAATCCACGCTTCCAGACACTGACCCAACGGTGACATTTCCACCCGCCGTCGATGCGATTGCTTCACCCCCGACATCGCCGACATTGATGTCTCCGCCCGCCGTTTTCGCATTCAGTGTTTTCCCTACATTGCCTACCGTGATATTCCCTCCGGAAGTCTTCAATTGGGCATCTCCCTGCACGCTACCGGCAAGAATATTCCCGCCTGATGTCGACATGTCGGCCTTTCCATCGACGTCAGCCAGTTGGATGTTTCCTCCCGAAGTTGAGCCCTTCAAGTCTCCCTTCATTGGGCCCCGAATCTCAATATCGCCTCCCGCAGTTCGCAGGCTCACATTGAACTGCGACGGGAGACTGATTTCGAACCGCGCATCCTTTGATGAATCGTTGTATTTGGGACGAAAATCTACCCGCACCGTATTGCCTGCCTGCCCCATCTGCAAGTCGGGAAGGTCTTCCTGGTCAATTCCGGTAACTGTTACAACGACCTCGTTTTTATTCCAGGGGCTGAGTACAATGGCGCCCCGGCGAGTACTCACTTCAAGTGACTCCCCCGGACTGACGTTGAACGATCGAGTCTGATCGGACGCCCATGCAGCTCCGGTGAACAAAAGCGTGCTGAGCAGCACCATAACCGCAGAAACAAATGATCTTTGCCTATTCATCTCACGCCTCCCTTTTTGATGGAATTAGACCTGGGTCTTCAGACAAAAGTTGTAGTGGGGGCTCTGTTTTTTGCTGCGGCCGCAATCGGAAGGCCGTCCCGATGAATCCCGGCGGGCCACTCGCCACTGCATGCACCCACGGAGCCGCGACCGGAAGGGCGCGGCGCGGCAATCTAAGTTACCCGCACAACCCATAACTGAAAATATCTAGCCAGCTTGGGCACAGCGGGATTGCCGGAGCCAGCCATTCGGGTGCGCCGCGCCCTTCCGGCCGCGGCTCTGTGGCTGCATCGGCTGGCGATCCATTTCCCAGATCTGAATTGCCCTTGCTTTGGAATAACCAAGTCTAAAGCGGATAATTGGGCCCTGCTCCAGCTGCTTTCTCCGCACGTCAGCGGTGAGAAGAATCTCGACTGCTTCGCCGCATAAACAGCAGCCACTTTTTCACATCCGCGTTAATCTGGGTTCATCCGCGGCTAAATCAACGAATCGCGGATTTCGACAGGCGGCCGTACTTGCTCAGGATCTGCCTGACCTGTTCGTGTGGGATGGCCGGGATGCGGCGGTTGCCGGCGCCAGTCATGGTTTCTCCGGCGATCAGCGCGTTGATGATTGCCTCTTCGGTGGCTTGCACGGTGGCTTCAAAGAGCGAGCTGATGCGGCGGTTCGAAACCATGAACACCTGGCCTGCGTCCGGCGCCACGGCGGCTCCGCCATTGGCCGTTGAAAAGGCGATGAAAATATCACCCGAGCCGTTACCAGACGTGCTTCCGGTGCGCGCCAGGCCGAGCGCGGCCCGACGCGCCAGCCTCTTTAACTGATGCGGGAGCAGCGGCGCATCCGTAGCCACCACTATGATGATCGAGCCCAACTCCGCGTCACTTTCCCCGGGTGGGCGAGCCGGTAGCGGAGAGCTCTCTTGGGAGACCTCCGCGCCAACCGGCACACCGGCAATGCGCAGCTCGCTGCGGCGGCCATGATTGGCCTGCACCAGTACTCCTACCGTGTATCCCCCAGCCTGAGCATCGAGCTTTCGCGAGGCGGTTCCGGTTCCGCACTTGAAACCATAGCAGCTCATGGCGGCGCCGCCGCCGGCATTTCCTTCACCGACCCGACCAGAACTTGCGCCGTCGAGCGCCTGAAAAACATGTTCCTGCCGGACGTGAAATCCGTTGATATCGTTCAATCCCCCGTCATAAGTTTCAGCGACGACGGGCAGCGCCCAGGGCTGAAACATTTTTCCGTGTTTTACAGCCCATGCGATGGCCGCATCCCTTACTGTCCCGACGCTGTGTGTGTTGGTAATAAAGACCGGTCCCTCCAGAAATCCCGCCTCTTCAATCCAGGTCGTGCCGGTCATCTCGCCGTTTCCGTTGAGCGAAAACCACCCGGCAAACACCGGATCTGACGAAGCTTTGCCGCGCGGCAGAATGGCGGTCACTCCGGTGCGCACTGGTCCCACTCCAACCTTCAATGGCCCATCCCCTGAGATAATGGTGGTCTCTCCAACCTCGACGCCTCGAACATCGGTAATTGCGTTGAGTGGACCCGGGTTCCCTTCAAACGGGATTCCCAAGTCTCTCGCGCGGGGTCTGACTTGAGCCCACCCTGGCTGCGTACATACAAGCACGACAGACGCGACAATCACGACGGCAATCGCTTTCATAAATCCTCCTGTTTAATCCGTGTTTTCTGGTGTACTAAGGCTCGTTTTCTTGTCCGCCCGCAACGATTCTCACTGGATCGCGAAGCGGTCACCTAGAGTAGCCGGGGGCAGAGCGCGTTTTTTGCGCGTCGCCCCCGGTCGACATCCCACCACTAACGTTCGCACCCCGAAGGGGTGCAATAGGAATATCCGAGAACTTCACCGCGCCGCTACCTTACTGTGAGGACTCTGGTCCGTTACCGACTCCTGTCCAATTCCGTCTTCTGGCGAAATCAACTTGCCTGATTCCTAGTGCACCCCTTCAGGGTGCAGGACGTTGAGGTTTCGAAAACCGGGGGCGACGCGCAAAAAACGCGCTCTGCCCCCGGCTATTCTATGTGACGCCTTCGGCGTCTGGAAGCTGCTGCTACCAGGCGTCAGGAACTTGAGTTGCCGCTTTGCCGCGCTAGGTAATCCGTGTCTATTAAAACCGCCGCTCCTGGCACTCTGCACAATTCCCTGCTTTAATTTCTGTTAGCCGCCACAACATATGAGAAGAGTCCCGTCCTGGTTCATTCTCATCCTGACAGCGATCATCGCTGCCATCCCACCCAACCTTGCGGCCAAACTTGCTACCCGCCTCAGTTTCAATTCTTCCCCCATCGTCGGCTTCGCGCATGCCGCGCCCGTTGCCGGTGTGGGCGGTGGCAGGCAGCAAGCGGTCGAGGCAAGGGATTTCGTGCTGGCCGCCGCCGGCGATATTGCGTGCGGCTCGGGAAGTTTCTTTGCGGCTTGTCGAGACCGCGAAACATCCGATCTGCTGTTGCAGGTGAATCCCGACGTTGTTTTAGCCTTGGGAGACAATCAATACGAATTCGGCCTGTACAACGACTTCCTGAATTTCTACGACAAGTCGTGGGGAAGGGTGAAATTCAAGACGCGGCCCACGACGGGGAACCACGAATACGAGTTGTTCAGCGCTGATGGTTATTTCGACTATTTCAACGGTGTGGGAAACTTCACTGGCTCTGCGGGCGATCGAGACAAGGGATACTACAGCTTCGATCTCGGCAATTGGCATCTGATCGCGCTCAACAGTAACTGCTCCAGAGTAGGCGGCTGCAACACGGGTTCGCTTCAGGAAAGATGGCTGCGAGCGGACTTGGCCGCCCATCCCAATAGCTGCATTCTCGCCTATTGGCACCATCCACGCTTCAGTTCGGGCCAACATGGCGGCTCGCTTGAATATCAGGCCCTTTGGCAGGCGCTGTACGATTCCAGAGCCGACGTTGTGCTAGTGGGCCACGATCACGATTACGAAAGGTTTGCGGCCCAGACGCCTTCTGGCGCGCTCGACTCGCAGCGCGGGATTCGTCAGTTTGTGGTGGGCACCGGAGGCCGAGATCTTACAACCTTTGCCCTGATCGTTCCCAACAGTGAAGTCCGCGACAGCCGGACGTTTGGCGTGCTAAAACTGGCCCTGCATTCGGGCAGTTACGAATGGGAATTCATTCCCATTACGGGAGGGACATTCCGGGATTCGGGAAGCGGGTTTTGCCACAATACCCAACAGCAGCCCGAGCCGCACCGGCCTCGCCGCCGCCCCTGAGCGCAAATCACGGACCTGCAGCATCCCTTGGCGTCTTTGCGCCTTTGCGTCCTTGCATTGATGTCAACGCACCTACCAGGAAACCTTGCCGAAGCCGGCTCTAAATCCGCTGCGCCGTTCGCTCAGCGAGGGATCCCCCGCTGGTCGATCCCCCGCTGGTGCCTGTCACTACAAGCGCGCTTAAATGGCCGACGGATTTGAAATTTAGTTTGTTAGCAGTGCCGTTTTCGTCACTTTAATGCAGCCAAACGATTAGGCTTTTCGGTTCCTGCTGAAAGGGCTCTAGCCATACCGCTGTCGACGAGTTTTCCAATTTCTTTCGCAAATCCGTCTGCTCGCCAGTTATGTCTCAGTGAGGGAAAAACAGAGTAAAATGGAGAGCGCAATGGTAAGGAAATCAGGAAACGCCAACAACAATCTGCAGGAAGCAATGGCGCTACTCATCCGAAATCAGGCCGCCTTTCTTTCCCGGCTTACTGAGGACCATAAGCGCTTATCCAAGAATGAACAAGATCGAACCGACATTAAGGGGGACTTGGCTCAAATCAAGGCCATTCTCCTCCGACACGACCAAGTTTTGGCTGATCTCCCCGAAGCAATCCGACAAAAGGTCGGCTTCAAATCTCGCTGAAAGCTTGGAAACCACGTCATCGCAGCCAAGGGCCTGGGAAAACCGAAGGACTGCCGCTATAATCAGTCGATTCAGCGAGGCGCCGTACCCAAGTGGTAAGGGAGAGGTCTGCAAAACCTTTATGCATCGGTTCGAATCCGATCGGCGCCTCCATGACAACCTCTTTCCCCTCTCTAATTTCCGGTTCTACTTCCCAACTTTGACTTCTTCCTGAGTAACGTTGTTTCCTGTTTTTGTCCTACTCTGCTGTCCGCCGGTGACGGACTGATGACCGGTGACTGTCCTTTACTGAAGCAGCACCAACACCCGCCGCGCCGCACTATGGGGCGAATACTTGGCATAATACTGCTCGGTCGTGCGCACGGAGCTATGGCCGAGCACCTTCTGGATGTCCTTCATGTCCGCGCCGCTCTCGGCCAGATCGATGGCGAAGTATTGGCGAAGATCCTTCATCTTCAGCCAGTCCAGCCCCGCAGCCTTCCTAGCCTCGTAAAAAGGCCGATAGATGCTGCGGTATCGGGTCCGAGTTTGCGGCCGCCAAAACACATAGGGACATTCGAGCAACACTGGAAAGGATTCAATTGCTTCCAGAGCTGCATCAGTCAGCGGCACCAAGCGGAACTTGCCTGACTTGGTATTGTCCGTGAAGACTACCAGCCGCTCAGGCGAACGCACTTGCGCACGTTTCACCGTCAATGCCTCTTGCAATCGACATCCGGTCTCGCGCATGAAAATCAGAATTGATTGAATCGGCAACGGCAGATGTGAAATCAGTCGGCTGATTTCGTCCGGTGTCGCTTTCGGCCGGGCTCGGATTGTTTCCCTTAGCTTAGGGAAATCCCGGATTCGGTCTCGGCGTATCACGTCGGTCTGCTTTGCGTACTTGATCATGTGCTTGAGCGTCGTCAAATCCCGATTGATCGTTCCGTTGTCGATTCCGGCAGTTTTCCGCTGCCTGACGAATCGATGAAGGTGAACAGGACGAAACTGAGCAACTGGCACTTTGCCAAGAGCAGCGCTTATGATCTTGAGACTCGACCATTTCCGTTTCCAGTCTCGGTTTCGCGCCTTGCAGTACTCATCCCGATAAATCTGGGCGAACTCTGCAACAGTCGCTGATCGTCCCTGCCCGCGTTCAAGCCGTGCCTTCAATCGGGCCCAAGAGCCATCACTGATCACGGCATGGATCTTGGCATCTACATGCAGGGCCTTCCTTCGATTCGGCATGAACCGCCGAAACCGTGTTCCGTCCGGCCAATAACGGCTGACCCTGTATCTTTTCCGTCCTCGATGATCTTTTTCGAGCTTTACGCTCACTGTTTGCCTCCCTTCTTTTCGAGGACGGGTTGGCGATTGCAATTGTACTCCGGGCGAGGGCGGTTTTTCAGAAGAGACCGGCGATAGGCGTCGAGATCTTCGAGCAAGAATACTCGGTATCCATTTTCGTCGTAGCCGCAGCGGATCAACCCAAGGTCGGCCTTCTTTCGAAGCACGTTAGAGGAGATCCCCAGATACCTGGCCGCTTCCCGGACGTAGAAGACTGCCTGCTCGGGGACTTGGACCAGTTGAACAGCTCTCATTTCACTCCACCTCACTGGCCTTCAGCAGAAGAGAGCCACAACCTGGGCAGTAGATTCCGGCTCGACCGACAAGAAAGCGCTGGATCTTTTCTGGCGCCCTCCTCACTGCAACGTCACACTCGCGGCAAAGAACGAAGTCATCCTTCAGTGAAGCCCGATTCTCGGCCAGCGCATTCAGGCGTTCTATCCCCTTCGGATAGCGGATAAGGGCCTGAACACCACACGAATTACACGTGACGACAGGCTTATCCTTCTTGGTGAGCTTAATGGGGAGAAGATCCCCACAGAGAAAACACGGAATTTTCAGTGCCATAAACCACCTCGCATCGCACTCTTGGCAGCTTCCGCTGCCTAGATCGCATTTTCCGGTGGCCGTAGGGAAGGCGTCTAGGACACGAATCGCGTGGTTTCATGTCCTAATACGTTGGAGAAGTGCAGCGGAATACTGACTTTGGATTACAGCTCGGGTCCTGCACCCCGGCTTGTATGCCACAGAGCAAGCACTTCGATGGCGTGAGGCGTAACACGGTAGTAGAGATGGTAACTGATTCTGCTGAGGTGGATTCGCCGGACACCGGGCAGATTCTTGTTGAGCGCTCTCGCGCCCACCATCGGATGAGAAGAAATCAAGGCAAAGGCTTTGCGAAGTTCCTCCTTGAAAGCCTCTGGTGCTGAGGGCCGATTCTCGGTCCACCATTTCGCCGCCTCAGCGATTTCTCGGGTCGCCCGTCGGACGACCTTGACCGGCAGAGAAGCTGTCAATCTCGCTGGCCAAGATCGCGGAACAAACCTTCCTGGGTAATTACCTCGCCACGGTTAGCCTCCGCGATGGCCTTCAAAAGAGCTTGCTCTTCAGCCCCGGCCAGGCGGAACGTCTCGTCCCCCTCAGCGAACAGAATTGTGACTTTTGTGCCTTCAGCTAGAGGGGGGCCTTCAACGACGATTTTCCCGGCCTCAACCTTGCCCGTTGTTATTCTCATGAAGACGATTTTACCCAACTCCAAGCCGTAGAGCACAAGAATCCCGATTATCATGACTCACTTTGGAGGGGCTGGAATGGAGTGCGGTGCAGGTTGTGCCGATTCCAGAACTTGCGAACAGTCTCAACATCATCAACCCAGATGCCGCAGCAATCATTTAAGATGTCAGAAATTTCTCGAATCGTAAGCCTTTCAACCGAAAGGCCTGAGATGATCATCAGGAAGTGAAAGAGCTTCAGTGTTGGAGAGGAAAGCTTTCGGGGATCAAAAAGTAAACCCTTGGATAATTTCTTGAAAAATTTTGTGTCCGCTGCCAGTTGCGCGCGGCTGATGAATTGTCGAGCGAAATCTGTTGCCAAAAACTTTTGTCCACTTTTACGAAGTCCAAAAAAGCTTTTTCATCTCCTTTCTTAATCTTTTCAAGCAAGATTATGGGATGAACAAGATTATTTAAAATGAACAATTGCTCGTATTTGAGAATCCACAGGTAACCGACATCAATCTTTTCCTTAAATTCCAACGGAGGGCGGCCTTCAAGCACTGCCTTCATTCCGCTGGAAAGGACTTTTCTGAAAGTCTCAACATCCTTAGGCTCACGGTTTAAGTTGATAAAGACTCAGCCAATACAAATTCTCCGGCCGTAGAATTTCCAGGATTTGAGGCGGCACTGGCTCTCTAAGCTTTTCCAGGTCCTTTGAAAATTCAGCGCTTCGTTTCCGAAGATATTCGCACGAATTTGGAAGTAGTCTTGATTCCCAAGGCTTCTCGGTAGATCTCTTCATTAGGGCTGCCTCGCCTATCGGAGTTTGTGTTCTACGTTAACTTAACATTACGGCCTATTTCCACACCTCAAAAGGTCTAGCTTTTCGCAGACCAATTTTCTATGGTCTCGCCGTTAAGCGTGGCCCACGCGCGAGATCATTAGGGACCTTCTGAGGCTTCAGGTGGTCAGCCGATCCGGAAAGCGTGCCCGGATGAGGTTTCTGGAATATTGAACTACAGTCGTAATTGTTCCAGATGCGCTATGATTCGCTTCTATGACTTCGGTTTTTAGGTCATTGATAGAGGCAACACTTCAGGGAATGGAAGGCGGCCGGTTTCAGGATTTTTGCCTGGAATTCCTTCCCCTATTTAGTGAACGTTTTATTGGATTATCCAGAGTCGGCCACACAGCTGATGGGAAAACGCGGAGTGGAGTTCCGGACCTGATTAAAACTGACGCGACGGGCGCTCAGACAGCCGTTCAGTGCGGAACGCAAGAAGATTATTGGAAGCCCGGTCCGGACTACAATAAATGGAAGCCTCTAGATGATGCCAAAGAGTGTCTCCGGAAGCTAGCTTTTCCTATCGAGGTTGTCCTGATTTCAAATCGAGAAATACCTCCCAGCTACTCTAGTTGCAAGGCTGAATTGATCACACACATTTCGGCAGACAGCTCTACGGTGATTACTCCTATATCACTGGAGGAGATAAGCCAATTTTTATCAGCATCTGTGTACGAACCCTCAACCCGAAGACTGATCCAAGCGTATTTTCCGGAAGTTTTCGACGCACTGTCGGCAGAAGAACAGGCGCAAAAATTCCGACTCGCAAATGATGTCGCGAAGGAGAGAGACGTACATGCTTCTTCGCTAATGCGGTTTGTGGACGATGCTTTTCGAATTACGACTGACCCAGGCAAGGCGAGATCATATGTTGTTGAAAGAATTGACGAGCTACTTTCGAGTTATCGGCTCGATCCCGTTCCGAGCTTTTCAGGGATTCACCGTGAATCCGTGGATAAGCTTCCTCTACGAGAGCCACTTGGACAAGTCTTTGTCCTCACCGGTGTTCCAAAAATTGGCAAAACTTCTTTGCTTCGCCAGCTCTGCGGACACTGGAATGGACGTGATATTCATTGGTACCAGTGCCCGGTAGGGATTAACGTCGCCGATGAGTGTGCGCACACAATCTCTGTGGACCTCATTCGTAGTGTGCTGCCTTGGGAAAATCCTGAAGCAATCGTGAGATCTAATGAGAGACTTAATTTAGCCGTTAAACGCGCCCAGCCTCCATCGAATCCGACAATATTTGTAATCGATGACACCCAGAACCTCGGAGACGGCGGGCTTCGCCAGATTTCGAACCTCCTGGGCATTCTGAAAAGATTGTCTATATTTCATAGAATCGGCTTTGTTTTCTGTAGCTCAAGGAACCTTTTACCCCTTCTCCAAGTGGTTGATGTTTACCTCTCTCCTCCGTTCTGGACAGCTTCTGAATTAGGAACCTTACTCAGAAGTTCAGAGATCCCATTCGACATAGTGCATGAGCTACAGTACCTGGAAGTTCTTGCGACTTTTTCTGGCGGTCATCCACTGCTGGCTAGAGGATTGGCGCGAAGATCTCCAACGATTCCGGATCTTATTGCGAGCGAGGTGGAGTCCGCCCCGGCACTGGCCGATGAAGATCTGTCTGACGAAGTACGGGCCCTTTTGTATGAGGAGATTTTGACCAACCCAGATTCCCAGAATTTGGTTCAACGATTGTCAGTCTTGGCGGGTGGTACAAGTAGTGACGTTGTTGAAGCACTTCGGACGGAGGTGCAACCGCAGATAGCGACGACTGCCTCGCTGATTATCGAGCAAGTCGGTGGTTCGGTAATCGAAGGTGATTCTGCAAACGGCTACACCGTGGCCTTCGTATTTCGCAAGATTGCCGAGCAAAGGATCTCTCAAGAGGAGCGCCAGGCGGTCTACCGAACCGCCGCGCGAACGCTCCTAAGACCAAAGGGAAGAATCTTAGATGCAGAGAGAACAGTCTGGGGGATATTTTACTCCTTTTGTTTGGGAGATTTTGATCAAGTGTTCTTTTGGGCAACTAATCTTTTATTAGCTGCGGATCGCCAAAGTTGGCCGGAACCCATTCTTTCTGCCCTGCTGTTAAAATTGCACTTTTTGATGTTGATTCCGCCCCTCGGCAAATTCGATCTCCAGGTTGGGCATGCTCTGACGATGTGCGGGTTTGCGGCGGCCCACTCACGTCTCAAGCGTTATGAAGATGCTGCAAACGCACTTGAAAACTTGAGATTAGACGCTACGGCACCTGAGAGCGATTCGAAACTTGCTCAATTGATGGCTGAGCTTCGTTTCTGCGTAATCACCTATCGAGCAGTACTCTCTGCGGCCGCGCGAACGGGGCACCCTCTTCAAGAGATCTCTAGGCTTAGCACTTCCGATCTGGCTTCCGTTTCAGTTAAAGATCGCGTGGTGCTTCTTGAAGTTCTTCCAGAGCTAGTCGGCAAATTTCCATTGGCTGATCTCTCTCCCGAGTTGATCCGGGAATTAGTCAACGAAGTTGAAGCTGTCGACGATCAAAAATCTCAGCTGTTATTTCGATTGGCGCAAAGCATAGGGGCTCGGGCCAAGGATGAACATGCCGATTCAGATTCCTTACGAAAATTCTTCACCACCAGTCCTTTCGGCGAGATGTTATGGCAGGTTGCGACCGCCACATTCTTTATCGAGTCAGGAGAAGGCCAACGGGGCTTGGAAGGCGCGAATCGGGCTATCGAAAATGCTCGGGAGATTGGGTCAACCAGTGGTGGTCTATGGGCGTATTTACATCAGCTGAAAGGGGATGCTGCTTACCACGAGCAGGCAGCTCCCGCTTTGGATAGCTACAGAGAGAGTCTGCAAGGCCTCGAAGAGGGTTCTTTTGGGCACGCGTGGTCAGGTTGGCGGATTGGCCTCCTATCTAGCGACGAGCAAGTACTAGCTACAGCTGCCGAGGGGTTTCGGGCTCTTGGCCACACAGAGTACTGGGGTCGAGCGTGGGGAGCTCGCGCGGCTGAATTAATCAAGAGTGGAAAAGAGAGAGAAGGCCTCGACTGCTTTCTGGACTTACTGGACTCCTACTTTCTTCGAAAAGATGAAGCGGTTGGACCTGCAGTCACGATAGCGCAAGCTCATTTGACGCGCTTAAGGCATTCGCTTGAAGGCAGCCCTATCCCGGAATCAGATCCTGCGTTCCCCGAGATAGCAGGCAGTCCGTACGAGTTGATTCCCAGCGGAGCTAGGCCCAGGGTTGGTCCGGTAACGGCATTTTACAACACCGCGCTAACTTATGAGCTTCTAGGAGACAAAACAAAAGCTCAAGACTGTCTAATCAAAGCCCTGAATTCAGACGCTGCCAACGAAACAGATAGGGGAGTACTTCCGTTGGCAATAAAAATGCGACTTGCTGCGCTGTCCGACTCAGATGCAGATCGCGGCGAGATAGCACGTTGCATTGATTTGATTCTGGCCTGTCAGTCATTAGATTCTCAAACATCACCCGCTTTCCTGGCATTTTGTCTTTTCCACGACGTGGATGAGGCTTTTAACAGCGGCGGACAGATAGAGAAGCTGGAAAATATTGTCGATCTCCTCGGAAATGCTCTGCTTAACAATAAAGCTAACGAAGAATTCTGGAAGAGCGAGATCACGCTGCGAAGAGCAAAACTCGAATTCCGTAAAGGTGAGATGACTGACGCGGTTCGACTCTATCGAGAGGCTTTACAAAGAGGACGACTTGCTAAGAATGGAAGGGTGCTGCTACAGGCAGCTCACGCGTTAGGCTTTGAGCTGGTAAATTTTTCAGGTTCTTTGAAAGAACTGGCTAAACAGCAATTCGCCTTTTTGGAGGGCGCTGAGGTCGAGAGGGACTACTCTGCCTTGAACGCTTTCGGTCAGAACCTTTTTCACTGCTGGCGGAAGCTCGAGTACAAGAAGCTGAATGTTTCCGACCTTGATACGAAGAAATACTTGATGGAATCAGCCAAGGCCATGGACTCGGCAGGCATTTCGCCTGGAGAGGCTGGTGCGGTGATGATTTTATTACTTGGACAGCTATTCAATCATTCTGGGCCAACTCTAGATTCAGCTAAATTGCAGTTGACCCTTGATCGTGAGATTTTGCCGGAAAACGTATCCAAATTACTAAAGTCAGACATGTCTGCTTGACGAATTCGACATCAGCAGGCAACCTCTTGAACGCGTTTTCAACTAGGGGTGAATTCTGCATGGCCACGCGAGGCGGTTCAGCAGCGATTAACGGCTTCCTCTACCAGATTATTGGAAGTTTACATTGGGCGGCCTACATCGCCTTGAAATCGCGTCTTGAAGGGGGTGAGCTTGTTGAAGCTCAACTCATACTTGAGCCGCACAAGGGCGGTGACATTCAAGTTCAAGGCCATCGACGGCGAATTGTGGAGCAATGGAAGACCGGCGGACCTACTTGGTCGGTGCGCCAAGTCATAGATGAAGTGGTACCAAACCTGTACCTTGCGGTGTTGGATGACGACCTAGAGGCCGAGTGCGAATACGTTTTTGTGACGGAGGGAAGGAAGGGCAATTGGCGGAATGTCGACGAGTTCCTCCAAAAAATGACAGCTCTGCCAATTCCGCCCGATCCGCTGGGACTCCTCGACGCCACAAGACGGATTGCTTTTTTTGCAAATGCCAAACATACCGAGAGGGAGTTCTTCCTGACCGTAGCTGACAGAGTCCGCCATAGTCAACAAGCCAACAGTAAGTCTGATCAATTATTGTTTCGCAAGCTTTGGCATCTGTTGGGACGCTTTAGAATCAAACAGGCCCTCAGTGCCAAGCGCCTTGAAAGAGAAATAGATCAGTTCCTTCTTGCGATTGTCGACTTTCGGGAGGACGTTGTAGCAAAGCGCCGCGAACTTGTCGGCTACTTGTTTGAAATGGCGGCACAAGGAGAGGCACGGCTTGATACTAAAGACATTTTCAAACGTGCTGGTCTCACTGCGACGTCCCTGATCGATTGGGTCAATTTGAAACAAAATCTCATCGAACGGCTGAATAGGATTCTCGCCCGTGAAGGATACTCAGCGTCCGCTGATGTTCGTCAACCACGTGATTGGTCTCCGCGATCTCCCGTTCTGATGCTTTCAGGAGAAAGCGGACAGGGCAAGACATGGGGATTGGCTCGCTTTGCCTCAGATGCTGCTGCCCGCGGTGATGTTGTGCTTTGGATAAAGGCAACTGGTGATGCGGACAAGGATCTACAGAAGGCGGCCAACATAATCTGGCAAGACATCTTAAACCGTGATCAGCCATTGGCGATTGATCGTATTCGCAACCGGCTTAAGGCCATTTTGCCTGGCCTCCCAGAATGCTGGCTGATTTTATGCATCGATGACGTGCAGTCGGTTAGGGAAGCAAACCAACTACTCGATACCGATTGGACAACTTGGGGAATTGAACTTGCTGTGACGGTGCCTCCCAACATTGCTAAAGCCGCACAGATTCGCGCACGCGATTGTCTTAATGTCATTCAGATATCAGATTTCACAACAAACGAACTCAGGATTCTGCTGAAACGTCACGGATTCGAATGGGGCGATGTTCCCTCAGACTTACGAGGCTTATTAAAGCGGCCTCTTACGGCTAAACTCTTTACTAAAATTTCATCCCCAGGTTCTGGCTACTTGCCAACCAACGAGTACTCTCTCTTAGAGCTTTTTTGGGACCGTATCCAAAATGCGCGCGACCAAGCAGATTTCCCTCTCGAATCTACCCGAATGAGGAGCCTGACAAACGAGGTGCTGAAAGCAGATACGGCATACCCTTGGACGGCTGATGTCCTCCGAAGTCTCAACTTTGACGATCAGACTTGTAGGAGACTGGAGATAATTGGTTGGCTTAGGAGTTTACCCGACGGAAGATTTGAAATCCCGCATGACCGCCTCCTGAATTGGGCGGCGGCAGAGTGTCTCGTCGAACAGCGCCAGCCGAGACGAATCAACAGCGTCGAACTTGGGGCGCGACTTGTTGAGTGTTCAAGACCACTCAGTACATTTGCTGGCAAATCACTTGGATATGTTCCGATGGATGTTCTGTGGCTTGCTTCTGATTCGCATCGTGGATTACGTAATGAAGTTCCAGAGCTGATTCTGGCGCTCGAAAATGACCAAGCCTACGGCGCTTATCCCCAACAATTATTTGAACACTTGTTGCCGACCTTGGGGGACCGATTTATCCCATCGGCTTCTCGGATCATTGAACTTACATCAACAAGAGAATTCAACCCTTACCCTGAACTTGTAGCTACGTCGCTACTGAATATGGTAGGCGCGTCTGACGCTGTTCAGGAATTATCGTTGAATTTGCTTCATAACGAGTTGCCAGCGGCTCAGAGCACAGCACTAAGGCTACTTGCGGCTCGACCGTCGGCCCTGGCCCTCAACAGGCTTTGGCACATCCATAAACAAAACTCCAGGGCGCTCGCGGGTCAAGAAGAACGGAACCGTTATCGATCCTACGAATTGAGTTTCACCGCGCTTCGCATGTGTATCCAGAGAGATCCAGCATGGTTGTCGGAGAGAATCCAGAAAGTGTCAATCGATGAGCCCTCGTGGGAACTTGCGTATCAGTTGGCAGATCTTGATCATCCCAAGGCTGAAGTGATCTGGAGGGAAAACAAGGCGTTACTATTCGCCGCGGTCCCGCACCACAAGCCTCGAGCGCTAATCAGGTGCATTAGAACCTTCAAGGATGTCGGAGAGTTGAGACGATTGGAAGAGTGGGCGCAAGAGTCGGAGGATTGGGCCAATATGTATGCCTTTGCCGCGCTGGCTCTTCTTGACCCAGATCGAGCTTTAGCTCTGCTGGACGCGCCTGACCACCATATGTACATGAGTAGAAACTGGTGGTTGCCTGAACTCCTTCTACGGCGACATAACGCAACATGGACAAAAGTACGAAGCTTGCTGTGCGACCCGGCCGTCGATAGCCACTGGGTTACGCTAATGTTGCAGGATCATGCAAATGATGTTGATCCTGAGACTCTCGATTTGCTGATTGATGATCTCAATGGTCAGTTAGCGCGAGGAGTGGACAAGTCTAAACCCGGCGCACCATACCACCTGGCGGAACTTCTCGCTAAGATGTATCGCCCCGACCTTCTAGATCGTTTTGAAAGTAGGGCCGGATCCGAGGTGGAGATACGGTTATGCGACCTTGCTCGCTCGTCTATTACGGATGAAGAGACGCCTGGAATTGACTTCTCCCACAATGGCAGATTAATTCTCTTAAAGATTGGCGGCAGGGGGATTACGAGTTTGATAAACGCAGGCCTGGCTACGGCCGACTGTCGAGCCAGGCGATTTTTCCTGAAACAATGTCTCTACAGGCCGGATGAGAACACACTGCAGTACCTAAACATGATCCTGATGCAACAAGTCGAGAATGCTGACAGTTTGGAACTGGAACTGGCTGCTTACGCTCTGACCCACCTTCGCCACGACGAGACGGTGATCGATGCAATCTTGGGCGGAGCCATTTGGCCCTCGGATCGATTGCTGAAATTGCGCCAAGAAAGGGCACCGGTGTCAGTCAGCGATATGACAGCTGTGACATCGAACTTGGATGACACTGACGAAACCGTTCGAACTCGCGCAGTGCTGGTTATCGCATTTTCGGGAAACAAGGAGTTCCTGCCGAAAGTACGGCAAATGCTGGCTCAGGTCACGCCCGGAAACCAATTGGCGTTGGCCCTCTACCTTACATTGCGCGCACTAGGAGACACGAACTCGGAAACCGTCGAGGTGCTTAGGCAGCATCTTGATAGCGGCGGAAACCGAGAAATGATCATCAATCTTCTTCTTGGTATTAATACTGAACGGGCACTGGTGGAAATCATGTCTTATCTTTCGGAGATTCCTGACGGTCAGTTCGGCAAGTGGGAACTAAAAGTCACAGCACATATGGCTTTACTGCAGTTGCAACGTGCCGCGGCGATTTCGATGCTACAGGCTCGGCTAAAGGAAGTACCGAAACAAGATTGGCCGATTGAATGTATTGAGCTACTGGGTGAATTGAACGATGACGATCTGGCGGAGGCGTTGTGGGATGAGGCTTTTAAACCCCTCGAATCAGGCATAGTTGACGGAAGATTCGAGGCTGCCGTGATTGCTTTGTCAGCGCTCGACCCGAACAGCGCGTTCCAGGCGGTGCAGCAAGTCTTCATGAATGCGAAGTATGGTCGAGAATCACTTCCGTCATTGATAATGAAGTTGGATCCGTCTCGGGCAGTTCCGGTCTTGTGTCAGCGCGCAATCGAGGAGAGCAAAACAATAGTTCGTTGGGCGATCGGTAGAGCTCTGCGGCGATCCTCGGAGAAGGCTCTAGCTCGCGATCACATTCGAAAGCTCCTGACAAGTCAGGAACAGATAGCTCGATCCGTTGGTGCAGAACTAGCGGGGTGGCTGGATGATGAACTCGATGACCTATTGGTGAAGAAGGCCCACGAAGATCTCCATGAGGAGGTCAGAAAAAATGCGGCAAGTGCGCTTCGAGCACGGCGCAATCGCTCTGACGTTCTCGAGTTGATGAAGCGCTTTCACTCCGCTAATGAACCTCAACGTTGGAGGTTGCTTGAAGCGATATTGCAATTGGCTGATCCAATATTGCTGCGTTCAGTAGACGATCCAATATGGATCGCACAGATCCTAAGAGATTCAAGCTGGGCCTTCGCCCACTATGCTCATGATCGCATCGAAAACCGAATCGAAGAGATCAAAACGATAGCGGAAAAGATCGATCGGGATAGGGTCTGAAAATGTGTCGATTAGACCTTCTTTCCTGTTTTTGTCCTATCCTTAGATCAAAAGTTGGGAAGAGATGAGTGCCAACCCGTCCTGTAAATGGTTGGAAATGAAGAAAAGGTAAGAGGTGACAGAGACAAAGCGCCGGTCTGCAAAACCTTTATGCATCGGTTCGAATCCGATCGGCGCCTCCAAGTGAACCTCTTTCCCTTCTCCCATTCCCGAATTCCACAACTTCGATTTCTCGCAGCGCCTCAGTTTTAATCACCCCGATTCAAATCCGACCAGTCACACGCCACTACATGCACCCACGGAGGCGCGACCGGAAGGGCGCGGCACGGCAACCTAAGTTATCCGCACTGAGACGGCCCTCATGATGTCTCTCCGCTCCCAAAACCCCATGACTGAAAATATCTAGCCAGCTTAGGCACAGCGGGATTGCCGAAGCCGGATATTCTGGGACGCCGCGCCCTTCCGGCCGCGGGCTCTGTGGCTGCACACAATGCCGTGTGGTAGGCTGGCGGTCCATCCCATTTCAGTGTTTTCCGGCATGTTAATCTGTGTCTAGTGGCGCTACACTGGCTGGGTTGCCTGTAAGGCCAGCACTTGCCCTCAGGACAGACCGGCTCTTGCGGCCGGGTAAATGGTTGCGACATGGAGGAAAGAGCATGAAATGGACGGGGATTTACTTTCTCGGCTATGTCATTTTGATCTGCGGCCTGCTCGCCGGGTTGCACAAGGCGGGCATACTGCAACGGATCGGAACAGCTTGGACTATTATTGGGGTGGTCATCGCCATCGGCGTCGGCATCATGATCGCCGTTTCCGCAAGCACTGATAAAAAAACCATCGACATCGAAAAAGATTGAGGCGATTGCGGAATGTGGATTGCGGAATGTGGATTGCGGAATCCGGAATGGCGAATGCGGAATGCCGAATGCGGATGAAACTGGTGAGATTCGCGGTGCCCTTTATGGTTTGAAAAAAGCTTTACCACCAAGAACACGGCGGACACAAAGAAGCCCTTCAGCCCTCCCGAGTGGCGCGGATCAGAGCTTCCATGTGGTCCAGATAACGCTCCAGCGCCCGCCGGCCGGCCGCCGTCAAGCGGTATTCGGTTTTGGGAACGCGCCCTTCAAAAGACTTGCTGCAAGTGATGTACTGCGCCTCTTCCAGCTTGCGAGCGTGCACGCTCAGATTGCCATCGGTGGTGTTCATCAGCTTCTTCAGATCGTTGAAAGTGAGCGACTCGTTGACAGCCAGCGCGCTGACGATCCCCAGACGCAGGCGTTCATGAATGAGGCGATCGAACTGGGGGAGCCCGCCCTCGGCGGGCCGGCCCCGCAGCGCGCGCAGCCTGCGAGCTTCTTCACGGGCAGTGCGAGCCCGTTCCTGTCGAAGCATGTGATGCTTAGCCACCATACCTCCTGGCGATGATGATTCCAAAAAGCACTTGCAGCCCTCCAAATCCGGCCGCCATAAACCAGTCTCCCCAGGAATAGGGGCAAAAAAGCGCCACCGTCCCGAGAGCCATGAAACAAAGTCCCATCGCGGGGATAATCCTGACGGAGAAGGCTCCCCCGGTGACCACAGCGGTTCCGTACAGCAGCAGCCACATACCTGGAACAAGGCCGATCAGCCCCGACCGATAGAAGAGCAGCGTAAGCAAGGCTCCCACAAAGAGCGGCGGCAGGAGGCTGAGAGTAAATTTTCTTGCCGGCCCGGCCAAAAGCGGCATCGTTGCGGCGAGGGTTTTGCGAATGATCTCTACCAGGCCAATCAGCAGGGCCAGACCCGCCTCGGCCAGCCAGGTCAGCAGCCACCCTGCAGCCGTGGGCTGCTGCGCGGCTACGACAGCCGCAAACAGAGCGGTAATTCCCATCAATACTCCGCCCCACCCGGGGACGGCGGTAAACGAGCCGGCGTTCTCCATCGTCTGGCGAATGAAACGCAAATTGTCCGTAGCACGGGCATGCAGCCTGGACGGCTCTTTGAGGGGAACAATCGCCATGCTGAAAGTGTAGCCAGGGGTTTGAATTATTGTCAAGTACTTTGTTACACAAAGTTAGGCTGTCCCGCGTCCCTACCCGGCTTGCGACCGCGGCCTCACCCTCGTGGCGCCCAAATCGGTTTGGCCGACCCGCCACACCGGTCTGTAGGGACAGTTCGTGAACTGCATGCCGATTTCGTTGTAGGACGGGCGGCTCGCGAGCCGCCCCTACAGGTGGCGACGAATTTGGAGTCGCTTGCGAGTTCCCTCCAAACGACTGAAGATTTATTGACATCGATACGGGGCACTCCTTATATTTACAATATGAAAACTATTGCGATAACTATTGAAGAATCTATTCTCTCGCGCATTGACCGGCTCATGAATGAAGACCCACAATGGAAAAGCCGGTCTGAAGTGATTCGTAAAGCGGTCCGCGAATTTGTTACTCGGCTGGAACGAGTCACTGAGGAAGAGCGGGAGCGAGAAATTTTTAGCCAACACAGCGCGCGCTTGAAGCGCCAAGCCGTAGCCCTGGTTAAAGAACAGGCCAAGGTGTGAAACGCGGCGAGATTTATCGTACAAGCGAGAAAGTGCCGGAACGCGGGGATAAGCCTGGTTTTTACATCGTGGTCTCTCGTAATTTTATCGCCGAAAATGACGACGTCTCAACGGTGATTTGCGCTCCGATTTACAGCGAAATCCTCGGTCTTCGCAGTGAGGTCTTACTCGGAATCGAAGATGGGTTACCCAAAAACAGCGCCGTTAGGTGTGACTTCCTGACTTTGATGTTTAAAACGAAATTGACCAACTTTGTTGGCACTTTATCCACAGCTAAACTCGAGGCTTTAAACCGCGCCCTAAGTTATGCGCTGGAACTGGCCGAGTGAGTACAGCTGTGGCACTTCGGGAGGCCATTCCCAGCGGGGTTTAAATCCTGCCGCGCTTCGCTGCCCCCGGGGACTACATGCTGGACGCCCTCTTGGCGGACCAGGCCGCTTCCAGCGGCCTTTCCCGAAGGGTCCCGGCCCGTCGAGGTCAGGGTGCAAACCGCAAGCACAACCATCACCTCGAGGCCGTTTCAACGGCCTTTTTCGCCAGGCCAGGCGGCGTTTACGCCGGCGAAACTGAAATCGCCTATTCGAATGGCTAAAGCCGACTGCTCGGAAGGCCGGTGAACCGGCCTTAATTAATTTGGATTGCGCTGGATCCCCGGCCTGGAAAGGCCGGGGCTTAAACCCTTCGGGAAAGGCCGCTGAAGCGGCCTGGACACAAGGCTTGCCTGGGTGGTGAGAAAAGCTTTTACCACAAAGGACACGGCGCTCTGGGAGATTCTCGCTACCTGCGCACTGGAGAACGCGTGAACGGACTACGAACAAAGGGCAAAGGACTAGCTTGCCATCACCGCCCGCCCCTGCGCCCATTGTCTTAAGTCGTCGATTTCCTCTCGCCGCGTCACCGAGATCGGCCGGGTGGCTGACAGCTCTTCCAGCACAAGTTGCGTGTCCAGATCCCGGCCTCGGGAAAAGGCGGTGTAAAGAGCGGAGACGACAGCCTGCTCAATCTCAGCGCCGCTGAAGCCGTCGGAAGCGGCCGCCAGCGCCTCCAGATCAAATGTGGCAGGATCTCGCTTGCGCTTTTGCAAGTGCAGGGTGAAGATTTCCTTTCTCTCCTGCACCTTGGGAAAATCGATGAAAAATATTTCGTCAAAGCGCCCTTTACGCATCAGCTCCGGGGGAAGCTGCGAAACCTGATTGCAAGTGGCTACCACAAAAACTGGAGCATTTCGGTCCTGTAGCCATCCCAAAAGCCGGCCGAAAATTCTGCGCGACAGACCGGCATCGGCCTCCGAACTGCCCACGTAAGCAAAACCCTTTTCAATCTCGTCGATCATCAGCACACAAGGGGCCATGCGCTCAGCCACGTTGAGCGCTCTTTCCAAATTCTTGTCCGACTCGCCGATGTATTTGTCGTAGACGCGCCCCGGCTCCATTTTCAGCAGGGGCAGACTCCACTCGCGGGCGACCGCCTTTGCGGCCATGCTTTTTCCGCAACCTTGAACTCCCAAAAGGATGATCCCCTTGGGCCAATCCAAGCCGAATTTTTTCGCTTCCGGAGTCCACGCTCCCGCCCGCCTCTGAAGCCATTCCTTCAATTTTCGAAGTCCTCCCACTTGCGACAGCTTCTCAGCGGACGCAACATACTCAAGGACTCCGTCCTTCCGCAAGAGCTCCTTCTTGATTTCCACGATCAGGTCGAGGTCCTTGCGGGTCAAAGCCAAGTCGTCCAGAATGGCGCGATTCAGCAAATGCTGGGCTTCGAAGAGCGTGAGCCCTTTCAAGTCTTCCACCAGACGCTCGAACTCCTGCGGCGCCAGCTCCACCTGGATCTTGTGCTCGCGTGAAAGGTCGGCAATCACCTTCTTGGCCAGAACGGTCAGCTCTTCCAGCGTCGGCAGCTCGAGTCTTACAAAGGCGCAAAGCTTCTCCAGCTCGGCCGGCAGTTCGATTTGCGGCGCCGACAAGACAACAGCTCGCCGGGCCTTGGAGAAAGGCCGGGCGATGTCCCGAAGCTTCCGCACCACCTCCGCTTCTCCCAGGTAACGATAGAGATCTTTAAGGAAATAGATCCCATCTCCCTCGATGACGGCCAGATTATTCAGTGCTTTGAGAGGATGAAGCGTGTCGTAGATCTCCT
>DASXTB010000200.1:0-21959 GCA_036505615.1 Acidobacteriota bacterium
GTGGCGGACTGGGCTCGGTGCCTCAGCAAGCAAAGTTATTCGATGCGTTCCTCCCGGAGGAGGAACTGCTACCCATAGCGCAGGCGGTGTCCAGAGTCTTTGCGCGCTATGGCGAGAAGAAAAACCGCAATCGGGCCCGCATCAAATTTCTTATCAGTGATCTGGGCATTGAAAAGTTCCGACAACTGGTGCTTGAGGAGCGGGCCGCTCTGCCGCCCGATCCGGAATGGACCTCCTTTCTGGAAGAGATCAACCCCCATCAGGAGACGCCCCTGAAACCACCGACGAACCTAAACGGTGAGAATCAAGCAGAGGGATTCGATCAGTGGCTCAAAACGAATATCCTTCATCAGAAACAACCCGGATACGTTGTCGCTACCGTGACGCTCCCTTTGGGAGATATTACTTCGTCACAGCTTCGCGGCTTAGCCGATATCGCGCGCCGCTTTGTGGGCGACACGATACGCACCACCGTGGAACAGAATATCGTGCTGCGCTGGGTGAGCGAAGCCGACTTGCCGGAACTCTATTCCGCACTCAAAGAAATCGGCCTGGCACAGCCCGGAGCAGGCACCATTGTCGATATAACCGCTTGCCCGGGCACAGATACGTGCAAGCTCGGCATTGCTTCTTCGCGGGGGCTGGCAGCAGAGCTCGGAACACGTCTGGCGGAGAGGAGTCACCAGCTCAACGAAGCGGTCCAGAACCTGCACATCAAGGTCAGCGGTTGCTTTAACGCCTGCGGGCAGCATCATATCGCTGATTTAGGGTTCTATGGAGTGAGCCGGCATGTTGGACGCTATACGGTCCCGCATTTCCAGGTAGTGCTGGGTGGCCAGTGGGCCGAAAATGCCGCGTCCTTTGGCCTGGCCATCGGAGCGATACCGAGCAAGCGTATTCCGGAGGCGGTGTTGAGAATAACGGGCCGATATGTTTCAGATCGACAAAAAGGAGAAACCTTTCAAGATTTCGTCCGACGTGTGGGCAAAGCCGAGATCAAGAAAACGTTGGAAGACCTGTCACGAGTGCCGCCGCACGACGAAGATAGCTCTTATTATTCCGATTGGCGGGACCCAAGAGAGTTTACCACCGGCGACATGGGCACCGGGGAGTGTGCGGGAGAAGTCGTGTCTCGTTTTGATTTCGACCTTGCCGCGGCCGAGCGAGAAATCTTCGAGAGCCAGTTGTTGCTGGACAAGGGAGAATTTCAGAACGCGGGAGAGATGGCCTACACCGCCATGATTCAGGCTGCCAGGGCATTGGTCAAGACGCAATTACACGACATTGCACACGACAGGGAGCAGATCGTCAATGAATTTCGGACGCGCTTCTACGACACTGAGCTCTTCTTCGATCCTTACGCCGGCGGCAAGTTCGCGCAATATCTGTTCCGAGCCCACCAAAAGGCGAACAGTCCCTATAGCCCGGAGCTTGCCCACCAGCGCATCGAAGAAGCGCAACTTTTCGTCGAAGCTACGTACAGCTGTTATGGGCGAACCAGAGCGCTGAACTCCTCAACTGTCGCTCAAGCAGAAGTTGTGTCTGCTGGAACGGTCGGCTAGCGCGCCCCGGCCGCAACCAAAGTGACGCGGCGACGCGGTGACAGGGAGACTCGGGGAGCGTGAAAATCTCCGCCGGCCGAAAGGAAACAGATTTAGCACTGCAGTGCATCACTCGGGAAAGACAAATGGACGTACAGCATGTCAACGTCAAGTTCTTTGTGACAGCACCGGAGCAGGTGAATCTCGAAGCCTTCCTCTGGGTTTTCAGCCGCTGGATTCAAGAGGGGGCTTGTGAAGAGTTGCTGGTGGATGTCGCAGACTACCGTCATGTCTTTGGGGGGCCCGGCATCGTCCTCATTGGTCATCAGGCAAACTACAGCATGGATAACACAGGCAACCGTCTTGGCCTGCTGTACAACTGCAAAACCGTGGTGAATGGAGGCGTCCAGGAACGGTTTGTGAAGGCGGCGCGCTCTGCTCTTCTCGCCTGCCGGCGTTTGGAAGAGGACCCGTTTTTTCAAGGCAAGCTCAAATTCAGCGGCCAACAGACCCAATTGCTCATCAACGACCGGCTCTTAGCTCCAAACACGGGCGACACGTATGCTGCTCTGGCGCCGCAACTCCACGCCTTTTTCCACCGGTTGTACGGCGGAGAAGAATACGTCCTGAAGCACGGCCACGATCCGCGGGAACGTTTTACGGTAGACGCGACGACCGCGGCAGGCTCTGATGTCGCACAGCTTTTGACCAACCTCGGCAACTAAGCAGGATACTTTAATCTTAAGGGCGCTCCGGGGCGCCGGATTTTGACGAGTAATATCGGGCCGCCCCCTAATCCATGAGCGGGCTTCACGCTGGCGCCAACCGGGGCTTCTTGACTTTTTTGGTAAAGCGTGATTTTCTTTACAAATGAAAAGCGTTATCTCTTCGAAGGGCCAAGTCACAGTGCCCATCGAGATTCGAGAAAAACTCGGCCTTGTGCCGGGAACCGTTGTCAAATTTGAACTCTCCAAAGAGGGTGCACTAATGCGCAAGAGCTCCACGGGTACCCACCCGGTGGACGCAGTTTATGGCACCTTACGACTGCGCCGCCGCGTCGATGACCTGCTGGACGAAATGCGCGGGCCCCGCCTCAAACGGCAGTGAGGACGGCCGTCGATTCGTCGGTTCTATTGGATGTTCTGGGTGCTGATGCCGAGTTTGGCGAGCAGTCACGAAAGGGACTGAAAGCGGCGTACGATACAGGAGCATTGCTGGTGTGCGACGTAGTCTGGGCGGAAGTAAGAGCGCACTTTCCAAGCGACGAATCGTGCCTGGAAGCCTTGTCCGTTCTTGGCGTGCGCTTCGACGCGATTTCTCGGCAGGCCGCTGACCTGGCGGGCAGCCTCTGGCGCGCGAGACGTCGTAATCGCAAGCGGTCGCGAGAGCGATTAATTCCGGATTTTCTGGTTGGCGCCCATGCACGTCTCCATTCCGACATGCTGCTAACCAGAGATCGGGGCTTTTATCGCCAGTACTTCGCCGACCTGCGAATCATCGATCCATCCCAATAGCGTGATCCCAAATTTTACGGCTGGCGGCGACTGGGGTTGGTAATAACGATCGTTCCGGTCTTGATGCAGGGGCTGGCGCCCGTCGTCTGCGCCGTCATTGTCCACACGTACGACCCCAAACTGGGATAAATATGAGAAGGGTTCTGTTCCGAGGAGGCAGCGGAGCCATCTCCGAAATTCCATTGAAATGTGATCAACCCAGAACAAGGCGATGACGTGGCGGTGGCATTAAAAGAAACAATCGTCGCCGGCCTTGCGCTCGAGGGTACCGTGGCAGTGCATTTCAAAGTGCAGACAGGTTGCTCGGTCTCTGAAATCTTCGTGACAAAAACATCCCCGGTGCCACCTTTGTTGTCCGCTTGGAATGGATTTACGGTGGGAAAATCAGTGGAAGAAGTTAAGCCCGTCACGTATGCATTGCCGAAAATATCGACAACAACCGCAGGATTGAATTCCAAGTCGGTCCCTCCCAGGTACGTCGAGTAAATAAGGGACGAACTGGTGGCATTCAATTTCGTGAGGAACGCGTCGAATGCGCCTCTCCAGTTGCGCTGCACGGCATTGGAAGTGGGAAAGCTGATGGTAGAGCCGGTGAATCCCGTGACGTAGGCGTTGCCCGCCGAGTCAACCGCGATGCCCGTTCCCTGGTCACGATCCAATCCACCCAGGTAGGTTGAGTACACCAGAAATCCGGATGGGCTGAATTTCGCGACAAAAGCGTCGGTCGAGCCCGCCAGAAAACCCTGCCAAACGCCCTGAGTCGTCGGAAACTTCATAGAACTGGTAAACCCCGTTACATAGGCCGCTCCGGATGTGTCGACGGCAATTCGAGCTCCTCTCTCTTCGCCCTCGCCTCCCAGATAAGTCGAGTATGCGAGTGAGGCGCCCTGCGGATCGAACTTGGCCACAAATACATCCGAACAGGGCACCGAGCAGTCTCCTTTAAGAACCGGCTGGAAAGCGTTTACGGTGGGAAAATCCGGGGATACAGTCTCGCCCGTCACATAAGCGCTTCCAAAACTGTCGACAGCGATGCCAAGCCCGGTGTCCCTGGCGCTGCCGCCAAGATAAGTCGAATACACCAGCCCCGAGCCCGCCGGATTCAACTTGGCCACGAAGACATCCCGTCTATCGGCTCGGCCGCTGAATGCATTCTTGATAGGAAAGTTAGGGGATTCAGTCGAGCCGATCACGTAGGCGCTTCCGACGCCATCGACCGCAATACCTTCTCCGGAATCGAACCCGGACCCTCCGAGAAAAGTCGAATAAAGGAGTGCAGAACCGGATGGGTTCAGTTTGGCAATGAAGGCATCACCGTCGCCACCGAAGGAAGACTGAACGGCGCTGGCCGTTACTGGAAAATTGGGAGAACTCGTCCTTCCCGTAATGTACGCGTTTCCCAGAGCATCGACAGCGATGCCACCTGCAACCTCAGCGCGATCGCCTCCCAGGTACACAGAATAGAGGAGGTCCGAACCGGCGGCATTCAACTTCATCACGAAGACCTGGCTGGCCGCAGAAGTTGGCGGAGAGGATCCCGGGATGGCGTTGGTCCGTGGGAAGTCCGGCGAGAGCGTAGTTCCAACCAGGTAAACATTTTTCGAGTTGTCGACTGCAATGCCGGCGCTCTGGTCGCGGTCCGCCCCTCCGAGATAAGTGGAATAAACAATTACGGGATCAACAACCAGCGGTGTATTCCTATCGTAATCGCCGACCTGAAAGCCCACGGTGTTTGCGCCCTGCAGGATGTAATTGCCGGGGATCTCTCGCTTAACGTGATTGACATCCTGGTAAATAACGGGAGCCCGAAGAACGACGCGCTGGTCTCCGATGCGAGCGACCACATTCTTGTTTCTATCAATGAGGAGTCTGTCGGGCCCTGAAAAAGAGAGACGTATATCGCCGGGACGGGCTCCGGGAGCCACTATGAAATCAAATTCAAACTGATGGTGACTGCCCTTAAAGACCAGGTCAATTCCGGGATAGACTGCTTGGTATTTTACCTTCCCAAAATTGGGAATATTGTGCCGCCAATTTAACGGATTCCTTCCGATGAAGTAATTGCTCTTTGCAGGGGCTTCCTCCAGCCCCACAATTTTTGTTTGCGGGGCCGCTCCCACCAATTGCATTCGAAGGCTTCCCGTGTCGCGGAGTCGCGGCTCTAATCCGCTGTTCTGTCTCGCTTCTCCTCTTCCTTTAAGCTCAAAGTCCCGCTGGTTGTGTTTTCGCTGAGCCTGGACCCGGCTTATCACTACTTCGTCGCCAGTCAAGAATAGACTACAACCGCCGCTTCTTGACAAGAACCGCACACGCCGGTCAGCCTGGCCCTGGTTGGGTTCAAACAGCAACGGCAGATCCCCGTAACTTTCTTGCCCATGCGGCGGGGCCGGGGCGATTTGTGGCTCAGCAGAAGAAGGCAACAATAGCGGAAAGAAACAAGCCGACAAGGCGGTCACAGCCCACTTTCCGGATCGACTCCATTTCCACTGAGACATCCTTCTTGAAGTATAACTTGAGCGCTAAAGCGGGCCGCTCGTGACGCGAATCAACGCGAATAGGATGGACAAGATTTGTCTCTTCTTATTTCGCGTTCACTTGCGGCCGGCTTTATCAGTGATTAATTAAATTCGTAAGATCGTTGGCCAGTCGTCGACTCAAGGGTTGTAGTATTTTGGATTCTTCGATCGCGGCGCTGCGATTTCCCAGGAATAGATGGGCCTTTCCAAGATTGTAGTGCGCTTCGGCCGAGTTGGGCTGCAGCCGCGCAGCCTCGGAGAAATGCTGGATCGCTTCGTTGATTCTTCCAAGCCCGGCCAGCTCGATTCCCAAATTAATGTGCGCCTCGGGGTATTCGGGTCTGAGCTGCAAAGCTTGCTTGTAATGCTCAATCGCTTCGTTTGGCTTTCCCTGTTGCGCTAGAGCAACACCCAAATTGACATGTGCCTCAGGATAGCGCGGATTAAGTCGCAAGGCTTCCACATACTGGTCAACCGCCTCGGGTGTTCTTCGAGCGGCTCCTAGAAGCAGCGCCAGGTTGTTGTGATACTCCGGGTTGTCAGGATTCAGCCGAAGCGCTTCGGAGAAATGGAAGATTGCTTCGTCAATCTTCCCCAGCGCTGCCAGCTTCATTCCCAGTTTGTTGTGCGCCTCCGGTTGGTCAGGATTTATGCGAAGCGCCTCTGAGTAATGGGCGAGCGCTTCATCGACTCTTCCTTTTGCCAGCAATGCAGCGCCCAGATTGTTGTGCCCCTGGAAAAATTGCGGCCGGACTTGCAGCGCCTGCTGGTAATGGGCAATCGCCTCATCCAGTTGTCCCTTGGCCTGGAACGCGTTTGCCAGATTGTTATGCGCCTCCACATAGGTCGGCTTGATCCGGAGCGCCTCTAAATACTGCCTCATCGCCTCGTCGATCCTGCCTTCTGCCGCGAGCGTGAAACCGAGATTGTTGCGCGCAAGATAATTGTCAGGGACTGCCTGGCTTGCATGCTCAAATAGCGTCAGGCTGTCGTGCCAGTAGCCGACTTGAAACCAGGTGAGCAGACCGAGAACCAGCGCCACAATGCACCAGAAAACGGCAAGGACCATTTCATAACTCTTTCGCTGCGGAAGGAAATCGACCAGGGCCCAAGCTACAATGATGAACAGCCCGATGGACGGAATATAGGTATAACGGTCCGCCATCGCCTGCTCACCCACCTGGACCAAGCCGATCACCGGAACCAGTGTTCCCAGGTACCAGAACCAGCCCGTTACAAGATAAGGATGACGCCGGCTATAGCGGATCGCCGCCCATGTTCCACAAGCCAGCAGCAGGAGCGCCGCGGCGATTTTCCAGCCGGGGAGCTTGTTGAACGGATGCGGGTAGAAAACCGCCAGATTGTGCGGCCACACCGTCTGTGCTATGTAGCCTAGATAACTCACCAACGCGTTGCTGATCCGCTCCTGCACTGGGATGTTTTCCAGCGTTTGCACGGCGCCTCCACGATGTTGGGCGAAGAAAGTGATGACCGAAGAGCCCAACGCCAGGGCAAAAAGCGGAAGCTTCTCGCGGATCAACTTATGCCAGGGCCGGGGCCGGCGCGCATTCTTTGCCATGATCGCGTTCTTTCCCGCCATTGATCGCATCCGTCCTAAAGGCCAGTAATCGAGCAGGAGAAGAGCAAACGGAAGTGTCACCAGCATCGGCTTGGCCATCAGGCCCAGAGCGAACGTGACTGCCAACAAACCATACAAGCGCGCAGAAGGCCGCCGGGCATAGTGCGCGTAGGCGAGCATGGCAAGCATCCAGAAGAAGGCGCTCAGCACATCCTTCCTTTCCGCCACCCAGGCAACTGATTCGACGTGGAGCGGATGGAGGGCGAACAGAGCCGCGACAAAGGCACTGGGCAATAGAGCTCCCGTCATGAGGCTCAGCGCCAGGAATAGCAAAACCGTATTTGCCAGATGCAGCAACAGGCTGGTCAGGTGGTGGCCCCGCGGATTCAACCCGAACAGCCGGCAATCAACCATGTGGGACATCCATGTGAGCGGATGCCAGTTGGCTGCGTGCGTGGTCGTCAGCGCCCACAACAGTGTCTTTGGCGTAATGCCTTCCTGAACGTGGGGATTTTCGGTGACGTAGCCTTTGTCGTCATAGAGCACAAATCCGTTCTGAAAGGTACGCCAGTAGGCTGCCGTAGTGGCCAGTATCAGAGCCAGGCTTATGAGGAGCCGCGCATGCCGTCGGAGAAAATCCGAGCCTTTGTTCATGATGGATTTCAACAAACTCTTCCAGTGGCATTTTTTGAGCCGAGCCGCGTTTGCCGGCCCACAAAGTGATTCTCCAATCGGACATTTAGCGCGCTGTCAGGCGCGCAGCGCTCCAAACCAAAAAACACCGTGGCAATCGTGTTATTGGCCGATCGCCTTCACCAAATCGTCTGCCAGCTTCGGATCCAGGTTCTTGAGGATGGTGTACTGTTCCAGCGCCGCGTTCCGATTTCCGAGCAAGACATAGGCTTTGCCTAGGTTGTAATGAGCTTCCGGAGAGTTTGGTTTTATCTCGGCCGCCTTGGAGAAATGCCCAACTGCCTCATTTATTTTTCCATCGGCAGCCAGCTCGATTCCCATATTGATGTGAGCTTCGGCGTAATCAGGCTTTATCCGGAGCGCCTGCGAGTATTGGTTAAGCGCTTCGGATGTCCTTCCTTGCTGCGCCAGAGCAACACCTAACTTAAGGTGCGCTACCGCGTCACTGGGATTTTCCCGCAGCACGGTTATGTAATATGCGATGCTGTCAGCCGTACTTTTCTGGGGCACGAGGGCGAGACTTGGATTGCGCACTTGGTACTGAAAATATTTTTCTAAGGGTACGGGCCCTACCCCAAATGGGAGCAGCCCCCAGATATCTGAGTAGAAAGAAGCTCCGAGTGATCGGTTCATGGTTGCCAGCCAAGGGAAAGACTTGAACTGAAACTCCTGCACTAAGCGAGCGCCGTCCTGCTGCAGAGCATACAGGTTAGTATTGTTCTCCGGGACGATCATCGTGTCGCCAATCGACAGTGCAGTTCGGTCCGTGTCGAATGGGCTAGCCCCCAGCAGCTCCATGTAGTACTGGAATCCCCAATGCCCCTGGAACCATAACTTGCCGCGAAGATTTGTGCCCGTTCTACCAAATGCAAAAGCCGCGGCGCGGGCTGTCTCTGCCCAGGAGTAGTCAGCCCAGGTGATCATCAACGCGAGAGCTGCCGCGGGGATCAAAGGCCAGGTTGTCTGCCACCGATTCTTCGGTTGCAGGGAATCATAGCGACGGTCGATCTGGCGTGCTAAGAGAATGCCCACGGCCGGCAGCATGGGAAGAATGTTCCGCCCGCTTGCGGTCCAGTTAATGAAGCTTGCAAAGGCGAAAGTGCCCGTAATCCATAGAAATAACAGAAGAGAAATGTTATTGCGGCCGTGCCAGAGGTCCACCGCAGCAAGCGCAAGAACACTAAGCCCGGTGGTTACCCAGAGAACCACCTGCATAAATGAGATCCACTCGATACCGCTAGCATCCTGTAGCGGGGATTCCCCAGTTTTCCCAAGCGCGAAAAGAGCAAAAACTATCGCTGCCATTACGCATACGGCCACAATCAGGCTTCGCCGCGACCAAAGCAATGTGGAGTAGAAAAACGCAACAGCAAGGCACCCACCGGTGAAGGCCAAACCTGTTAATCCTTTCGTGAGAGCTTGCGCGTGGTAGATGGTGCGCACGTATTCCGTGTACGATGCTGCATCGGCGAGCAGACCCCTGCCGAACAGTTTCTGAGTCGTCCACTGATACGCCAAGAGCATAGCCAGTGGAACGAGCAGAAAAATCAGCCACCGACCCCAGCGGCGCTCTCGGCTCCATGAATAGGGAAGAATCAGTGGCAGAAGAGCCATGCCGAAGTACTTTGTCAGGGAACCAATTCCGGCAAGGAATGCACCAAAGAACAGATTCCATCCATTGTCTCGGTCCAGACCTCGTCTCCAGAGAACAACTGCCCACACCCAGAAGGCCGTCATCATGACGTCGCACATCAGTGAAGTGCCGCATAATAAAAAGACGGGAGTGACCAGAGCGGAAAGGGCGGCCAGAAGCGGTCGAGAACACCAATCGACCGCTAAATAGTAGATTCCGACAATAAGCGCAACTGCAGGAAGAAGAAAGGCGATATGGAGGGCGACCTCTTTCCAACCCAAAAGAAGCCCGACAAGAGCCATGTAATACGAGGCGATCGGCGGATTCTTCATCACATCCGCCATGCACATTGTATTTCCGTACCAGTTGACTTCAAAGCCGTAAAAATCAATGGGATGAACTAGGATGTGGCGGGCGGTCCAAATAAATAATGGATCATCGATATGGAATGGTTTGTTGATGAATGGCGCAAGAAGTCCCAACGTCGAAGCCACGAGAAAAATGACATTCCTGCGGTAAGAATAGCTCGCCTGCGATCGTGCGAGGTCCCCAGATTCCCGATTGCTCAGTGATGTGCGCTTTCTACTACTTGCTGGTCGTACCAGGATGCGTTTGGCCTTTGCTTTGCGGTTTTTCATGGGCCCAGTTCGGTGGGAAAGACCTCGGTCTTTCATTTCAAAGAGAATGAGGTCATTTATTGACCGATTACGTTCAACAGATCGTCTGCCAGCTTCGAATTCAGGCCTTTGAGGATGTTGTACTGTTCCAGCGCGGCGCTCCGGTTCTTGAGGAACAGATAGGCCTTGCCGAGGTTGTAGTGAGCTTCGGCGGAGTTCGGTTTGATCTCAACCGCCCTGGAGAAATGCTCCACCGCCTCGTTCATTTTTCCCTCGGTGGCCAGCTCGATTCCCATGTTGATATGGGCTTCTGCGTAGTCAGGGCTGATTTGCAGCGCCCGCGAATAATGGTCAAGCGCTTCGGATATCTTGCCCTGCTGTGCCAGAGCCACTCCCAGATTCATGTGCGCTTCGGCATAGTTGGGATCCAATCGCAGCGCTTCATGATATTGAGCAATCGCTTCGCCGGTATTTCCCTCACCCGCCACAATTAGCCCCAGATTGAAGTGAGCCTTCGCGTGGCGGGGATTAAGCCGGAGGGCCTGTCTGAGATGATAGACAGCTTCAACCGTTCTACCCTTCTCGGCCAGTTCAGCGCCTACGTCATTGTGAGCCTGGTAGTTGCGGGGCACCACTTGAAGCGCATGTTCGAAGAGCGTCAGGTTGTTGCGCCAGTAAGCCACCTGGATCGAAGTAATAACTGCCAGCACGGCGATGATAGCTACTGCCGCCAGTCCGGCGCCTGCTTTCGGCACACTCCATTTCTCCAGTAACTCGGCGCCACCCCATGCAACGATGATGAATATTCCAACCAGCGGCATATAAGAGTATCGGTCAGCCATAGCCTGTTCTCCAACCTGCACCAGGCCGATTACCGGCAGAAGTGTCACAAGGTACCAAAGCCACCCTACCGGCAGATATGGCCGCCTGCGGGCCGCGCGCATTACCACCAGAGTTACGACCGCCAGCAACAAAAAGGACCCGGCTACTTGCCAAGCCCGGATCGAGTTGCCGGGGTGGGGGTAGAAAACCGCCAGGCGCGCGGGCCAGATCATTTTTTGAAGGTATTCGACGTAGCTGACCAGAGCGTTGGCGACTCGCGCTGGAAGGGGGATCAACTGTATCGATGCAACAGCCCCACGGGAGCGCTGCGCAAAGAAAGTGACCACGCTGGAAAGGAGGGCCAAGGCCATCAAGGGCACTTTTTCTAATGTCAGTTTCTTTGCAATCCGCATTCCCTGACCGGCAGGTTTTGAACGAGCCCGGCCTTCTTGCCTGTCTGGCCGTTTCGGATCAAACCGCCCCAGGGGCCAATAATCAAGCAGCAAAAGGGTCAGCGGCAACGTTACCAGCATTGGTTTGGCCATCAAGCCAAGAGCAAAGAGGAGAATAATCCACAAATATCTGCCAACTCCCGGCCGCTGAACGTAGCCGAAGTACGCCCAGAACGTCAGCAGCCAGAAAAAAGTGCTCAGCACGTCTTTCCGCTCTGCCACCCAGGCGACCGATTCTACGTGAAGTGGATGAATCCCAAATAATGCTGCGACGAATGCGCTCCTCCAGGGATCGAAGGTCATCCGGGCAAGCACCCAAAACAGAAGAAGCGTGTTGGCCAGATGAAAAAGCAAACTGGTCAAATGGTGCCCCTCTGGATTCAGTGCAAACAATTGGCAATCCAGCATGTGGGAGATCCAGGTCAATGGATGCCAGTTGGCGCCCTGAGTGGTGGTGAACGCCCATCGCAGTCCCTGAAGCGTAAGTCCCTGCTGCACCTGCTTGTTGTCGGTGACGTATATTTTGTCGTCATATTGGACGAAATCATTTTGGCGCACCTGCCAGTAGGCGCCAGCCGTTACTGCCAGCAGCGCCAGGCTCAGCAGCCAGGCGCGATGATCGCGAAAGGTGAAAGCTTTATTCATGCATCAATAAACTTAAAGTATTCGGCGCAAGCTTCCAGAAACTAGTTCGCTGTAATAGACAAATCGGTAGCAGTTAATAGGACACGGATAACACCGATCACACGGATTGGCGAGTATGCAGAAAAGGCGAGCCTCCGATCAGAACTTCGATCAATTCCTCACCTTAACCCAGCGTCGCCATTGCAGCACACTCGCCAGTCCCTGTGATCGCTGTTATCCGTGTCCTAATTCTCGCTGCCAATTCCTCTGTTACGGGCAACCGGATGAGGGCTACCGTCCTGCCATCCGTCTAAGATCGTTAGCAAGCCTGGGATCGAGAGTTTTCAAAATCTCATATTCCTGCAGCGCAGCACTGCGGTTGTGAAGGTACAAATGTGCCTTACCCAAATTGTAATGTCCCTCGGCGGAATTTGGTTTGATCCGAATAGCCTCGGAGAAATGGTCGACCGCGTCTCTTATGCTCCCTTGCCTGGCCAGTTCGATCCCCAGATTAATATGCGCCTCGGCATAATCGGGTTTGACTCGCAAGGCTTCCCAGTACTGACTGATTGCTTCGTCCAACTGGCCCCGATCAGCCAGCGCCACCCCCAGGTTCAGGCGAGCTTCGGGATAGTTGGGCTTTTCCTGTAATGCCTGCATGAAATGCGCGATTGCCTGCTCTGATTTACCCTGAGCGGCCAAGACAAGGCCGAGATTGTAATGCGCTTTCGCATCTCCGGGCTTGATGCGAAGCGCCTGCAGAAATTGATCCGTCGCCTCATCGGTCTTCCCCAACGTCGCCAGTTCGACTCCCAGGTTGACATGACTGAGATGGTTATTCGGACTCAGCTTGAGCGCCTCCTGATAGTGAGCCATGGCTTCCTGAATCCTTCCCTTTTCCGCAAGCGCCGCGCCCAAATTATTGTGCGCTCCGGCAGTGGGCCGGATCTGCAAAGCTTGTGTGTATTCGCTAATAGCCTCATCCGCTCGTCCTTGCTGATAATAAACATAACCGAGATTGTTGTGCGCCAGGTCGTTGTTGGGAACTACCTCAATGGCGTGTTTAAAAAGCGTAGTGCTGTCATGCCAAAAGCCGGTCTGAAACCAGGTAAGAACCGCAAGAATGACAACAACAGCAACTCCAGAAAGCGCGAGCGACCTTTGCCGACCCCATTGCGCAGCCAACTCCGGCAAGCTCCAGACGATCATGATAAAAAGTCCGATGAATGGCAGGTATGTGTATCGATCCGCCATCGCCAGATCGCCAACCTGCACCAGTCCGATCACCGGCATCAGCGTCCCCAGAAACCAAAACCAACCCACCGCAAGGTAAGGCCGGCGCTGGACCTCTCGAATCACAAGCGCAGTGACAGATGCAAGGAGCAGCAGTGAGATCCAAACGTGCCATGCCGGAATGGTGCCGCTGGGATGTGGGTAGAAGACGGCCAGATTATGAGGCCAGAATAGAATCCCAATGTATTTGACATAGCTGACCACAGCGTTGGCGATGCGGTCGGAGAGAGGGAAGCGCGACAGAGATTGAACTGCGCCGCCAGCACGCTGCGCGTAAAATGTGACCACGCTGGATAGCACTGACAGCGCCAACAGCGGCAGTTTCTCCCCAATAGGCTTCCAGTAGAGTGCCGCTGTCGATCTGTCCTTGCCCACTCTACTTCGCAGCGTGGCGGTGCGGCTCTCAATGGAGGCCAGTTTATCCCGCGGAAACCGGCGCAACGGCCAGAAGTCCAGAAGCAGAAGGACGAAGGGAAGCGTTATCACCATCGGCTTGGCCATCAGACCCAAGGCAAACAGCGAGAAGACTAGAAAATAGCTGCCCCATCGCGGCTGGCTGGCGTAGTAGGCGTAGGCGAGCATGGTAAGTATCCAAAACAGGGCGCTCAGCACGTCTTTGCGTTCCGCCACCCAGGCGACCGATTCCACATGACCGGGATGAACGGCAAAGAGAGCCGCCACGAAAGCGCTGCTCCAGAATTCATCCGTCATCTTCTGGAAGGTGACAAAGAGCAGGACGCTATTGGCCAGGTGCAGCAGCAAACTTGTCAGATGGTGTCCCTGGGGATTGAGTCCGAAAAAGCGGCAGTCCAGCATATGCGAGAGCCAGGTAAGCGGGTGCCAGTTGGCTGCGTGAGTGGCGCCAAACGCCCAGCGGATGGATCGGCCAGTGAGGCCCTGCTGCACGTGCGTGTTTTCCGTGACATAGACGTCATCGTCAAACAACACAAAATCATTCGTCAGCACTCTCAAGTAACAGAGCAATGTCAGCGCAAGCAGAACAAGGCAGCCAAGGATTAGTCGATGGCGGCGGACTGCGCTGGGGCGATTGCTCATAGCGAATGTCCATCGGATAGCCAGCCGAGCCGGAGCAGTAATTCGGAGTAAGGGCGCACGGACGCGCGCCCCTGCGGAATTCGGTGCCTGGACTGACTCCAACGTATTTTTCGAAAGACCATGGTTCTAAAATCTAACAGTAATAGCGCGCAATCAAACAGAAAACTTATGCATAAGCGGCCGGGCTGCTAGAATATAGGCGGATTGTTTTCTGTTGAATTCACACAAGCAGGCAGCCTCAATATTGCGCTTTCATGGAAGCGCAGCGCGAGAGGGTTTGCCCGGCAGAGGATTAGATGAGCTCGAAAGCCGCCGAAATCGCCAGACTGGGAGTAGCCGATGCGAGAGCTATTCCTTTTCCCCAGCAGAGGGCCATGCTCGTGTGTCTGAGTGGAATAGACGGCAGCGGCAAGACCAGAGTCGCACACCGGCTTGAATACGCTTTCAGACGCGAGGGAATTGAGGCTCAATATCAGTGGCTGCGCGGGGGAAGCTCCACCTTTTCAGAGATCATCACTCGCATATTTCGGCGGGTGCTGGTCGGCGACTCGAGAAAACCAGCCCCACGTTACTCCCTTAGCGCTCGGAAGGGCCTGACATTTACCGTCAAGAAATTCTTCTGGTACCTGTTGGTGGCGATTGACCTCACTGAATTCTGCTTCTTTAGAGTACGTCTTCCAAAGCTGCTGGGAAAGGTTGTCATTTGTGACCGCTATACCTTCGATACTTTTTCTGATATTGCCAGCCAGTACGAGCGAGATCCTGCATCTTCGAAAATGAACGCGTTTGAGAGATTCTTTCACTTTCTTTATCCGAAGCCGGATCTCCATTTCCTATTGCTGGCGGATCCCGCAAGCGTAGAACGGGTCGGCATCACTGGAGTTCAGAGCGATGAAGATTTTTACACGAAAAGTCAGCTTTATCTTGCCCGCTATCAGCCATACGCCAATTTTCTGGTGAAACAGGTTCAAGGAGACTTCGAAAGGCTGGATCAGGAAATTGTTCGCGAGGCGGTCAAGCGCTATTGGAAGCTGGCGCAGCAGGATACACGAGGAAATCCATAATGAAGAGCCAGGTTCGCTGGAGTTTAAGCGCGATGATGTTTCTCGAGTACGGCATCTGGGGAGCATGGTATCCAGTTTTGTCGGCTTACCTGGAGAAGGTGGGATTCAGCGGCACACAGATCGGCGTCATTTACAGCCTGCTCTCTGTGGGCTGCATGCTGGCTCCCTTCGCGGCCGGCCAGCTGGCCGACCGGTACGTTGCTACAGAGAAGCTGCTGTCGGCGCTTCATCTGGCCGGAGCCGTCCTTCTCTTTCTGACAGCTCGGACCACAAGCTATGGTCGTCTCTGGCCAATGATGCTGGCGTGGTCTATGGTTTACGCGCCCACCCTGGCGCTGACCAATTCGCTCTGTTTTCATCACATGCCGGAAGCGGAAAAAGATTTCGGTTTGGTCCGAGTATGGGGAACCATCGGCTGGATCGCGGTAGGACTGGCGCTCAGCAGCCTGCGAGGAATGGCACCCAATTTGCTGGCTCGTCTTGGAGGGGCTGACAGTCTTTGGGTCGCGGGCGTGTTGTCACTAGTATTGGGGCTCTTCTCCGTGGCTCTGCCGCATACGCCGCCCGCAAAAACCCGTGCGAACCCCTGGGCATTCGTCGCGGCATTTAAGCTGCTGCGCGATCCTCAGTTTGCAATCTTCATCATTGTCTCTTTTGTGGTGGCGACTGAGTTGATGTTCTATTACGTTCTCACTGGCCCTTTTCTCCAGACCATCGGTGTTAGCCCTGCAAGACTGCCCTCTGTCATGACCGTGGCGCAGATCGCTGAAATTGGGACCATGATCGCATTGCCCTGGATGCTGTTGCGCTGGGGGGTCAGAAAAATAATGTTTGTGGGAATCCTGGCCTGGCCGCTGCGCTACGCGGTCTTTGCCTGGGGCCAGCCCTTGTGGTTAGTTGTGGCCGCGCTCACCCTGCACGGTCTCTGCTATGTCTGTTTCTTTACTGTCTCCTTTATTTACGTGAATGAAGTGGCAGGACCGGATATTCGAGCCTCGGCTCAGGCGCTGATCACGTTTGTCACACTGGGCGCGGGACTTTCCGCGGGGAGCGTGTTTGCGGGCTTCATCAGCGATTTCTTCTCTAGGTCAACCGTGGCCGGGGAGAGAGTTGTTGATTACACTCACGTGTTCCTTGTTCCATTGGCGATCACTACCTTGTGCGCGATCGTTTTCATGCTTGGGTTTCGGGAGCGCACCTGGGGCAAGACCTCCGAAGAGAGGGTGGCTTGACTTCAGTCCACGAAGGGGCGCTGCTTCGCAGCTCCCGAGGCGCCGCGAAGCGGCGCTATTGGAGAGACGTCCCGTGGGGCGTCTCCTGCACGATGAAAGATTGTGCGGGAGACGGCCCACCGGCCGTCTCTCCAAAATCTCCAAACTCCAGGGGGCGCTGCTTCGCAGCGCCCGGGCGAGGCTTGGAGTCTGTCTCAAAAAAGTCTGAACCACTGGGGACACTGGGAACACGGGGCATTTAACGAAACGTTTAATAACAAGATTTGGGAGCAACCTCGATAGTTTTTGATAGTCCTCGTGTTCCCAGTGTTCCCCGTGGTTTCATCAGTTTTGAGACAGCCTCCAAGCCTCGCCGCTGGCAGCGACATCTCGTGACTTAGGCCGCTGAAAGAGGCCGGTACGGCGCCTGGAGTCAACCTGGTTGGCTCCGCTGTTCGTGTTACCATAGTTTTCATGAAACTGCGCGCGATTCTTGTCCCTGTTTCCGCCCTGATAGCTTTCACCGTTTTTGCAACCGTGCCCGACACCGTGGTGCGGGATCTGCTATTGGGCAACGGCTTGCCCGCCAGGATCAAGAGCAAGAAGAAGATTGCCCGCTGGGACCAGATCGACCAGGTCTTGAATCAGGTGATAGTTCCAAAGGCAGAAGGGTTGCCTGAGAAAATAAAGGCGGCGCTGCCTGCCGGTGCTTTGGGCGACCTTTTCTCAGAAAAGATCGAACTGCGCAACCGGCTGGCATCCAATGGGATCCTTTTTTCTGAGCTGTTTCAAATGGACGATGACAGCTTTCTTCCGCTCACCAACAGCGTGTTGAAGCTGGCTCCTGAGAGCTCGCTGGAAGGCCTTCCTGTATTCTCCAGATCAGGGGAGAGCCTGGGAACCTTTGCGGGCAAAACGCGTTACGAGCGGTCGGGAGGACTCTACAGCTCCCGCAGTTATACCTTGATAACTTTTCAATACAAGGCCCAGAACGGCGAGTTTCGGTCGGCTGGGAATAACAACCTGCTTGATAATTTCCTTGTCCGCTGGAAGGACGTCAAAGATCGTCCTGCACTGGATCTTGCTTTCTTGGTTTCACCGTAACCCGGATTAATCTCGAACGATGCTGCTCCGTTCTGTCACCGGGCGCTCCATTTTCTATAGATTTCTTGGTGACACATTAGGCAAGCTGGTCTCATTTCTGGTAGTGGTGACCATCGCCCGCGAGATGGGCGCCGCAGCGACCGGCATCTACGCGCTTGCCAATGTCTTGGCAGAATATGTCTCGGTTATTCCCGATCTGGGAATGAATCTCTTTGTGACGCGGGAGATCGCAGCGGGGAAAGTGATAGCTGAGAGGCTGGTGGGCGCCCTTCTGCTGGTCAAGATTGTTGCCAGCGCCGGTTTGCTGGTAGTAGCCGCAATAGTGATACCGTTCTTTTTTTACAATCCCCAAGAGGCCTATACGGCCCTGATCATGACGGGCGCCAACCTCTGTTTCGGTGTAATTGAATTCTTCGGGGCGGTACTGCGGGGCTGCAAAGCGATAAATGCCGAAACCACGCTGCTGCTCTTTTTTCGGATAGCGCGCGCTGTTGCAGGCGTGAGTGTGATTCTTCTCTACCGGAACCTGATCCTGCTTGCACTGGCCGTCGCCGGCGTCACGCTGATAGCGGCTCTGGCAGTGGCCGCCTACGTGGCGCGCAGGTACGTTGCCCCCCGATTGCAGATTTCCTGGAGCGAAATGCGCGGCTGGATGGGACAGTATCTGCCCATCGGCGGAGGCCTGGTCGGCACGTTGCTCTATTTCCGCTCCGACCTCTTCATCATTCGAATATTTCGCACCCCTTACGAAGTAGGGTTCTATGACGCGGCCTACCGCACTTTTGACGGCGTGCAAACCATTCCCGCCGTAATTCTGGCGGTCCTCTATCCAAAGTTTGCGGCCGGTGAGACGCGGTATTTCTGGCGCGCGCTGCGCGCAGTGGAGATTTTTGCGGTGGTTTTGATGGTTGCTGCCATCACAGCCGGTCCGGCTTTTATACGTTTTGCCTATGGAAGAGGATTTCTGCCTTCTGCGCCAATTTTGAAGATCCTTTTCCTCGCGCTGCCGATGATGTTTGCTAATGCAGTGCTGACAAACTACCTGGTGGCGACGCGGCGGCAGTGGGGCTACACGCTGGCCACGACGGCAGCCCTCTTTTTCAGCGTGAGCGCCAATTTTTGGGCAGTTCCGAAATTTGGGATTGAAGCTGCAGCCGTGGTCACGCTTGTGACACAAAGTTTGATCCTGTTGGTCTGCCTGGTTTGCTTCCAGGGAATGCCACCGGGCAAATCGAGGCAGCCGGCCCTATGGAAAAATCAGAACCGACGGCCGTAAGAAGGTGTGAAAAATTGATTTTCATCTGTACGGGCGACCCCTGTGTGGTCGCCCGTCTTTCAATAAACGCGCTCGGTTCCGGGTGGCCACGCAGGGGCCGCCCCTACAATCAAATTGATTTTTTCACATCTTCTCGCGGACGCGGTTCTGATTTTTTCAGAGGCTCTGACCGGACCAACGGCCGGCCGGATTGGGTCGTTTTTTTTTCAAAGACGGCCCAGCGGAGCCTTGCCGCCCGCGAAAGGATGCAATAAGATGCAAGGATACGATTTGAATCCCGAATGAGGAGAGAAGGTTCATGATCCAGCGCGATGCCAAAGGCCACGTGGAGGATTTTGTTCAAGGCTATTTCAAGGATTTGAAGCAAGAGATAGAACAAGCGAAGGCCCTGTTGGAAGAAGTGGAAGGGAAATTCACGCAGCGCCTCGATTCCATAAGCCAGGAGCCTTACCTTCACGAGCTGTCCCTCCGGATTGAAGCACTCAGGGATCACGAAAAAGCTCTTTCCCGAATGGCCGAAGCTCTGCAAACGTTCAGCATTGCCGGCACTGAAGAGGAAGTTCTGGACGCGCTGACTCGGTTCGCCCAGGAGACTCGCGCCCGCGCGCTCGTTTTGATCCAGCGTGCAGGCTCCTGGGTTCCGTTTCGCGACGGCAAATTGAATGAGTCGAGCGCCCTGCCGGCAGCGAACGAGACTGTTTACCAGCGTGCCGCTGAGAGGCGCGCCGTCGTTGCCGACGAAAGTTCCAGGTTCCGGGCGCATGAGGATGTTCACCACTTGCTCGGGGGGCAGGGTTCTTACTGCGCGGCAGTGCCGCTGATCTTTGGAGGGAGCGTTCCCGCCGTTCTTTACGCCGATGTTTCCGATGGGCAGGAGTTGAATGTTGCTGCCCTGGAAGTTCTGTGCCAGGGTGCCAGGCTGGCTATTCGAGCTCTGAGAATTTCGGAGGAAGTCAGTTTAGCTCAACCTCAACCTCGGCCCGCGGTAGTCATTCCCGCGCCGGAACCTGTCGCCGAGCCGGGTCCGCCGGCTCCTCCAAGGACCGTCCCCACACCGATGATGGAAAAACCGGCGGATCGTACCATCGACTTTTCGCGGGACCTGGCGTCATCACGCCGCAACGAATTTGACATCGCTGAGCAGGCCCTGCAGGAAGACATCGAATCCAGTGCCGAGTTCCGGCGAAGGTTTGAGCAGGCCCAAACTCCGCCTCCTCCTGCCCCGGCCCCTCCTGCGCCGTCGCCGACGCAACAGGCGCCGGAGGTGAAGGCAGTGGAGGCGCCGGCAGCGCCGCCCCTTACCGAAGAGGAAGAGCGCCAGCACGCCGACGCGCGCAGGTTTGCGCGCTTGCTTGTCTCGGAGCTGAAACTCTATAACGAGCAAGCAGTGACAGAGGGGAGGAGAAACCACGATATCTATGCCCGTTTGAAGCAGGACATTGACCGGAGCAGGGACATGTATGGGCGGAGAGTCCCCTCGACGGTTACCCGCCGCAACGATTACTTCCACGAAGAACTGGTAAAGCTGCTGGCTGAGGGAGACGCCTCTTCTCTGGGGAGCGCATATCCGGGATCTCAGTCGAGCGTCAATTGATGCGTCCTCACATCTCCAGCAAAGCGGCACAGTTCACCGAGTCGGTGATACGCGAGATGACCCGGCTCGCCGGCAAACATGGAGCTATTAATCTGGCACAGGGCTTTCCCGATTTTCCGGCCCCTGATGAGATAAAGGAAGCGGCGTGCCAAGCCATCCGCTCTGACATCAATCAGTACGCGATCACCTGGGGGGCCAAGAGACTGCGCGAGGCCATCGCCAAAAAATTCCTGGACTTCTGGGATTTCCCAATCGATCCGGAGAAGGAATTGACGGTGTGTTGTGGATCGACGGAAGCGATGATCGCCTCGTGTCTGGCTGTGATCAATCCCGGAGATGAAGTAGTAATCTTTGAGCCCTTCTATGAGAACTACGGGCCTGATGTGATTCTCTCGGGGGCGGTTCCTCGTTTTGTCCCATTACGCTATCCGGATTGGTCTTTTGATCGGGACCAGCTGGCGGCGTCCTTTAACAATCAGACTCGCGCCGTCATCATCAACACTCCGAACAATCCCACCGGCAAGGTCTTCAGCCGGGAGGAACTAGAGTTCATCGGCGAACTGTGTCAGAAGTGGGATGTTCTGGCGATCACCGACGAGATCTACGAGCACATCGTGTATGACGGCTTTGAACATGTGATGATGTGCCGGCTTCCCGGCATGAGGGAACGCACCATCACCATCAATGGCATTTCGAAAACCTACAGCCTGACGGGTTGGCGGATCGGCTACGCCATTGCTCCGGAAGCATTGTCAGGCGCGGTCCGAAAGGTACATGATTTTTTGACCGTGGGGGCCGCCGCGCCCCTGCAGGAGGCTGCGGTGACAGCTCTGCAGATGCCGCGGGCTTATTACCAGCGCCTGGCGCAGGAATATCAGCGCAGGCGGGACAGACTGTACTCGTCGCTGGAAGACGCGGGCTTGAAGAGTGTGTTGCCTCGGGGGGCCTACTACATCATGTCGGATATCAGCGCATTTGGTTATGCGGACGATGTGAAATTCGTTCGCTTTCTGATCGAAGAAATCAAGGTGGCCGCGGTGCCGGGCAGCAGCTTCTTCTTTGATCCGCGCAATGGACGCGACTTCATCCGTTTTTGCTTCTGCAAAAAGGACGAAACACTGCAAGCGGCCGCCGAGCGCCTGGCACGGCTGTCGGCGAGGAAGTCTGGAGTATCCTGCTAGCAAACCGTTGTGTCCTTGGTTGTGCCCCTATGGAGAGATAAAGGGACAGACCCCTAATTTCGGTTTATTGAGAAGGAAAAAATGGGACCGCTTACGCGGTCCCATTCCGTGTGGGGAATCGCTGACCGGGGGTGCCTGGCGCTCCGCGCCTGGGCACCCCCGGCTACTGTTATTGGTCCGCTTCGCGGA
>DASXTB010000201.1:0-7982 GCA_036505615.1 Acidobacteriota bacterium
AATGGTGCCCCAATCCGCAGTGCCAGTGGCACCACGCTCCCGACTGGCGAATTCCGGCTCGGTGCCGGCGATGCCGGCACAGTAACGATCACGACAAGCGATCAGATGTCCGTTTCCGGCCGCTCGCCAACAACCGGAGCAGGCAGCTCAATATCGACCACGACGCAGGGCGCCGGCAATGGCGGCGATATTGCTTTGACGTCCGCTGGAACGGTTCAGATATCAAACGGTGGGACGGTTACCGCGGATAGCCTCGGCGGTACGGGCCTGGCCGGCAACATCACGATCAATGCAGGCAATCAGATCGTCATGACTGACGGGAGTGTCTCCACGCGCGCGGTCACCTCCGACGGTGGCAATATTGTTCTGAATGCACCTAATCTCATCCAGTTGACCGACTCTCAAATTACGACGTCGGTGGAAAGCGGCGTCGGTGCCGGCGGCAACATTACGATCGATCCGCAGGCCCTGATCCTGAACAACAGTCGGATCCTCGCCAACGCCTTCGGTGGTCCAGGCGGCAATATCAACATTACGGCGGATGTCTTTCTGGTGAATAGCGGGGGAATACTACCGACTTCGCTAGAGGGAATTGTCGATGCCTCTTCGGCTCTCAGCACTCCAGGAACGATCGATATTCAAGCGACGTTTACCGATGTCACCGGCGAGGTCGCCCAACTGCCGGAGACCCCGCTTCGGGCTACGGAACTCCTCCGCGCAGCTTGTGCGGCACGGTTTGCCGGAGGAAAAGCGAGCAGCTTGGTGCTCGGTGGCCGGGATGGTGTACCCATCCAACCAGGCGGTCTATTACCAAGCCCGCTCTATCTGGCAAATGAGGCTGGTACTCCTTCTACGGACGCGAGCATATCCGCTATCGATCTGCCTGTACGTTTCAGTCTTCTTGGCTCGGCGCAGGATGGACTCTCGAATAGATATAGCTTGTTGCCGAATGCCAAATGCGCCTTTTAAGCGGTGATCGAGAAAGGTAACGGTTTATAACCAAAACTTTTTTACGACCCGAGCCCGATCCCAAATAGCTTCATGATCTCGCACCTCCACGTCCCTTGTCAGTTCAGCGGGCGACGGAAAGTGCAGTATTCCCTGGCGATCTGGTCACATTACCTTCAGCCCTTCCAAAATAGAGCGAAAAAATGTTAGGACGGGTCCCGATCGTGATCGCGTTAGAAAACATTCGCAATCGGAATTGACCGTGTATTCACCTTCTGTTCGAGCGCTGCTGCTGATTTTGCTTCTTTTCTCGCCGACGGCGGCGCGAGCTGCATCCATAGATCCCACTGGGCGCTCGGGTGAGCCTCCAACTCTGCCAAAGGACTTTCAACCTCCGACACCACCGGCGGGGACGCTTTTACCTCCCGCGCCACTTGCTCCTAAGGGCGAGCCGTTTCCGGCTGTGCGTGTCTTTGTGCGCGAGATTAAGGTGACCGGCAGCACGGTTTTTTCTCCGGAAGAGCTGGACAAAGTAACCGCTGCGTATCTGAATCGTGAGCTCACGTCGGAGGATCTCGAGGCGCTTCGAGTTGCGCTGACGATCCTTTATGTCAACAACGGCTATGTCAATTCCGGAGCGATCCTCCCGGATCAGACGGTGACTGGCGGAGTGATTTCTTATGAGATCATCGAAGGTGAGTTGATAGGGATCGAGGTGCGAGGGAACCAATGGTTTCGCCCCAGCTATCTTCAAAAGCGATTCAACCTCGACGCCGGGCCGCCGCTCAACGTCAATTCGTTGCAGCGCCGCTTGCAACTCTTGCTTGAGGACCCCCGAATTCAGCGGCTCAATGCAGAGTTGAGACCGGGAGTAAGGCGCGGTGAGGGTATTTTAGATGTGCGTGTCGAGGAGAGAACTCCGTACTCACTCTATCTTGAGTACGATAACTATCAATCTCCCTCTGTCGGAGAAAACCGCGGCCTCGTCACGCTGGAGCACCGAAACCTTACAGGCAACGGCGATGTTGCGATGGCGCAGTACGGCGGATCGACCGGCCTCAACCCGCTCCTCGATTTCAAGTACTCGTTCCCATTTACGGCCTACGACACGACTCTAAGCTACGAGTATCGCAAGAATACTTTGAACGTGATCGAACAACCATTTCAAGATCTGGACATCGACAGCAAATCGGACATTTACACCATTACGCTGAGACAGCCGGTGTACCGCACACTCAACAGTGAAATTGCCCTTGCTCTCATTGGTGAGCGGCTATCAGACAAGACCACTTTATTGGGAGAGCGGTTCTCCTTGGAGCCGGGAGCTGAAAACGGTAGGAGCGTTGTCAGCGCGCTGAGAACTGCTCAAGAATTTGTCTACCGGACGCAAAACCAAGTGATCGCTGCTCGATCGACCTTTTCTTTTGGGCTCCACGCGTTGGGCGCAACGATTCACAATAATGGCTTGCCGGACGGGGTTTTCTTCAAGTGGTTAGGTAATTTTCAATGGGTCCGGCGTCTCGGGTTTCTAGATAGCTATGTAATATTTAGGTCAGATTTCCAACATTCCGATTCGCCCCTTCTGTCGCTCGAACAGATCTCAATCGGTGGCCGTTACAGCGTTCGAGGCTACCGAGAAAACACGATGTTGAGAGATAGGGCGGTTATAACTTCTCTGGAAACCCGACTACCTTTGATGCCTTTGATGGGAAATTACTTAGGGGTTGATTTAAATCGCTACGGCTTTGAATACGTAGAGCTGGCGCCGTTCTTTGATTTCGGCCGGGGCTGGAACAGGAAACTGCCAACCCCTGATCCCAAGGACCTTTCAAGTGTCGGTATCGGTCTTCGATGGGCGCTTACGTATCCTTGGTTCGTGCCACTTCGGCCCCAGTTCGAAGTGTACTGGGGACATCGATTAAGAAATGTTCCCAATCCTAGGAAGTCTCTCCAAGACAATGGGGTTCACCTGCAGTTCATTCTGGGAGTGTTTTAGTGTAGTGATAATTTCCGCGGGTTGCGCAAATTATCCGGGAGCCGAAGAGCCTCGGATTCGGATCTCCTTCGCGCCAAGCATGTCCTGAGCGATGTCGACGGATCGCCAAGGACGCCAAGTTCGGAAAATCAATTTTCTTTTTTTGCGTACTTTGCGCGAGATATTCCGAATTTCGGTTGCGGCGTAGCCGCGCTAGGATCTCGCGGTGAAACAGAAAAACTTTGTCGAGCATCAAAGAGCCTGGCGCATGCCTCCTAGGCGGGAGCAAGCGAAAATCGCGGTGACGGCTAGTGGCTAAATAATTCAGCCACTAGCCACTAAGACGTCAATCGTCATTCATTGGTCGACGGTAAGCCAACCTGTTTCAGCAGCGCTGTGCGCTGGTTACGCAGCTCTTGATTCTGCGGCGCGGCGTCAATCAGATCCGAGATCGCCTTCAGCGCATCGTACCAAAGACCAGCTTCCGCATAGACAAAAGGCGTCTCGTTGCTTTTAGCTTTAGCTAGTTTCGCCTTGAGTTCTTCCTGTAGATCGACCCGCTCAATGGCGCCGCCGGCCAGGATGTCTTTGGAGCGCCGATCAGCATCGGGGACCACCGCAACAAACCATCGATACGCCGCTCCCGGCGCGAGATGAATATTGTAATCGGCTAATCCAACCCGCTGGATTCCTGCCTTAATAGGAGGGGGAAGCCGGGTCTCGAGAATCGGCTGAGTACCTTGCGGATCCATGAGTGTAAGTTCAACTGGCAGTGAGGTCGAGTTAGAAATGTACCAGTACAGAGATGGCTGTTCATTTGTGGTGAAGCCACTGTGATCCGGCGCAAGGACCGAGAGCACAAAAACATCACGCTGAGTGCCGCCTCGTGTGCCGCCGCCCACGCGTCCGGCCGGAGCGCCGCGTTTAGGAGGATTGTATACCGGAACATTAGCATCGGCGGCGAGCAGGGAAATCGGCATGCTGAGCGCTAATACCGCAATAGAAGACCAAACCATCGGTTTTAGATACTTCATATTTTTCCCCTCCTCGTGAGATTACAAAGCAAGGATTGCGCCAGTCTCTTACTGAACACCCATTACAGGTTAGTCGAATCATTGCAACTAACTTTTCTGCTTGTACTACAAGGCCTTTAGTAAAGCTAGACAGTCTACAGAAATTTCACGTACGCTATTCAAGTACATATCGGAACTCGTGCGCGCCGTCAACTTGGTTTCCCCGCGGTCAACATCGTTTACCGCTCGCTTTTTAGGTGCTTCGAGGTTTTGGCTGGCGGATTATTCACCACGAAGGAGGCAGCGCGGCACAGCTGCAAGCGACTTGCTCAAGGGTTTCATCGTCAACGGCCAGTGTCCCTGTTTGCGAATGTCATCAGGTTTCTTTCGGAGTTTTTCAACAGCCTGTAAAGACTTGACATTGATCTCGGGTCGTGAAAAAAGTGCACTCTTTCGAAGTCTGTCTCACAATCCAAAAAAAAGACGAGGCCGCAGTGCGTCCTAAAATGTGGGACGGCACGTAAGGCCTACCTGACACCATTTCAGATTGCGATGGCAAACCAGGCCTGTAAGATGGATGGTCAGCGGGAACGGGGAAGCTGACACAGATGGATGACGGCGCAGGCCAGGCGGCGCAAGGCGCGCCAGCACGCACACGGCATTGGCTGCTCGCCCTGCTGCGCCGGCGTTTCGTCAAAGCGCTGATGGTGGCCAACCTGGTGGCCCTGCTGCTGTTGCCGCTGCGGGAAACCGGCTGGCTGCAAGGTTTAGAGCTTTCAGCGTACGACACACTGGTGACCTTCTTCGCCGGGTCGCAGGAAAGCGACCGCGTCGTGCTGGTGGTCACCACTGAAGCGGACATTAACCGCTTCGGTTATCCCATCCGCGACAACGACCTTTCTGCCGTGCTGGCACGCGTCTTCGCTGGCGGGCCGAAGGCGGTGGGCGTGGATCTGTACCGCGACTTGCCCATGCCGCCGGGCAACGCGGAGTTGCAAGCCATCCAGCGGGCGCAGGACAACCTCTATTGGGCCTTCAAGCTGCCGGACGAGGGCAATATCGGCATTCCGCCGCCGCCGGTGCTGCGCGAGACTGGCCGCGAGGTGCTGGCCGACCACGTGACGGATGCCGGTGGCGTGGTGCGCCGAGCCCTACTGCTGGCCGCCGATGAACGCGCCAGCAGCAACTGGCGCACCATGGGCGTCTCCCTGGCCGAACGCTACACCGGCCAGCGGCTGCGCCCGATGGATGACGACCTGGCGCTAGGCCAGGGCCGCATCCCGTTGCTGGAGCAGCCCTACGGCCCCTACGCAAGGGTGGATGCTGCTGGCTACCAGATGCTGTTCGACTACCGCGGCGGCCATCGACGCTTCCGCCAGATCAGCTTCGCCGAGATCATCGACCGACCGGAGCTGGCAGCGACGCTGCGCGACCGCATTGTGCTGATCGGCACCGCGGCGCTTTCCATCAAGGATCATTTCGCCACACCGTTCAGCACCGGCTGGGGCGGGGAGGGACTGCTGATCGGGATTGCACTGCATGCGCACACCGCCGATCAGCTGATCCGCCTGGCCAATCGCGAAACGCGCAACCCCGTGCCGCTGCCGCGCCTGGTGGATCATGTCGCCATCTGGGCCGCCGCTATGGCTGGCGCGGTGCTGGCGCTGCTGGTCTGGCGCGTGCTTGTGGTACTGGTGGCGCTGCTCCTGGGCCTTGGCCTGGTTGGCGGCGCCACCGCCTGGGGCTTCGCGGGCGCCGGTTTGCTACTGCCCGGCGTACCGGTGGCGCTGGCCTGGGTGCTGAGCGCGGCAGGTTGCAACTTCGTCATGCACTCGGCCGGGTTGCGGGAACGCGCCCAGCTACGCCGCAGCTTCGAGAGCTACCTGGACCCACGTATCATCAACCAGATGATGCAGGCCGAAACCCTGCCCAGCTTCGGCGGCGAGCATCGCGAGATCACCGCCATCTTCACCGACATCGCCGACTTCACCACCACGGCCGAGACCATGGATGCCGCCACCGTGGCTGGGCTGCTGGGCGACTATTTCGGCGTGCTGAGCGATGTGGTGGTGCAGAACGGTGGACTGGTGAACGACTTCATTGGCGACGGCCTGCTGGTGCTATTCGGTGCGCCGATGCACCAGCCGGACCATGCTGACCGCGCGGTGGCCACGGCTCTGGCGATGGACGAAGCGGCCCAGCGCTTCACTGCCGGGTTGACGGCGCGCGGTATCAAGTGGGGCCATACCCGCATCGGTGTGCATACCGGGACGGCGCTGGTCGGTAATATCGGCACCCATGGCAAGCTGAAATACGGCGCGCTGGGAGATACGCTGAACGTCGCCTCCCGCGTGGAGGGACTGAACAAGTATATCGGCAGCCGTGTAGCGGTGAGCGGCGAGACCGCCGCGCTGTGCCGGCGCCAGGCGTTTCGTCCGGTCGGTGACATAATCGTGAAGGGCAGGAAAAATGCCATACCGATACTGGCGCCGGTCTCCCCGGACGACCCTCCGGCGCTGCTGGCCCGCTACGCTGAAGCCTATGCCGCACTAAGCCAGGAAGACCCTGAAGCCGCGGAACTTTTCGCTGCGCTGCACCGCGATTTTCCGGCCGACGCGCCCGCGGCCTTCCATGCCGGGCGGGCGGCCGCGGGCGAAAACGGAGTCTTGGTGGTCATGCACGAGAAATGATAGGGGTGACTGCTTCTCAGGGCTGGGGTCATTAACGGCTGGGGTCAGGCATGCTTTATTGATCTTTATGGATAAATCCGCTATGTTGCGTACGCTATGGCGCGCAAGCCCCGAGTCCACTTCCCTGGTGCTCTGTATCACGTCATGGCCCGCGGCAACCAGGGGCAAGCGATTTTCACGGACGATGCCGATCGTCGGCGCTACCTCGATCTGCTTCAGGAAAGTCAACGGCGACACAACTATCGCGTGTATGCCTACGTCTTAATGGGCAACCACATTCATCACCTCATTCAGATCGGTCAAACGCCGCTCGCCAAGGTGATGCAAAATATTTTGTTTAGATATACGCGTTACTGGAATGCCAAATACAAGAAGATCGGCCACTTGTTTCAGGGACGCTACAAGGCGATTCTGTGCGACAAGGGTAATTATCTGTTAGAGCTGATTCGCTATCTGCATTTAAATCCTGTCCGCAGTAAGCTCGTCCAAGATCCCGATCGGTACCCATGGAGCAGCCATGCAGCTTACCTGGCACGAACAGGGACGAAATGGATTGCGGTGGACGAGGTTCTTCCCCTGTTCGCCAAAAGGCCAGCCCAAGCCATTTCGGCCTATCGACGCTTTGTCCGGGATGGGCTCCAGCTGGGGCACCGGGACGAGCTGTACGAGGTCGTGGAGCAGACCTATCTCGGTGATGAACAATTTGTCGAAACCGTTAAAGAGCGAGTCTCCGACCTCGAGCCCGCCAGCGCCGTTGCACTGCCGTGGTCTGAGGTTAAAGAGGCGGTTTGCGAATATTTCGACCTTCCGCCGTCGGTCGCGTTGCAGCGCGGACGGGGGAGAAAGAATGCCAAGGCGAAGCGGGTAATGGCTTGGATTGCGCGCGAAGTCGGGGGCTTCACTAACCAGGAGACAGCCAAATTATTACGACAGGACCCCGCAGCGTTAAGCAGAGGGATAATAAAGTTGGCCGATGAATTCTCCGAAAACAGTGAACTGCGCAGTGATGTCGAAAAGCTTTGTGAAAAGCTCAGGAGAGGACATAAAGCAAAAAGGTCAATTAGGCATGCCTGACCCCATTGCTTACTTCATCCGTCAACGGAAGCTCGAGCGATTCGAAAATACCCAAACCGCGCAGACCCAAGATCCCCGCGGAAATCAGGGTACCGATCAAGATGCCGGCGGCCAAAGGAGATCGCAAAAATTTAGGCACCAACCTCACGGCACATAGGCGGCGTTAGAGCCAGTTATTGATCATCAGGAAGGGCGACCAAAATCCCGGATGTTCGTAACGTGGATTGTCGATTAACTTTAGCTGCGCGCGCTGCAGCGCGACGCTCCTGGAGATCGACGGAT
>DASXTB010000202.1:0-10276 GCA_036505615.1 Acidobacteriota bacterium
GCTTCATCAGCATGGAGTTTCGCTCGATTTGGAAGAGTATTCTGCATCTCTGCAGCGACTCCGGAATTCCCAGATTTGTGTTTTGCTGTTGGCCGGCGATTTAGATGGTTCATCATCAGTCGAACGAGAAATCTCGACAGCGCGAGAAAACGGTGTCGAGATTCTTCCGGTCGCGACCGAGAAGGCGGAGCTGCCCAAGTTTATTGAAAGCTTGAAATGTTTTCACGTTTACGAGAGATCCGGCGGAGTTGACAGCGGGCTAAGAAAATTCTTGATGAACAGGGAACATGAAGGCGGCCGTGAGGCCTCGGTAATGGCCATTTTGATAGCGGGTGCCCTCGATTTGCTCTATAATCGGCCGTGAAGTGGAAAGGCTGACTCTTAGGAGGCAGTTTGTCTGCAGTCAGCCCTTCCACGGTGTGGACGAAGGAGTCGCAACTTCTTCGTCCGCGCCTCTGCTACTGGACGGTAAGTTCCTGCTCAGAGAGGAAAACGAATTCCGCTTCCTTTTTGAGCCGATAGGCTTGTTCGGCTTCGAGCTTGAATTCCTTTTCAGGCGGCAGTAACGGCGCCGCCGCCGCGGACCACCGCGAGATCACTTCCACTATTCTTTCTGAGGCTCGCCCGTCTCCGTAGGGATTGAACCCGTTTGCCATAGACAGGTATAACTTTGGATCGGTGAGCAGCTTGGATGTTTCGCTTGCGATCCGCTCTCTGCTGGTGCCCACCAGCCGGGCCAATCCAAGCTGGCACGCTTCCGGCCTGTCGATCACGTCTCGAAGCACCAGGACCGGTTTGTGATGGCTAGGCGCTTCCTCAGTGACTCCCCCTGAATCGGTCATCACCAGATGACTGCGACGCATCAGGTTGACAAAAGTGACATAGTCAAGCGGCGGAGTCAGATGGACTCTTTCAATGCCGCGAAGACAGCGATTGACCGTGTTTTGAACGTTGGGGTTCAGGTGCACTGGATATACGAAATAGATATCATCAAAACTCGAGGCCAAGTCTCTGATGGCTGAGCAGATATGCGTCAAGTTTTGCTCCCAAGATTCTCTCCGATGGCAAGTCACTAAGATTATCCGTTTACTGTCAAAGGGGACACTCTCGAGTGGTGTGTTCCTAAACGAAAAGGGTTTCTGCAGCGTGTAGCAAAGAGAGTCGATCACTGTGTTTCCGGTGACTGCGATTTTTTCTTCAGGAACACCTTCATTCAAAAGCTCCAGCTTGGCTAGTAAAGTGGGCGCTAGATGGATCTCGGCCAGAGTGGTGATCAAGCGCCGGTTGGCTTCCTCCGGGAAAGGATTGCCGTTGTCATGGCTTCGCAGTCCTGCTTCAACATGAGCTACGGGAATTTTTTTATAGAAGGCGGCCAGAGCGGCTGCAAAGGCAGTAGTGGTGTCTCCCTGAACGAGCAACAGATCCGGCCTGATTTGATCCAGCGCCTCCTCCAACATCTTCATCACGCTGCCCGTAAGGCTACCCAAGCTTTGGTTGGGACGCATCAGGTTAAGATCTACGTCGGGCGTGATTTGAAAGAGCGAAAGAACTTGGTCCAGCATTTGGCGGTGCTGAGCCGTAGCCACCACCACAGCCTCCATCTGGTGGGAGTGATTCTGCATAGCCCACACCAGGGGCGCCATCTTGATAGCTTCCGGACGAGTTCCCATTATTAGCGCTATGCGAGGATGAGTCATGGTCTTTTCCTTCCCATGTCAACGGAGGGCGCCATAAAAAGGTCGGGCGATGGCGCCACAAATGTGTAGCCCAGATCCTTGATGCCTTTGACCAAATCCCTGAGATCATCCTGTGCCAGATACCAGTGGAAATAGGCGCTGGCAAAACCATCCCGCACTACGAGATCCTTTGCCGCAGCGCGAACCAGGTCTGGCGGAAGCCGGGCCGACCGAAAGGTCCAGGGCACGCCCGGGTCGATGCCGCCTAAGTTCTCCGGTATGACCTTTTGGCCATATACATCCTGCGGAATCAAATAAGGAAAGATCTGCGATGCAAAAAAAGGCGGCTGCATGGGACCCTTGCCTCCCGGCCCCCTGGGCAAGATTGCATATCCAGCATTTAGATCTCGTCCCATCGTCGCGGGAAAGATGGAGGCAAAAACCTGATAGTCGAGCGGGGATGCCGCGTAGAATGGCGTCTGCCAGACGACTGACTGCAGTTTGACATTTTCGAGCTCGCTGCGCGCGCTTTCTACTCGGCTGGTGACCCACGGCAATGAATCCTCGACAACCGGTCCATCGGAGACGACATTTCTGGAGATCGGGTCCACTTCTACGTGGAAAAATTCGAAATCTTCGCCGGTCACCCCGGTAAACGGGTTCGGACTGGAACCGTTTTGATGAGTGTAACCGTTTAGAACAATAGTTCCTCCGTGTCTAACCATGTACCTGAGCGCGCTTACGAAGTCGGGAGCTTCGGACATTGTGACTCTGACGGGTTTCCTGTTGTTGTAAAGACCCAACGAATCAACGAAGACCGGAGTTACCGAGACTGCAAACGGGACTCCTTCCGCATCAAGCAAATCGGCGATCTGGGTAAGCGCTTCCGGAGAAGTGTAGGGGTTCACGCCTTCGATTCTGATTATGGCGCGATGACTGGACGGATGATCGATATTCAAAATGTCGTGGAGAACATCGGTAAAGACAATGTAACGGTCCTCTTCATCCACATAAGTGAAAGGAATATCGGCCACGTACCAAAAATTACGAGATTGAATAATGTAGGGGGTGCATTCTGAATCTGCCGAACATGCTTGGGCAACGAGCGAAATCGGTCCGACGATCTTAGCCAGCCCCAGTTCCGCATCGGACCGATTTTTGCTGAAAGTCTGAGATTTGTACGTGATGCTTCCAAAATCTTTCGTGCTTGTCTCTCTCACTCTGAATCCGAAACGATTGTCGAATATGTTGCCGGGCATCTGCCACAGGTTGTACTTGAACCAGCAGACCTGCACTCCGGTGTTGAGCACATCTTGAAGGAAAACATTTGGAAGATCGTTATTCCAGACACTGCCCAGGTAGAAGACCGCGCGGAAGTCTTCCATTTGTCCCTGGCTGTATTTCTCTACCGGGGTAATTTGTGCAGTCAATTGGAAGTGGCCGATCAGGTTCGCCAGATAAAGCGCGTCGACTTGCCCCACCCAACCGAATTGTCCCGTGGAGTCATAGAGAATCAACACGCGGCCGGGCGGAGGGCCGTCGCTGGCGCCGCGCACCGCTTTATTCGAACTGAAGCACAAGGACAGAGCCAGAACAGCCAGCAGCGGGAATCGCGCTCTATTCGCACGATCACGATTCAAGCAATTCTTTTCAGGTGAGAACCGGGTCTTTTTCCTTAACATGTTTCCCCCTCTGGAAAAATCAATAGTCGGCAGACCTCTTTAGCGCATGTCGGCGCTCAGAGGAACGTATGTGTACCCCAGAGCCTTGATCCCCTGGACCAGCTGCTGCAGGTACTGGATGTCGAGAAACGGATGGAAGAAGGCGCTGGCCCATCCATCGCGAACCGCCAGATTCCTTTGCGCGTCGCGCACCAAATCCGCGGGCAACCGTATTCCGAGACCGTTCCAGGTAACGGGCGTGATGTCGCCCAGGTTTTCCGGCGCAATCTTTTGACCGTAGATGTCGTTTTCAATTACGTACGGATAGAATTGGCCTGCAAAGTAATGCCGTGAGTGGTCCTTCTTGAGCGCGCCCAACCTGATCGGAACAGCGTAGTCATAATCTAGAACCCTCTGTATGGTGAGGCGAAACCTCCTGGCAAACATGAGATAGTCAAGAGCAGATGCGCCGTAGTGGGGCGTCTCCCAGGCTACGTAATTCAAGCCGGACTTTGTCACTTCTTTGATGGCACCGTCGATTCTGTCCTGCACCCATTGAACTGAATCTTCAGGGACCGGTCCGCTTGAGGTTATGGCAAAGTTCTGGTCAATCGTTACTCTGAGGAATTCAAAGTCGTCTCCGGTCACGCCGTCGTAAGGGTTGGGGATATTTCGGTACTGATGTGTGTAACCGTGAATGACGATCTGCCCTCCCTTCGAGATCATGTATTGGAGCGCCTTGATAAATTCTGGGTTCTTCGACATGGGCACATATTGCGGCACTCCGTTATTGTGATGACCCAGGGGATCGGTATAAACGGGGATCACAGCGACAGCAAAGGGGACACGCTGCGAGTACAGATAGTCAGCGACCCGGCGCAGGCTATCGGGCGGGGTTGTGGGATCGACATCCTCGATGCGAATTATGGCCCGCTTGCTTTTTGGATGGTCAATTCCCACCATGTCGTGCAGAGCATCCGTAAAAGCGACATACCGGTCGTCCTCGCGCATATAGCTGAATGGGAGATCTCCGACATACCAGAGATTCCGGCCTTTGACGATGTAAGGGATGCTTGTTAAGCCATCGGCGGAATATGCCACAGCGTAAACAGTGGCTATCGAAGGGCTCAGAATATCGACTCGGCCCAGTTCCGGATCAGCCTGGTATTTATTGAAACTTTGGCCCTTATAGCGAATCTCCGGATATCCGTTAGAGTCCATCCACTGAAAGCGAAAGCCAAACCTAGCCTCAAAGGCCCCTTTATACACCGGATAATTTCCGGCGATTTTCCACAGGTTGTATTTGAACCAGCAAACCGGCCGGTTGGTCGTCATGACATCCTGCAGAAATTCATCCGGCACGGCGTTTTGCCAAACATTTCCAAAATAAAAAGTAGCGCGGAAGTGATTTAAATCCAGCTTGTGGTATTGCTCCACCGGAAGTATTTGCCAGCGAAGGTCAAAGTGTCCGAGCAGGCTTGCCAGTTGGCGGGCGTGAATAGCGCCGATCCAGCCGTACTGACCGGATGAGTCGTAGAGTATCAGAACTTGACCGTCGTCGTTTGCGGACAACGGCCCGGAAATTGTTAATAGCAGCGGTAGTAGGATGAGTGAAAATGAGAGCGCTACAATCTTGCTCTGACGCACTGTTCTTGCCTCCTAAAAACCCCTGTGTAACCAGGGGCAGCATTAACGCGCGACAATTGTCATCACGTAAACGTGATGAATTCAAAATCAGTGGCTCTTACCTAAATTTGTGTAAGAGACACGTAATTCAGCTTCGCCTCGATTGATCTCAGATGCAATCGAGTGGAGCTATCAATTTTGTAAAGCTGGAATCTGTAACTGGTATTAAGAGATTTTATGGGAGGGACTCTAGGAGAATTCCGGGAATCTGCTCGTAGAAGACTGTTGATTGTATAGGTCGCACCCGGAGATTAGCTCGGGTCTTTCCCCAGGTAGAACGCGGATTTGCTGGATGCCCGGAGTACTCAAAATTCCTAAACGTGGAGTCCCTTGTCTTCCAGGGTCGATTCAGTCTGTTCCAGCAGCAGTTCGTTGATTCTAAAACCCTTAGTTCGTATGACGCTCAATCGGTAAGAGTCCACCATCACCGTGTCGCCTACTTTGGCCGGCCGGCCGAGCCGGGTCATGACGTAACCTGCAACCGTGTCGCTGGTTTCGTCCTCAATCTCTATATCCAAGTGATCTTCTAATTCTTCAAGCAGCAGGCTCCCGGCGACGCGGTAGCTTTTCTCCCCCAATTTCTGGAACTTGGGAGATTCCAAATCGTATTCGTCTTGTATCTCGCCGATCAGCTCCTCGACGATATCTTCCAGAGTCACAAGTCCCGCCGTACTGCCGTATTCGTCAACCACGATCGCCATGTGAAGGTGCGTTTTCTGGAAATCGCGCAGCAATTCACGCACCGATTTCATCTCCGGAACGAAAAGGATATCGCGCCTGGCGGCCCGCAGGTCCGTCCCTCTCTGAAACAATAGATCCTTTACATTCAGCATTCCGATAACGTGGTCGATATCATTCTCGCACAGCGGGTAGCGCGTGTGCTGGTTCTCCTCCGCAATTCTCAGGTTCTCTTCGATCGGCTTGTCTACCAGGAGAAAAACTATGTCGCTGCGGGGCACCATCACTTGGCGGGCCGATCGGTCGGAAAAGTCGAATACGCTCTCCATGAGCTGTTGTTCGTCGGTGGAAATCATGCCTGAGCGCTGGGATTGCGCCAATATCAGGCGCAGCTCCTCTTCTGAGTGTGCCAGCTCGATCCTGCTGCCTGGCTTAATGCCTACCAGCCGCAGCGCGATCGCCGCGGCGGCTCTTAGGGACGAAATAAGAGGGTACGTAATCCAGTAAAACAGGCGCACCGGTCGTGCCACCCAGAGCAAAACACGCTCGCTTTTCTGAATCGCCAAATACTTCGGAGTTAGTTCCCCAAAAACAATGTGCAGAAGAGTGATCACCAGGAACGCCCCTGACAGGCTGATGGTATGGGCGATCGCCACCGACCAGGGGCCGAAACCGATTGCGCCTTCTATCAGGTGCGCGAAAGCAGGCTCTCCTACCCAGCCCAGACCGAGACTTGCCAGGGTGACGCCCAACTGAGTGGCCGAGAGGGTCGCGTCCATCTCATTACACAGCTTTCTCGCTATGCGGGCCGACGAGAATCCCTTGCGGATCAGTTCGTCAAGATGTGTCAGTCTGGCCTTTACCACCGCAAATTCGGCGGCGACGAAAAAGCCGTTCATTAGCACAAGCAGGACAGCAACGACGATCAAAACCAGGTGGTTCAGACTATCCATTGATTACACAAAAGTGTAGCACAGTCGGATACTCTAATGGAGAACGTCGAGTGTGGAACTTCGAATGCCGGTTCCATCTAACACTTTATCAATCAGCAACTTATGTATAAACTTTCCTGTTGAGCGCCAGCAAGCAGCTCTCAGCGATCGGCAATCAGCTAGCTAGCTGAGAGCTGACAGCTGATTCAATACGAGGACCTATGACAAGAGATACGACAATGAGCGAACCTGCACATGTGCCGCTGCAGATTCTGAGAGACGAAGAACGAATGTTTCAGGAAAATGTTCGGCAGTTCGCGGTGCGCCAGGTCAAGCCGCTGGTCGATAAAATGGATCGCGAAGGAATATTCGACTCCGGATTGATCTCTCAATTTTTCGAGCTTGGGCTGATGGGCGTGGAAATCCCAGAACAGTATGGAGGCTCAGGGGGCTCGTTTTTCATGTCCATTCTTGCAGTCGAAGAGCTGTCGAGCATCGATGCGTCGGCAGGAGTGGTAGTCGATGTGCAGAACACCCTGGTCAACAACGCCTTGCTGCGCTGGGGTAATGAAGCCCAGAAGCAAAAATATCTTCCGCGTTTGGCAGCCGATACGGTGGGTGCCTATGCGCTTTCTGAACCCGGAAGCGGCAGCGATGCCTTCGCGCTTCAGACCCGCGCCGTTCAGTCCGGTGATCATTACGTCCTTAATGGGCGCAAACTTTGGATCACGAATGCCAAGGAGGCGGGGCTTTTTATCCTTTTCGCGAATGCCAACCCGGAATTGGGCCACAAAGGGATTACCGCTTTCCTGATCGAGAAAGATTTCCCAGGATTCACCGTAGGGAAAAAGGAAGACAAGCTGGGCATTCGCGCCAGCAGCACCTGCGAGCTGTTGTTGGAGAACTGTGGGGTTCCCAAGGAAAATGTCCTTGGGGAAGTGGGCAAGGGGTATAAGGTGTCTATCGAAACGCTAAATGAGGGCCGGATTGGAATCGGCGCGCAGATGATCGGCCTATCCCGCGGCGCTTTGCAAGCGGCTCTTACTTATTCGAAAGAGCGCGAGCAGTTCGGCCAGCCGGTTTCCAAATTTCAAGCGTTGCGTTTCCAACTGGCGGAAATGGCGACCGAACTGGAGGCTGCGCGCCTGATGGTTTACAACGCAGCGCGACTGCGAGACTGCGAGAAAAGTTTCGCCAAGGAAGCGGCCATGGCCAAGCTTTTTACTTCTCAAGTGGCAGAAAGAGTCACTTCGGCCGCACTGGAAATCTACGGCGGCTACGGATATACCAAGGACTATCCCGTGGAAAAGTTTTACCGCGACGCCAAGATCGGCAAGATTTATGAAGGGACGTCGAACATGCAGCTGCAGACCATCGCCAAGCTAATTCTGCAGGATTGATCAATCAATCAAGTCGCAGGTCGCAAGTCGAAGGTCGCAGGTTATCGGTTGCCAAGTCCAAGATTTGGCCGGGTTTAGACATTCGCAGCGATCGTAGAGACGGCCCAGCGGGCGGTCTCTACCACAGGAATATCTAAAGCAGCTCGTTCACCAATTCGTCAAAGATTTCCTTTTGCAGGCCAAGCGCCTGATGCGCCAGCGGCCCTTTTTTAAACACGGGCTCGCTGTCCTCGTAGGTCGACTGCTCAGACTTGTAGAACAAGCCGAGAGGAATGCGATCGCCCCACTCGAAGGACTTCTTCATGGCAGCGTCCGTATCTGAAGGATCGTATCCGGCTTCCTCCTCCAGTTTGTAAACCCGCTGCTTAAACCACGGATAGGTATTCACCTTGTTGTACGTGACACAAGGGCTAAAAGTGTCAACCAGCGCAAATCCGCGGTGCGCGATTCCTCCGGCAATCAGGTCGGCCATATGTTCCGGCTCGCCGGAAAAACCACGCGCCACGTAAGTCGCCCCCGCCACGATAGCCAGCGCCAGCGGATTAATCGGCATTTCCGCGTTGCCTCGGGGAGTCGATTTGGTACGAACGTTCTTTTCAGTAGTAGGCGAGGCTTGTCCAGTGGTGAGACCGTAGATCTGGTTGTTCATCACGACATAGGTGATGTTGATGTTCCGGCGCATCGCATGGATGAAGTGGCCGATACCGATACCGTAGCCGTCGCCGTCGCCTCCCGTCACCACCACATTCAGATCGTGATTACCTAACCTCAGCCCCTCGGCTACGGCGACGGCCCGGCCGTGCAAGCTGTGCACGCCATAGGCATGAATATACCCGGGCATGTTTGAGGAGCAGCCGATGCCGCTAACGACGACCATTTCATGCGGTCTAATTCCCAGTTTGCCCGCAGCCAGCTTAAGTGACTTCAGCACTCCAAAATCGCCGCAGCCCGGACACCAATCCGGCTCCACGACCCCTTCGTAAGTTTCGATCGGAAGTTGGATTACTTCTGTTGCCATCAATCATTTCTCCTTGAATAGGTTTCGCCAGAACTTGGTCAAAAAAACAAAATTCTGCCAACTTGTTGCACTAAGGACACAACCAATCATGCTCCTGCCGCTTTAGCCGCAGGCTGCCATGAATGCATGGAACCGGTCTGCACTCCAATTTTCAGTTCTCCCTGTTTCTCGCCGGTTTCTCGGCTAACGATTTCCACTTCCCAGACGTCTTCGCTGTAGCCGTTTCCCGTGGTTCGCTCCGCGCGCCGCGGCCGCCCCTTCTCGCCGAGATGAGTGCGGATGTAGTGGTACGCCATTTCTTTGGCTTCGTCCATGGTGACTTCAAGACTCAGTTCGCGTCCTTCTAGAATGCGGCGCGCTTCTTCGACGATGTGGTGAGGTTCAAAGGGTTCTCCGTCATATTTCAGGATGTGATCGCTGACGGAATAACCGGTTTCAGCGCGCAGATGTCTGGCAAATTGACCGGTGTAGTTCGCTTCGACGCAAATGGTTTTCTTGCAGCGGCTGAGAATCTCAATTGCTTCCTTGGAATGGAACGGCAGCAACCATTTGAAGTGCAGCTGGTTGGTTCGAATTCCAGAGTTGTTGAGGATCTCCACCGCCTCTTTGATCACACCTTTGCAGGAACCCCAGCCAATCAGAGTCACGTCGGCGTCCGTGGGTCCCTCTAGTTTTGGGGGCTCCAGTTCTTTGAGCGACAGTTCCAGCTTCTTCATGCGCTTTTCCTGAATTTTCCTGCGCACCGGCGGCGTGGTAAACATGTCGCTGATCAAAATGCCTTCTTCGTCGTGATCGTCGGTGGCGGCCACGTAGGTGGCGTTGGGGGTTCCGGGGAGCGCGCGCGGCGATATTCCGGATTCAGTAAAATGAAAGCGCTTGTACGGGCCGTTGTCACTGGACCACTCCTTGAGAATTTCGCCCCGCTCAATGGGCACATCGCCGCGCAATGCATCGGCTTCTACCGTCTCGGGATGTTCTGACAGCAGCAGGTCGGAAATAATCAGCACCGGCAACTGGTACTTTTCCGCAAGATTGAAGGATTTTGCCGCAGTGTAATACGCATCGGTGATATCGCTGGGAGCGACGATGATGCGCGGGAAATCTCCCTGCGAGGCGCCATAGACCTGGTTCAAATCCGCTTGCTCAGTCTTTGTCGGGATGCCTGTCGACGGTCCTCCGCGCTGCACTTCGATGATCACTACAGGAGACTCAATCATTCCTGCCA
>DASXTB010000203.1:0-3292 GCA_036505615.1 Acidobacteriota bacterium
TGAGAAAGGAGGGAGCAGATGGAGTGTCCAAAATGTCAGGGCTTAATGATCGACGAATATCTCGCCGATGGCGTGAGCAACATCAACGAATGGCGTTGCGTCAATTGTGGCGCAATCCTCGATCCGGTGATTGCACAAAATCAGCAGCGGGACAGTCAGGCCGAGGCATTGCCGTCTGCGGCCGTCATGAGTTTTCTCGACTTCCGGAAGACCCTTGCGTTGTCGAAGATTATTGGCAGCTGCTGCAGTACACCAGGCGACGGCAAGAAGATCAATCTTATCATCCAAAGTCTTCTGAATGAAGGCAACACCGTAGAGTTAGACTTCCATGGCGTGAAGTTGGTCACATCATCGTTCTACCGCGCAGCAATTCGCGACTTGTCGTACACCTACCCGGAAAAGTTCATTCAGTCGCATGTAAGCCTCTCTGGACTATCGGAACACAATACCCTCGATTTTGAGTTTTTGACCAGTTAAGCATTCACCGGTGTGCGGGGGCCGCGATGAAGTCATTATATCGCAAGGCCCCTTGCGCGCCGGATGAATCTCCGTCGGAATCGAGTCCCCAGGTGTGACGGCTTCTGAACTTATCTTCTTATAGCGGGAAGCAGGTAATTGGTAGCAGCTTACAATGACGAGCTGAAGGTCGCATTGCGGGCGGCGCGAATTTTGAGAACCAGATCCTCGAGGCCGAACGGTTTAGGAAGTAAGACCATATCATCGGCGAAGCCATGCTGCTGTAAGTATTCAGGTACGTAGCCCGACATGAAGAGGACCTTCATGGCCGGCCGCAGAATGCGAGCCCGTTTGGCCAACTCGATCCCATTCATTTGCGGCATAATGATGTCGGTAATCATCAGATCAATGACATCGGAATAATCCTGGCAGATTGCGAGCGCCTGATAGCCATCGTGAGCTTCGATGACTAAATACCGGTTCAGCCCCAAAAGATTCCTGACTATTTCAAGGACCGGCTCTTCATCTTCAACCAAAAGGATGGTATCCAAAATTCAGTCTCCTCTTTCGCAGCGCCAGGCCCTGGCGAAAGGTGGGACGAGAAAGCTCACGGCCGATGTAGAAAAAACAAAGCTGCTAGGCCACGCCTGGACCGGCATGGCGGGCAAGCAGACTGGCAATCTTGCGGGCGTAAGGGGTTTGCGGCGCTTGGGTCTGGATGTGCTGGTAAATCCGTCGCAGCCGGTCAGCCTCATTTTTAAAGCGGTTCGCGGGAGTGACGACTCGTGCCGACGCCTTCTTTTTCAGCGCCAAACGCTCCGACTCCTGAGCGATTACCAAAAACTGGACGACATCTTCCCAGGCTATATGACCGGTCCGCCGGGCATCGGTGCGGACGCTGTGCTTAAAAAAGGGCGAAATATTCCAGATGATCTCCTGCAGGGGGCTCAGGCGTTTCAGTGAAGTGGACAAACGCAGCACGTGTTTCGATCGCTTGGCCAACATCTCCTCAACATAGAGCAGGAGGGAACGCGATGTGTGACGGGACAGCAAAAACCTCTGGCACAACCGTTTCAACTGCCTGATCCGACGCTGATCGATCTCTTTTTGTGTGGCTCGGTCCAAAGACTTCTGAGATTCGGCCGGAGCGCTGGGGGGCGGAGTGAGCCGGTCGCCTGCCGCAAGTTCCCGCAGTCGCGCCATGCGCTGCTCTGGAGGGAGCGTATCGATTGCCCTCATCGTGCGTTCCAGGTGGAGAAACACCTGTTCACGGCGGGTCACTTCAATTTGGTTGGCGGCCTGAATAGCAAAGTCCTTTCGCGAATGGCTGAGCCGTATCCTGGCTCAGCGGTGCTGGAAATCTGCCGCAGGACTCAGGAGGGCGCCGGATTCGGAAGTCTGCGAAGCCCAAGGAAATGGTATTATAGCGAGTCCGGCTCTTCCGCGTCAACCTCGGTGGCGTCCCCGGTAGAAGGGGGGTAATAACAGCTTGCCTCACTGAGGAGTCTGTGCTATGGTGGCGTTGCGATCATCGTCGAAGGGTCTTGGCGATGAGGCGCTACATCAGAAGACCCACCGCGATTGTGCCTTGCAGTAGGGATTTGATCGGTAAAGCCTGCCCTGAAGACGTTTCCTTCCCTTCGCCTTCGGTGCTCACCTGAGCCAATTCACTCCTTACTTCCAAGATAACAACGCATTACGAAGGAGAAGTGGAATGAGTGTCAAGTTATATGTTGGCGGGCTGCCGTATTCGGTAACCGAGCAGCAATTGGAAGAGCTATTCTCACAGCAGGGAGCCGTAACGTCTGCGAAGGTCATTACCGACAGGGTAACCGGCCAGGCGCGTGGCTTCGGATTTGTCGAGATGGCGACATCGGAAGAGGCGCAGAAGGCGATTACCTCGCTGAACGGCACTCAAATGGGCGGCCGTACAATTACTGTAAACGAAGCCCGCCCCCAGGAGAAGCGTACCGGTGGTGGAATGAGCGATCGCGGAGGCAGCGGCGCGCGCTGGTAGTTCCGTGGTAGAATAAGCCTCGAGCAGGGAGCCTTACCGTTCCCTGCCCGTCGTTTCACCGTCGACCCAGGGAGGTTCGAATTCCCAGACCAGGAAAAGCCACGCTTGCCAAGCGCGATCGCGAGCGAGCCAAGCAAGCCAAGCAGAAAGAAAAAGAGGAGCGGCGCGCTCAGCGAAAGGCTGAGAAAATCGCAGTTCCTCGACCGAAGGATGGAGAGGATCCGGATTTAGCGGGAATGGTTCCGGGGCCGCAACCTCCTCTTTTTTGATCTCATCGTTCCATACACTGCTGATTGTCGCGACGCAATTCCGGCCATAGTGTCGGTGATGTCGCTGACTGCCGTCGGCCGTTTGTGGCTCTGGGTTGTTCCGGTGACCTGTCCCGTGTCCTGACGCTTGTCAGAAAACCGTCAAACATCCTTTCTGAAGTTTGACGCCTGCACAGCATCAATTTTCCTAAGTTAGCGAATGCATTAAACTTATCATGGGTAAGGACCTGGGCACACCCATTGCTCCCCTCTATTGGTTTAGTCCAGGGATGTTGTCCCATTGCGGAATGACGGAGGGATGTATGAACCAGAATCTAACCAGACCAACCAAAGATCTGGGGGGTGAGATCCGCAAGGCCGACTCGGGACCGATCCTTGAGAGGCCTGTGGTGCGGCAAGAAGTATTTGGAAAGTTGATGTGGAAACCGGAGCGTGCGCGAGAGCTTTATCAGTGGTAGAACGCAGCGCTCCCGTGTCTATAGGCATTGCACTTTTCGGCCTCGCCTTCGTCCTTGCGGCCTGTGCGCCGGATTATGTCTATATTCAAGAC